>JAYSYE010000479.1:0-3777 GCA_043716635.1 Deltaproteobacteria bacterium | reverse complement strand
CGCGCATCTCGGGCATCGCGTCGTACAGCGTGCAGACGGGCGATTGGGGACGGCACATGCCATGACGAACCCCAAACATTACCGCGCCACAGTCGCTGCACACGCCGCACGGCTGCGGCTGCGGCGGCTGCGGCTGCGGCTGCGGGGGCTGCGGCTGCGGCTGCGGCGTCGTCGGCTCGTAGCGCGGCCCGGACGGGTTCCGCGGCTCGTAGTGCGGCGGCGGCGCCACCGGCGGCGTGGGGTTCGTCGTCGGGGTCGGGGGCGGGCGCGGGCCCGAGGGATCGCGCGGCGGCGGGTTCGAGGCGCCCGGGGGCGGCTGGTTGCCACCGCGCGGCGGGTTCGGCGGATCGTACGTGCCCGCGTTGCCACCGGTGTAGACCGGCGGGCGCGGCGGCGTGTAACCGCCACCCGGGTTGCCGGTGGGCGGGGGCGTGTAGCCACCGCCGCCGGGGTTGCCGGTGGGCGGCGGCGTGGAGCCACCACCACCGCCATAGCCGCCGCCGGGGTTGCCGGTGGGCGGGGGCGTGTAGCCACCACCGCCGTTACCGCCGCCGGGGTTGCCGGGGGGCGGCGGGTTGCCGCCGCGCGGACCCGTCGGCGGATAGTACGTGCCGCCGGTGCCGCCCGTGTAGACCGGCGGGCGCGGCGGCGTGTAGCCCCCACCGGGGTTCCCCACCGGCGGCGGCGATCCGTACTGGTTCGGGGTGTGCCCGTAACCTACCGGCGGCGCCACGACGCGCGGTCGACCGTCGCGGTGATCGCGGACCTCCCAGCCGCGCGGCGCGCGGTCCGGCTGCGACCAGTAACCGGGCGTGTACGTATACGAACTGCCACTGTAGTCGTAGTACGGCTCGACGTAGACGTAGCCCTGCTGCTCGGCCTCCCAGTGGCCGCGGTCCCACACCCACTCGTAGTTGTTCCAGCGCCACGAGCCGTCGATCCAGACCTGCCCGTAGCCCGGGGAGCTGGTCATCTGCTCGTACAGGGGCTCCGGCGCCGCGCTCGACACCTGGTAGGACGTGGGCGCCCCGACCGCGACGGAGCCCTGGGCGTACCCCTGCTGCTGGTACCCGTACCCGTAACCGGTATTCACAGGCTGGGTCTCGCGGACGACACAGGCCTGGGCGGTGAACGCCACGCTGGCAGCGGCGAGAAGCTTCACAAGGGAGTGGAAACGCATACGTCCTCCTGGACTCAGATAGTAGTACACAGCGGGTGACTTGCTGTCCTGACGGAGCAAGACCCGATCCATTCACCCCATGGCGCTCGCACCCACCTCACGTCGGTCTACGGCCGCCGCCATCGCCAGCGCGCTGGCCGCCATGGCGCTCGCCGCGGCGGTCGCGGGCCGCAGCTGCCGGGTGTCCCAGCCAGGCCCCGAGGCCACCGTGCGCGACATGCTTCAGGCGGCCAAGAGCGGCGATCACGAGACGGTGTACGAGCTGCTGGGACCTTCGACGCACGCGGCGCTCGAGGCAGAGGCCCGGCAGAGCACGAACCTGGTCGGCGCCTCGGTGCGGTTCACCGCCATGTCACTCGTTTCGGTCGGCAGCAGCGAGGGCATCGCACCGCCCACGGACGTGACGGTCGTGGAGGAGCGCGGAGATTCCGCGATCGTCGAGCTGGTCTCGCCTGCCGGTCGCGCGCGCCTCGCACTCGTGCGCGTCGGCGGTCACTGGCGCATCGAGCTTCCCGAGTACAGTCGCTAGCGAACCCATGCCGCAGCACCCGTGGCCTGCTACGCGTCGCGACGCGATCGTCGACACCCTCCACGGCAAGCAGGTCGCCGACCCGTACCGCTGGCTCGAGGACGAGCACAGCGACGAGGTGAAGCAGTGGATGAGCGCGCAGGACGCCTACACCCGCGGCGTGCTCGCCGCCCTGCCGAAGCGCGCGGAGCTCGCGGCGCGGATGAAGACGCTCGCGTACTACGACTCCATCGGCGCGCCGATCCATCGCCGCGGGCACTACTTCTACGCGCGGAAGCACGCGAACCAGGAGAAGACGGTCGTGTACTGGAAGGCGGGCGAATCGGGCGCCGAGCAGGTGCTGTTCGATCCGAATCAGTGGAGCGCCGATGGCACCCGCGGTCTCGGCGGCTGGTGGCCGTCCGACGACGGCACGCTCGTCGCCTACTCGATCAAGGAGAACAACTCCGACGAGACGACCACGCACGTGCGCGAGGTCGCGTCCGGCCTCGATCGCCCCGACGTGATCGCGGGCACCAAGTACAGCGGCGCGTCGTGGGCGCCGGATAGCCGGTCCTTCTACTACGTGTGGCTGCCGCCGCCCGATGCCGTACCCACGGCGGATCGCCCCGGACACGCGGAGCTGCGTCACCACGTGCTCGGCACCGATCCCGCGACCGATACCGTGATCCATCCGGCCACGGGCAACCCCGAGACGTTCCTCGGCGGTGGCATCTCGCGCGACGGCCACTGGCTCACCGCGCAGATCCAGCACGGCTGGAGCGCATCGGATCTCTACTTCAAGGACGCCCGCGACCCGCACGCCGCCTGGCGCCCGCTCGTCGTGGGCGTGGACGCGAACTTCACGCTCGATATCTGGCGCGACCACTTTTATGTGATGTCGAACGACGGCGCGCCGCGCTACCGGCTGTACCGCGTGGACCCCTCCCGTCCCGCCCGCGCGGACTGGACGGAGATCGTGCCCGAGAGCGATGCCACGCTCGAGAGCTTCGGCATCGTCGGCGAGCACCTCGTGCTGACGTATCTGCGCAGGGCCGCGAGCGAGGTCGAGGTGCGCACCCTCGCGGGCGCGCTCGTGCGCAAGCTCGAGCTGCCTCCCCTGGGGACGTCGGGCGGCATCAGCGGCAACGAGGACGAGGACACCGGCTACTTCGCGTACACCTCGTTCACGGAGCCGCAGGTCATCTACAAGACCTCGATCCAGAGCGGCGCGGTCAGCGAGTGGACCCGCATCACGCTCCCGATCGATACGAGTCGCATGGTGACGGAGCAGGTCGAGTACGCGTCGAAGGACGGCACGCTCGTCTCGATGTTCCTCATCCGCCGCGACGACCAGAAGCGGGACGGCACCGCGCCGACGATCCTCTACGGCTACGGCGGGTTCAACGTGAACATGACGCCGGCCTTCGCGGGCAGTCGCGCGCTGTGGATCGAGGGCGGGGGCGTCTACGCGATCCCGAACCTGCGCGGCGGCGGCGAGTACGGCGAGGACTGGCACAAGGGCGGGATGCTGCTGCAGAAGCAGAACGTGTTCGATGACTTCATCGGTGCCGCGGAGTATCTGATCCGCGAGGGCTGGACCACGCCGGAGCACCTCGCGATCTCTGGCGGCTCCAACGGGGGGCTGCTCGTCGGTGCCGCGGCCACGCAGCGCCCGGAGCTGTTCAAGGCCGTGATCTGCGCGGTGCCCCTGCTCGACATGATCCGCTACCACCTGTCCGGATCCGGGCGCACGTGGGTGCCCGAGTACGGCTCCGCGGAGGACGCCGCCCAGTTCGAGGCCCTCCACGCCTACTCGCCGTACCGGGTCGCGGTGGACGCGGGGTCACGCGCGTATCCATCGATGCTGTTCGACTCGGCGGACCACGACGATCGCGTCGACCCGGCCCATGCTCGCAAGCTCGCGGCCGTGATCCAGTCCGCCCAGACCGCGGAGGGCGTGCCGATCTTGCTACGCATCGAGAAGAACGCCGGTCACGGCGGCGCCGACATGGTCAAGGCGCAGGTCGACCGCGCCGCCGACACGCTGGCATTCCTCTGGCAGCAGCTACACGGATGAGCCTGATGA
>JAYSYE010000478.1:0-3779 GCA_043716635.1 Deltaproteobacteria bacterium | reverse complement strand
AGGTCATCATCGCCGACCTCCAGGGCGCGGGGCTCGATGCATCGCTGGCGCCGACCTCGTTGCCGGACCAATTCATCGTGCTCGGAACGCGACGCTAGAGAGGTCACGCGACGTGCCTCATCGCGTCGTGGTCAGCGCGCACGCGGCCGTCGTCGTGAAGCCCCGACCATCGCGAAGTCGGCCCGATCCACGCGAGAGACCGCTTCACCGGCGCCAGCCACGACCGCGATGGTTCACCGTACGTGCCCCACAACTACGACGGTGATACGTTTCGGATCGTTGCGAGGCGCCATCCATCTGGTCCGGCATGGCGAGGTGTTCAATCCCCGCGGGATCCGCTACGGCCGGTTGCCCGGATTTCATCTGTCCGAACGGGGTCGACGGCAGATCGCGGCGACCCGGCAGCGGCTTCTCGAGCTGGGTCCGATCGATCGGGTGGTCAGCAGCCCGCTCGAACGCGCCGTCGAGACCGCGGAGATCCTTGCGGCGAGCCTACCGATCCAGCTCGACGAGCGGGTGACCGAGGCATGGTCGCTGCTCGATGGCTTGTCGAAGTTGGCTCCGTTGTGGCCGTCGTCCTGGCGCCACTTTACCAACCCATTCCAGCCGTCATGGGGCGAACCGTTCGCGCACGTCGCAGACCGGATGGCACGCGCGATCGCAGAACTCCGCGGAGGCGGCACCGTTGTCATCGTCTCTCACCAGTCGCCGATCTGGATCGCCCGCCACGCTCGCCGATCGAGCGGCCCGCCGTGGACAAGTCGGATCCGCTGCGAGCGCGGTTCGGTCACGACGCTGGCCGCCGACGGCTCCGACCTGTACTGGTCACCCCCGCAGCGCGGATGACGACATCGTCCGGCTGATCGTGATCGGCGATCACGACGCCGGCGTGGAGAGACCGAGCGGGACTGGTGACGGACCAGGTCCGTAGCCGCTTTGCAGCGCGCACCGGTGCCGCGCGGTCGCTCGCTGATCGGTGGGCAATCGGTGGGCAAATCCCGCTGCCGATTGTCTAAGTACTTGGAGGTTTGGGGGATCGAACCCCAGACCCTCGGCTTGCAGACCCAGACGCATCCGACCTTTCCAGTACGTAGCGGCCGCAGCAATTCGCCCTGATTCCAGCACCTTCGACGGTGGTCTCGGATCTGGTCGTGGTGGGTCCCAGGGCGCCCGTTGACTAGATTGTTGACTAGAAACGGAAGCCCATGCTGTTCTAAACGGAGCCGGGTCTCGGCCGGCTTCATGACCGGAAACCGGCAAGCCCGTGCTGACCCTCCGACCGTTCTGTTGACTAGAGATCCATGAAGCAGCACCTCACCGACGACACTTTGAAGGCCCTGCAGCTGGAGGACGGCCGGCCGCAGCTCGTGGTGTTCGACACCGAGCTGAACGGCTTCGGCGTCGTGGTCGGGGCGCGCGACGACGACGTTCATCGTGAACCGGCGCATCGGCAAGAAGCTGCACCGCGAGGCGCTCGGCGCGTGGTCCGGCCGTGGCGGCGAGCTCAACGCGCGGTCCGCGCGCGAGGAAGCGTTGGTCCGGCTGGGCAAGCTCGAAAACAAGGACGCGACACCCGGCACCAGCCCTCGACAGTCATCTTTGAGGAGCCCGGCGTCTCAGCTACGTTGGCAGAGGAGGATGTTCGATATCAATCAGCTGCGTGCTAGCGTCGTGTGCGAACCGCGATGCAAACCGCCGACGAGATCCTCGGTACGCTCGACGCGGCCTGTGACTCCTACGCATTTCCGATGCTGGACAACGGGTACATGTACCTCGCGGCAACACGGCTCTCGTTGTATCGGTCCCCAGCCGACTGGGCGATGGTCATCGAACTCTTTGGCTTTTCTCCGCGCGCTGGGCTGCCCGATCTTACGGTGTCCACGTTTGCTAGCAGACTTCACGACCGAGATCCCGCGAGCATCTACATGAACGAGGAAGCGTATCGCAATTACCTGCGCAATGCTCGCAACGACGATTCCCGGTACTTCTATCCCGTCAAAGTTGGACCCTGGATCGACGAAGAGTTCGTTTCGGACGAAGGTCTCGAAGTGACGGTGCGTGGGACTCCGATAAAACTGCCGTCGCGGCCCGACTACGCGCGATTCGAGATCGAGCTCGAAGATGCTGACCGCATCCATGTGTTCGAGCTGTCTCGGTATGTCGCCGCCGCGCATCGCGACCACGTTCTGGCAACTCCGAGTGAACAACGAGTGAGTGTCACACCGGAGTTGCAGCAAACTGCTTCAGCTCGACGAGTGGCACTATCCCGACCTCGCCGGCGACGAGCGTCCGAGCCAACTTGAATCCTTCAGACAGCTCGCAGCGGTGCTGGCCTCCGGTGATGTGGCCAACCATCGCCCGTCAACGCCTGCGAATACGCACTGGAGGAACTGACCTGACGGCGGAACGCTCTGACCAAGGCGCTCGACTCGGGGCAGCGGAACCTGTCAACGAGTTTGAGACCCGACCGCGGCGGTCGACAGGATCGCCTCGGTCCACAGCCAATGCTCCAGGACTGTTGACTAGAACGTCATGAAGCAGCACCTCACCGACGACACGCTGCGCACGCTGCAGCTCGAGGCAGGCCGCGCGCAGCTCGTCGTCTTCGACACGGAGCTGAAGGGCTTCGGCGTCGTGGTCGGCCAGCGCACGACGACGTTCATCGTGAACCGGCGCATCGGCAAGAAGCTGCACCGTGAAGCGCTCGGCGCGTGGACCGGCCGTGGCGGCGTGCTCGCACGCTTCGATATAATAGACCACTGCTTTCGGGGCGGAGACACGAGACACAGGGAAGAGTACGAGACCGTGCGCACTAGCAAGCGTGGTTGCGATGACCTCCTCGCGGCGAAAAGACGCAACAAGGAGTGCACGGAGTAGCCATGAGCGCATTATACACTTGTCCGTGCTGTGACCATTCCACTCGGAGTCGCCGAGAAACCGGAACCGGCGAGACCTGTCCCGACTGCGGTTGGGTAGACGTACGAATCGAGTCACCCGAAGTCCGACGGACGCTCACGGAGGCGAGAGACGCATTTCAGCTCGCGCGGAGCAAGCACGCCGAGTTGGTGGCCTCAGCCATTCGCTCCGCGTTCGCCGACGTCATCCCGGATGGACGCATAGACCTGCGTCATGCCATCTGGACGGATTACGACAATCCCAACGTGAAACTTCCTATTGAGAGCTGGGATGACCAGGATCGTCACTGGTGGGAGATCCCAGATGCCGTGTTGGACGGATTCGCGCAACGTACGAATATTTTTTCGTTCGGCAATTTAGCGAGTTTTCGATACTACCTGCCAGCGTACTTGTCACTAGACGTACGATGCCAGCTAGGCCACGGCTTGCGAGGGCTGGTGAAAAGCCACGTGCTCGATGACGACGATCACAAGCTCCAACCCCAAGCGGTACTCACGGCGCGTCAGCGCGAAGCGGTAAGAGACTTTCTTCGATGGCTCATCACATACGAGGTACTCGACTCTCGTCGCGACGACGCCGTCAGGGCGCTGGTCCTCTGGGACAACGAACTCCCCTTCCTGTGCTCGTGCTGCGGGTACGAGCTTGACGGGCCCACCGGGCAGGGATCCGGGGAGTCGTGTCCGCGGTGTGGCTGGGTAGACATCGCCATGGACAGTGCCGACGGAAGGAAGAAGCGGGACGTTGCTCTTAGCGCATGGCAACACGAGCGTCGCGGTACGGTGGGAGCTTAGGATCATCCTGCGATGGTCGCCCGCGTTCGCCCTCCGCGAGTAGATGGGTTTCGATCCCTCCACCAGGCGTTC
>JAYSYE010000477.1:0-3790 GCA_043716635.1 Deltaproteobacteria bacterium | reverse complement strand
CGGTCTATCGTGACGTCGGCACGAGCGACCACGGCCCCGTGATCGCGCACCTGCGCGACACACCCGCAGCGCACTGACGGCGAACCCGGCCGCCTCCGAACGCTTACGAGTAGCGGTACGCGAGCGTGACCGCGAGGCCGAGCAACGCGGGCCCCGCCTGAATGAACGCGATCCGCTTGTTCACCGTCGCGCCGCCATAGGCGCCCGCGACCACCACGCACGCGAAGAAGAAGATGCGGACCGGGATCGCGATCACGGGTGCCGCGAGCAGCGACCACACGAGGCCGGCGACGAGGAATCCATTGTACAGGCCCTGGTTCGCGGCGAGCACCGCGGTCTGCCGCTGCTCCTCCGCGGTGCGCTGGAACACGCGCTGCCCGACCGGGCCGGTCCACAGGAACATCTCGAGGACGAGGAAGTACAGATGGAGGGCGGCGACCACTCCGGCGAGCACCTGTGACGCGATCAGCACGCCGCGATTATCGCATCACGACGCGAATCTCCGCCATGGCCGCCGCATGGCGCGCCGAGAGCGCGGCCCGCGACACCGAGAGCACGACATCGCCATCGTCGCCGTACTGCGCGGCCTCGGCGCCAGGATCTCGCGTGTAGCCGAGCTTCTCGAACACGCGGAGGGAGGCCGCGTTCGCCGGCAACACGGACGCGTAGACGCGCTCGACGCCGAGGCCTGCGAACGCGAGCATGCTCAGCATCAACGCGAATCGGGTCCCGAGCCCGCGGCCCTGGTCGGTCGACGCTGCGACGAGGAACGCGAGCTCGCACGCGCGCCTCGTCACGCCACGCAGGTCCCCATCACCAACGAGCGCGCCATCGCGGAGCAGCAGCACGCCGTGGTCGCCATCGGCTCGCAGGCGCTCGTAATGCCCGGTCACGTCGGCCGCGCCGAGCGCCGCAGTGTGGCCGAGCATCCGCGCGTTGTGCGGCTCGTTGTAGGCCGCGACGAGCGCCTCGACGTGCGGCGCCAGCTCCTGCGCGCTCGGTTCGATCGCGACCAGCAGCCCGGCGTCCGTCGGCCATTCGACCCGTGCCTCCATCGCCGCGAGCATACGCGCGCGCGGGCGAGCGGGAGCTCGCGCTACTGTCGCCGCGTGAGCTTCGGCATCGATCGGCGCGCGCGGGCGCGGAAGGCGCGCGGTGGACTGCGTGGCCTGCTCGCCGGCAAGGGTCCCGACGCTGCCGCGCTGGGCGCGCGCCTCGGACGCATCGCGAAGCGGATGTTCGGCGCCTCCGTCGTGACGTCCGCGGACCGCCGGATCACGGTGCGCTTCCTCGCGCGCACTCCGACGGTCGCGATCGACGTGCTCGAGGATGGCGACCTTCACGTGCGCGGGGTGACCGCGCAGACGGGACCCGGCTACCACGCGCACGTGCTCGCGCGGCTCGCGCCGATGCTCGCCGAGCTCGACCTCGAGTGGTCGGAGCCGGGGGGGCTCGCGCTCGCCAGCATCCAGGACGACATGGCGGAGTGGGTCGTCGACGAGCTGCGTGCGGGGGCGCGTGCATTCGGCATCCCCCGGGCCCGCGTGTTCGCGACGGGCGCAGCCGTGAACACGCCCCTGGGCCCGCGGGATGCCGCGTGGCGGGATGCGGTGCTCGCGGATCCGGCGCGCGTGGCCGATGCGTTCCCCTGGTGGGACGAGCGACCTGGCAGCGCGGCCCGCGCCCGGGCGCTCCTCGCGCTGTGGCACGAGGTGCCCTGGCGCGCGCCGATCGACGACGACGAGCGCGCTCGCCTCGCGACCGTCGACGCCGATCTGCGCGCAGCGCTCGCTGCGAGTCCCGAAATCGAGCTGCCGTGGCCGGAGTGGGTCGCCGTGCACGGCTGGCTCGACGATGCCGAGCCGCTGCCGGACGGTATCGAGGCGCGCGCCGGCGCGGAGGTCCCCACGGCAGGCTATCGACGGTTCCCCCTCGAGGTCGAGATCGCCGGGGGCTGGCTACTCGAGCTCCCGGGCGCCTTCGTGACCCACGTCGAGGACGATACGGACCGCTGGTGGGCCACGGACGGCGACCGCGTCATCGAGGCCACCACCTTCACGGCGCCCGAGGGCTCGCCGCACGCCGCCGATCCCGAGGCGCTGCTGGCGATCGCACCCGAGCTCCACACCGTGATCGCGCGGATCGCGGACGGGCCGCGTCGCGGTCGCGCGGAGTCGCACGCCGTCGATGCCATCCACGTCACCGTCGGGCTCGTCGCGCAGGCGCCGCACGTCGCGATCCTCACGGCCAAGGCGCACGAGCCCGCGACCGACTGGGCGCTCGCGATCTGGCGCAGCCTCCGCCGGCCGTGAGCGTCGCGGCGCCCACGTTGTCAGAGCTATCAAAGTTGACTCCGTCCCCTCCGGGCGAGTAGCTGGTGGGATGGAAGACCTCGACACGTCACTGTCGATCCTGCGGATCATGGGGCCGATCATGGGGGGCGTCGGCGTCATCACGGTGTTCATCATGCTGTGGGCGCCGCTCGTGCTCTACGTGCTCGCGCGGTGGCGTGCGAACCGCGAGGTGCACGCGGACCCGCAGCTCGGGTTGAAGTTCGCGCTGCACTACTTCGGCACGCTCGGCTCGCAGATCCTGCTCGCCGGCGTCGCGACGTTCGTGTTCGCGCTGAGCAGCGCGGACCACGGCGACAAGAGCGATGTCTATCGCGCGTCGTTCGCGCTGATCCTCGCGGGCGGCATCACCGTCGCCGCGTACTTCGTGCTGCGGACGCGCACGAACGACGCGCACTTCCCGGCGGTCCACCGCCTCTACAACGGCTTCCAGTTGATGATCGCGGGCGCGGTCACGTTCATCGCGCTCGTGGTGGGCTGCGAGCTGGTCATGATGAAGGGCGACACCTTCGGGACGGGCCGCGCGGCGGCGACGTTCCTGATGGTCTATGGCGTCGCGACCGCGTGGTTCGTGCGTCGCGCGGCCGCGCTGTCGGGCGCGAGCGGCCCGCGCGAGCCGGGCGGTGCGTACCCGCCCGGTGGGTTCGTAGCCCCGCCGCAGCCCCAGCCGCTCGTGGTCGCCGCGCCGGGCCTGCCGCCCCTCGGTGGCGGAGCGTATCCGCCCATCGAGCCGCGCTAAGCGGTGCGTCGCGCTACGGCGTCGCGGTGGCGGCGTCGCTCACAGCGATGTCAGCGGGGTGGATCACCGCGGGGATGAACTGGCGGTCGAGCAGGTCGGTCAGTGCGATCGGCCGCTTCAGGATCCCGGCTCGCAGCGCGTACGTCATGATCTCCGTCATGTCCGCATCGGACGGCGTCAGGCTGCGATAGCTCACCCGGTCGGGCGGCTGCGTGAGCACGTACTCGAGCAGCTTCTGGTCCTGCCTGAAGTACGGCGCCGCCACCTTGGCCGCGAGCAGGCGGTGCTGCTCCGCCCACTCGCCGCTCTCCGCGATCCCACGCACGAGGTCGCGCACGATCGCCGGATGCTCGTCGATCAGCTCCTGCCGCACCACGAGCACGCACGAGATGAAGTGCGGCCAGATATCCTTCGCGTGATAGAGCACGCGCCCGACGCCGCTCACCTCGGCCTTGGCCGCGAACGGCTCGCCGACGAAGTACGCGTCGATCTGCTTCGTGGCGAGCGCGGAGTACATGTCGGGCGGCGCCATCTCCACGAAGTCGATGTCCTTCGGGGCCATGCCCTCGTCCGCCATGAGCTTCGTGATCACGAGGTACTGGTTCGAGTACTTGCTCGGGATCGCGAACGGGCGTCCACGCAGGTCGCGCAGGCTCTTCGCGGGAGAGTCCTTGCGCACCATCACCGTGGAGCCGTCGCG
>JAYSYE010000476.1:0-11416 GCA_043716635.1 Deltaproteobacteria bacterium | reverse complement strand
GCACCCGCATCGGGCTCTATGCGGCCGCGCAGGACCGGATCGCCGAGCTGGTGCCGTGGGTGCCCATCGCGCACTCGGAGGTGGTCATCGCGACGCGGCGAGACCTCCGCCACGTGGTGCTGTCGCCGCTGGGGCAGCCGGCCTACGCGCTCATCTCGCGCATGGGACTGCCATGACGGCCACGAGGGAGCGACCGCGCCCGCGCTTCGCCACGCCGGTCACGGGCGTGACGCCACTGCGCCTCGGGATGCGCCTGCGCACGAAGCTCGTGATCGCGATGATCTTCGCCGCGCTGGTGCCGGTGCTGGTCGTCGCCTCGCTCGCGACGGGCGTGATCCTCTCGAGCCTCGAGGCGAGCCTGCGCGAGGACGCCGACCGCCAGCTCACGGTAGGCCTGAACCTCGTGCTGCGTGCCGTGGAGCGCCTCGGCGACGAGTGCGTGCAGCTCGCGGGGAGCAGCGAGCTCGGCGCCGCGATGCACGAAGGCATGCCGTCGATCGACGCGTGGCTCTCCGACCAGGCGGTCCACGTGCCGTCGTCGCGGCTCCAGCTGTTCGATGCGAGCGGCACCTTGCTCTACGACCGCACGCTCGGCGGCGCGACGATGCGGTTCGCCGATATCGCCGTGACGAAGTCGGATCCACTGGTGACGGCGGGGCGGGCATGGTCGCGCGAGGTCTCGCTCGTGACGGTGGGGCAGCGGGTCGTGATGCGGGCCGTCTCGCCGGTGGTGGGGCCGGGGCTCGAGCTGCGCGGCGTGCTCGTGCTGTCGACCCCGCTCGACGGCGACTTCGCGGACGGCATCAAGGGTGCGCTCGCGGCGGACGTCCTCATCGGCGGTCCGTCCGGCGAGCTGTACTCGACGTTTCGCTCGCGCCTCGGCGGTCGCGCGGCCGGGGTTGCCTTGCCGCCCGTCGCCCGCGGCTCGGGGCGGCGCGAGGACCGCTCGATCCGGCCGGTGCGACTCCCCAGTGGCGACTACGAGGTGGCGACCACCGCGCTGCTCGACGCCGGGCAGCAGCCCGTCGGGATCCTCGGCGTGGCCGTCGATCGGGCACCGCTCGCGGCGACGAAGCGCCTCGCGCTGCGCTCGCTCGTGGCCGGCGGCAGCATCGCCGTCGTGTTCGCGCTAGTGCTCGCGCTGTTCTGGTCGCGCCGGCTCGGCTCGCCGATCAAGCGTCTGCAGCGCGGCGCCGTCGCCGTGTCACGAGGCGACCTCGACCATCGGATCGACATCGGCGGCGGTGACGAGCTCGCCGATCTCGCGCTCGCGTTCAACCAGATGACGTCGACGCTCAAGGACAACCAGGCGCGCCTCGCGGCCCGCATGCGCGAGATCGTGGCGCTGCACGACGCGGGACGCTCCGTGGCCTCCGTGATCGACCTCGATTCCGTGTCGCGCAAGATCGTCGATGCGGTGGCTCGCACGTTCGATGTCCAGCTCGCGGCGCTCTGGCTCGTGGAAGGAGGCGCGACGCCCGGCGTGCGCGCGTCCGCGGCGCGGGCGAAGCGGAAGGACGTGTCGGCGGCGTTCGCGACCGACGAGGGGCTCGCGGCCGCGGAGGCGCTGCGCGACCTCGCGGACTTCGTGCGGACCTCGCGGCAGCCGCTCCGACTCGCGGAGGCCGGGCTCGATCCGACGTACGGCGCGGCGGCCCGGGCAGCGACCGCGGTGGGGCCGTTCGTCGCCCTCCCGCTCGAGCGCAAGGGCCGCGTGGTCGGCGTGCTCGGCGTCTCGCGTGCCGAACGGGCCCGCGAGTTCTCCGAGGCCGACCTGAACTTGCTGACGACGTTCGCCGATCAGGCGGCGGCGGCGGTCGAGAATGCCGTGCTCTACCAGGAGGTCCGCGGCGCCGGCGAGGAGCTGGAAAAGAAGGTCCGGCTGCGGACCGCGGAGCTCACCGCGATCAACCACGAGCTCGGGCGCGCCTTCTCGGACCTCCGCGACACGCAGGCGCAGCTCGTGCTGTCGGAGCGCATGGCCGGCCTCGGCCTCCTGGTCGCGGGCGTCGCGCACGAGATCAACTCGCCGACGGCGGCGATCCGGGGCTCCATCGAGGGCCTCGCTCCGGCGCTGTCGCGGGTCGCACGGCATGGCGGCGAGATCGCGGCACGCTCACCCTCGCCCGCGATGCTCGCGGCGATCACGGGCTATCTCGAGCGGATGGCGCCGGTGCTCGCGGAGCGCCCGCTGCTCACCGGGCTGACGGCGCGCAAGGTCGCGCGCGAGGTCGCAGCCGTGCTCGAGCGCGCCCGGATCCCCGCCGCGCAGATGGTGGGGGCCGATCTCGCCGACCTCGGCATGACCCCCGCGGACGCGGAGGGGTTCACGGCGCTGGTCGGCGCCGAGCCGCAGCTCGCGCGCGAGGTCACGGCGGCGCTCACCGATCACGTTTACCTACATCGCACCGCCTCGACGGTGGGGCACGCGATCGGGCAGATCCAGCGCATCGTCGGCGCGCTGAAGAGCTACTCGCACCTCGATCAGCAGGCCACGCGCGTCGAGGCGGATCTGCACGAGGGTCTCGAGACCACGCTCGCGCTATTGCACCACGCGCTGCGTGATATCGTCGTCGAGCGCCACTACGGCGAGCTCCCACCCGTGCCGGTATTCGTCGACGAGCTCAATCAGGTGTGGACCAACCTGATCGCCAACGCGCAGCAGGCGCTCGCGGGCAAGGGCGCCATCATCGTCGCCACCACCACCGAGATGGCGGCCGCCGGCCCCGAGGCCGTCGTGCGGGTGATCGACAACGGTCCCGGGATCCCCGCTGACGTGCTGCCGAGGATCTTCGAGCCCTTCTACACGACGAAGCCGAAGGGCGAGGGGACCGGGCTTGGCCTCGGCATCGCGCTGCAGATCGTGGAGAAGCATGGCGGCACGATGCGGTGTCAGTCCGAGCCCGGGCGCACCTGCTTCGAGGTGAGGCTCCCGACCACGGTCGGGCTGCGGCGAGCGGAGTCGCACGGATGACCAGGCGCGAGGTGATCGTCTGTGTCGACGACGAGGAGGGCGTGCTGCGCGTGCTGCGGGCGCAGCTCGGCGCGCGGTTCGGGCACGAGTGCCAGATCGCCACGGCGCGGTCCGGTGACGAGGCGGTCGCACTGTTCGACGAGCTGACGCGCGAAGGCGAGTCGATCGCGGTCGTGATCGCGGACCAGATCATGCCCGGGATGAAGGGCGTGGAGCTGCTCGAGATCGTCGATCGCCGGCTGCCATCCACGATGAAGATCCTGCTCACCGGGCAGGCGGGTCTCGATGCGGTGGTCGAGGCGATCAATCGCGCGCACCTCAGCCAGTACATCGGCAAGCCGTGGGACGAGCAGGCGGTGTTGCTCGCGGTGGAGAGCCTGTTGCGCCAGTACCGGCTCGTGCACGAGAACCGGCAGCTGATCGCGTCCCTGTCGGCGAAGAACCAGACGCTCCTCGAGATGAATCGCGAGCTGGAGGCGAAGATCCACGAGCGGACCCACGAGCTGGCCGAGGCCAACACGCGCCTCGCGCAGCTGGCGGTCACCGATGGGCTCACCGGCCTGTACAACCACCGCCACTTTCACGAGCGGCTGACCCTCGAGGTGGAGCGCAGCCAGCGCAGCGGGTTGCCGCTGTCGCTGCTCATGATGGATGTCGATCACTTCAAGAGCTTCAACGATACCTACGGGCATCCCGCGGGGGACGAGGTGCTGCGGCAGCTCGCGCGCGTGCTCTCGGATGCGCGGCGCGCGAACGACGTGGTCGCTCGCTACGGCGGGGAAGAGTTTGCCGTGATCCTCGTCGACACCGCGAAGTTCACCGCGGCGAAGGTCGCGGAGCGGGTCCGCGAGCGGATCCGCGCGCACGACTTCTCCGAGGCGGCGCCGAACGCGCGGACGCTCACCACGTCCATCGGGGTGGCCACGTTCCCGGAGGATGGCGTCGACGCCGAGGCCCTCGTCCGGTCGGCGGACACCGCGCTGTACGCGGCAAAGCGCGCCGGCCGCGATCGTGTCGTGCTCGCGACCGAGTCGCTCGTGGTCGTGGCTCCCGGCCGCTGAACCGCGCGGGATAGGCCTAGCGGCGTCGGCGGCGACGCGTCAGCGCCACCAGCCCGAAGGCCGCGAGGGCACTCGCGCCGCCCGCACCGGTGCCACCGCTCTGGCAGCAGCCCCCGCCATCGCCGCCATCGGCGCCGTCGCCGCCGTCCGTCGCGCAGGTCGTCGCGTCGGCGACGATCGCGGGGAACGGCGTGGTCGTGATGCCCGCGAACGCGACGTTATCGACGAACCAGCCATCGTCACCGGCCGAGTCGTCGGTGCCCTGCCGGAACCGGAGCTGGATCGCCTTGCCGGCGAGCGCCATCCCGAAGTCGAGCGTCAACGTGGTCATCGCGGGGTACCCGATGCTCACACCCGCGAACGCTCGCTGTCCGCCGATCGGATTGCTGAAGCGATTACTGAGCATGCCATCGTACGGCACGGTCGCGAGCGTCGACGCGTCGACCCAGGTCGCGCCGTGGTCCTGCGACAGCTCGATCACGCCGCCGTCGTAGAGGTTCCCGCCCTCGTGGTCGAACGAGTAGCGGTGCTCCAGCGTGACGACGAGCGCAGCCGTCGCGCTCACCGTGACCTCGGGCGACACGAGCGCGTGGTCCGAGATGTCCCCGACATCCGTGGCGTGCCAGAGCGAGTTGCTGCCCGTCTCGAGCTCCTGCGCCCACGCGGTGTCCGCGCCGGCGGCGACCCACACCGAGGGCGCGTCGAAGGCATCGGTGGCCGAGCTTGCCAGCTGCGTGTCGGACTCGAGCGTCACCTCATACGGCACGAGCACCTCGGCGGCGCAGCCGTCGGGCGTGAGCGCCTTCACCGTCAGCGAGCCCGACGATGCGGGCTCGGCCGCGGTCAGCTTCACCGTGAACACGACGTCGACGCTCGCGCCAGCGGCGAGGGTCGCGATGGCATCCGGCGCGTGCGTGACCACGAGCCCCGCCGGCGGCGCGGCGAGCGCGAATGACAGGTTCGTCATCGCCACGCGGCCCGCGTTCATGAACGGGACCGTCAGCGTGGCCGACTCCCCGACATCGAGTGACTGGTCGGCATCGCAGCTGTCGGTGATCGCCAGGGCGGGCGAGGCCGCGACGAGGTTCCCGCCGAGGCCGGTGCTGTCGACGATGCCGACGAGATCGCTGCTCCCGCGCTCCGCATCCACCGCGCACGAGCCCATGCCGCGGCTCGCGAACACCTGCGCCATCAGCGTCGCGTCGGCGGGGCTTGCCGCCTCCGCCACCGCGAGCATCGCGTCGCGCGCCTCGAGCGTGAGCGCCTCGTCGGGCGTCATCATCATGCTGCCGACGACGTACTTCGCCATCGTCTTGCGCGTCTCCTCGAACGCGGCGGGGCCGTGGGCCTTCTGCAGCGCCACGTACACGTTCCACAGCGTGTTGCCCCAGACCTCACCCGCGGCGTGGACCTCGGCGCCCTGGCCGTCGTCGTACGAGTTCGGGATGCCGGCCGGCAGCGACTGGCCATTGCTCATGTGGTGAAACATGAGCGGGTTCTTCAGCGGATTGACGCTGTACGGGAACCGGCGAATGCCGAAGTAGCCGAGGTTGTCGATGCCAGCGTAGGGAGGCCACGCACCGTACGGGTAGATGCCGTCGAGGTTGTCGCCGCCGCGGGCGACGAGCAGGAGCGCCATGAAGTCGCCCCAGCCTTCACCCATGCCACCGCACTCGGTGTTCGACTGACACACCGCGAGCCGCTGATGTACGTAGTGGCCGTACTCGTGTCCGGCCGTCGTGTTGTCGAGGTCCGCGTCGGTCTCGACGTCCGCCGTCCGGACGAGCCGCACGCTGACGGCGCCCGCTCCCAGGTTCGCGCGCACGGTGGCGCCCTCCGCCGAACCGATCGCGAACGACGGGATCAGCGTGTTCACGAGCGCCTTGTCCTTCGCGAGCGTGCCCGCCGCCGCGGTGGTCTTGACGTAGAGGACGCCGACCGCGCCTGCCGTCTGCGCGAGCTGCACCTGCGCCTCGGCGGAGCACGCTGCGTTCTGCGTGACGAGCGCGATCGCCCCCGCGATGGCAGCGCCGGGCGCGGTGCAGCCCGCACCCAGGTCGACCACCGACGCCGTGACATCGAAGTTGCGTGGACCGAACGCGGCGAGGCCAGATGCCAGCGAACCGCCCGGGGTCGCGATCGCAGTGTGCAGGTGCTCGGTGCCGGTCGACAGGTACACCTGCATCGTCGGCGGGGCGCCGTCGGCGGGCGTGCTCATGTTCGCGTTGTCGCGCGCCTGCGGGTTGTACGCGTCGTCCTGCGCCTCCGCGCGCAGCCGATCGTTCGCGATGCCGCCGCGGCCGTAGTTGTCCTGCTGGGCGTTGCCCGCCGCCTCGGTGAAGCCCGCGTCGTACCAGAAGTCGTGCAGGTAGTTGGTCAGGAAGAACAGCATCGTCGTCGCGGCCATCGTCTGATCGGTGGTGCCGATCGCCTCGCCGCTCGTGTCGTAGATGCGGTCGTACGCGTGCGGCCCGGTCGCCGTGGGCCGGATGTCGCCGGTCGCGAAGCCGTCGGGGCTGTAGAGGTCGGCGTAGGAAGTGACGTTGTTGCCGAGGAGCGTGGTGGCGCCGTCGGCGAGCCACGGGTCGGGATTGGCGCTGCCGGCGGGGTGGTTGAGTCCGCCGGGGATCGTGACGAGCGACGGCGCCGTGTACGAGTCGGGCCCGGTCGCGTCGAACGTGTCCGTGGGCCGCGGGCTCCAGTCGATCGCCGGGCCGTCCTTGGGGCGACCGTCCGCGTCTGCCCACACCCGGTAGCTCACGGCCTCGCGCTTCGTGAGGTCGTAGCGCGCGAGGATCCGACCGCTCGTCGCCGCGATCACCGTGCGCTGTGCGATCGCCGTGCGCTGGACCGGACCGGTGGAGCGCGAATCGATGATCCAGGCGGCGACGAGCGAGCCGTCGCGATCGCGGAACCACTCGCGCGTGACCCGGGCGTAGTCGACATCGACGGCCCCATCGGAGCCCGAGAAGAGGAGGCCGTCCGTGGACGCCAGCCGCGTGGCGTCGACCGCCACGTGATGGATCGCGGCGAGGGCGCGGCTCGCTGCGTCGAGCTCGTCGCCGCGAAACGCGGGCGCGCGCCGCATCGCCGTCGTGCCGACGAGCGTGCCCGTGATCGCGAGCAGCGAGCCGTCGGCGCGCGTGAGCACGCGGAGCTCGTTGCCGTGGATCGGCACGCCTCCGATCACCTGCCGGAGGCGCGTGATCGTCCCGCCCGGCACCGCGACCTCGCCGAGGGGCGCGAGCGCCGGCATCGCGACCGCCGTGACACCCCAGGCGCCGGCCAGCGCGGTGACGTGCCCGATGGCGGACTCCGTCGCGCGTGCCCCCGGCACCATAGCCACGTGGGCCGCCCGGAGCATCCGGGGGACGCCCGCGGCATCCACCGCGACGGGTACGACGCCGAGCTGCAGCGCGCGCGTGGCCGCGGCCACCGAGGGGTGCGGCGCCCGCGGGCCCGGGGTTGGGGCCGGTGCTGCCACCGACGACCCCGCAACCACGCACGTGGCAAGCACGCCAGCAAGCACACCGGAGAGAGCCGAGAGGCGCATGTGGCGAGACGCTATCACGCAGCCTCCCGGCTCACTCACGGCCATCTTCTGAAGAGTGATAACGTCCGCGGCGCCATGAGCGTCGAAGACATCGCAGTGATCGGAGCCGGTAGCTACGGCACGTGCCTGGCGATGCTGTTCGGCAATGCGGGGCACCGCGTCAGCCTCTACTGTCGGGGAGCAGAGCAGGCGACGGAGCTCGAGACCACGCGGATCAACCGCACGTATCTGCCCGCATATCGCCTGCCCGAGACGGTGTTCGTCACGTCTGACCTCGAGGCGACGGTGCGGGGGAAGCGGTTCGTGGTGGGCGTCACGCCGTCGCACGGGGTGCGCGACATCTTCGGAGGGCTGGCCGCGGTGATCGATCCGGACGCGATCGTGATCAATGCATCCAAAGGGCTCGAGGACGGTACGTTGCAGACGATCGATCGCGTCTACGCGGATGTGCTACCCGCGCGCATCGCTGCCCGCGCGACGTTCCTGTCGGGCCCGACGTTCGCCAGCGAGATCGCCGCGGGGATGCCGGCGGCGATCGTGCTCGCCGGACGAGACCCCGAGACGTGCACGCTCGCGCAGACGGCACTGTCGAGCATCCGCTTCCGCATCTACACGACGGACGACGTGGCGGGCGTGCTGGTGGGCGGGGCGATCAAGAACGTGATGGCGATCGCCGCGGGCATCTCGGATGGGCTGGGGCTCGGCTCGAACGCGCGGGCCGCGCTGATCACGCGGGGCCTCGCCGAGATCACGCGCATCGGGATGGCGATGGGGGCGCACGCGCTGACGTTCGCGGGGCTCTCTGGCATCGGCGACCTCGTCCTGACGTGCTCGGGCGATGCCTCGCGCAATCGCCGCGTCGGACTGGGTCTCGGGCAGGGCAAGGCGATGGCGGAGATCCTGTCCGAGATGAAGCAGGTCGCCGAGGGCGTGAAGACCACGAAGGTCGCGCATGCGCTCGCCGCGAAGCTCGGCGTGGCCGCGCCGATCACGGCCGTGATGCACAGCATCCTGTACGAGGGTCAGCCGGCGCGACACGCGATGGCGGGGCTCATGTCGCGTGCACTGCGGTCGGAGCGCGACTGATGACGCGCGGCGCGCTCGGCTACGTGCTCGATGACGTGTTCCTGGAGCATCGAGCACCCGCCGGCCATCCCGAGCGGCCGGCGCGGGCAGAGGCGGTGCGCGACGCGCTCGTCGCGGCCCGGATCGCGGAGCGCGGCTCGCACGTGATCACGCGGGCGGCCACGGACGAGGAGCTCGCGCGGGTGCACGGCGCCGCGTACCTCGACCACCTCGTGCGGGTGGTGCCGGGCAACACCGGCTGGCTCGACCCCGATACCTACTACTCGCCGGGGACGTGGGACGCGGTGCGAACCGCCGCCGGCTCCGTGTCGCAGCTCGCGCTCGACGTGATGAGCGGGCAGTTCGCGCGTGGCCTCGCCGTGGTGCGCCCCCCGGGCCATCACGCAACGCGCGACCAGGCGATGGGGTTCTGCCTCATCAACAACGTGGCGGCGGCGGCGGCGGCGGCGCGGGCGCCCTCGACGCGCGCAACGGTGACGTACGCCCGTGGCAGCTCGACGGCCTCACGCCTGCCATGCGGGGGGCGCTCGCCGAGTCACGGAGCCGCGGCGCCGGCCGTGAGGGCGCGCGCCTCGTCGATCGCACGTGGACGGCGACGGCGGCAGGCGGGCTTCGGGCCTGGGGCGACGGAGGCGCCGCGTTCGACGTCGCCCCCGACGGCGTCGTGACCGCGTCGCCGTTCTTCTTCGATCGCGTCGCCATCAGCGGGCCGTTCGCCTACGCGCGGACGCGCGACGGGCGCGCGTGGCAGACGGTCGATCGGGGCAGCACGTGGTCCGAGGTCGTCGCGCCGCCGTCGGCGAGGGCGGGGAGCTACCAAGAGCCTCGGTTCTGCAGCGCGGTCGGGTGTGATCTTTCCGCGTGGTACCGGGTCGGGTGGAGCGCCGCAGCGCCGAGCGCGCCGTCGCCCGTGAGCGTCGCGTCGGCGCCGCCGCACGTCGCGCGGGTGGCCAAGGCGACGGTCACGTGCAGGCCTGCGGGCGAGCCGAAGATCACGACCCTGCCGCGCACCGAGCTTAGCCCGGAGGACTTCGGCCTCGGCGCGACGCGCGTGCCCGCGGGGGACGACGGGAAGACAGAGTACGTGCGCGCCACCTTCGTGCGGACCGTGTCGAACCCGGTCCACGAGCTCGAAGCGAGCAGCGATCGCGACTACCCTGCCGCGCGCGCCGTCGTCTACGGGCGCGAACTCCGAAGCCTCTCGGACGATGGGGCCGCGTTGGCGAGGCAGCTCCTCGGGTTGCGGCGGCACGTGACCTTCGTCGCCCCCTTCGACCCCCTCGCGGCGGTCCGCCGTGCGACGCTCACGGCCGGCGATGTGGTCGCCGCCGCCCGCGGCATCGGCCTTCGCGCCGCCGACGTCCTCACGCCGGACCTCTTGACCGTGCTCGCGTTCGTCCCGGTCACGTCCAGCGACCCGAGCGCGCCGGGCGATCTCGCGTTCCTCGCGGAGGGGGGGCTGCTCGGCGTGCTCCGAGGGTCGGGCGCAACACGCGTGCGCGTGGGGCCGCGCCTCCGCAGCACCGACGACGTGAAGCTCGCGAGCGCCGTCGCCCTCGGCGGCGATGAGTATGCGTTCCTCGAAGTGGGCGAAAACGGCGCGAGCGAGGTGACGAAGCTCGGCGCCGCGGGGGTCACGAGCCTCTTCGACCTCCCGCCCGTCGTCGGGCCGCTCTCGTATCCCGAGAACCCTGATGCGCTCGCGGTAGGCCCCCATGGCGAGGTCGTCGTCCTCCGCGTTCGTTCCGGCGCGGAGCCTCCGTCGGCGCTCGAGCCGGCGCTCGTCCTGGGACCGCTCGGCGTTACCACGGTGCTTGCGCCTTGGTCGACGCTCACGGCGGCAGACGACGCGGCATGCAAGGCAGACAGCGCGGGGTACCGCGCGACGATCCAGGCCGTCGGCGCGTGGGTCACCGTGGCGGGGCTCGACGTCCGTGTCCACGACGACGGAGTGATGAGCGCGCGCGTGCGGTGGAGCTCTGCGCGCGTCTGCCTCGAGGGGCTCGAAGTGCGGGTCGACGACACGCGGGTCACCGTCGCGCAGCGCGCGTCGGGCGGCGGGTCGGTGAGCCGCGACGCCGCGACGATGACCGTTCAGCCCGTCGAGAGCATCGTCGTGGCGCGCTTCGCGGGCGGCGCGTCGGCCGCGCGCGTTGGGATTCTGCCCGGCGTCGAAGCCCGCGCGCCGCTCACGTGCAGCGTCGGGCCCTGACGCGCGCGAGACACGCGCGCCTGGACCGCACGCGCCTCAGCGCGACATGTTGTACGCGAGGTTGCCGATGCCCCCGAGCAACGACAGGACGAAACCGACGCCAACGATGATGAGCGCCGTCTTCGCCTTTGCCGCCGCCGTCACGACGTCTCCAGTCTTCTTGGCGTTGTTCGCCTGGATCGCGAAGACGAGCGCGATGATCCCGAAGAGCGGGTTGCAGCAGAGGACCGTCTGGACGATCGAGAGCACGAGCGGGAGCGTCGTGTTCACCTCGCCGCCTTGGCCGGGCATCATCGGGCCGCCGGGCGGGGGAAAGCCGCCGCCGGGAGGGCCAAAGCCCTGCGGAGGGGGCGCGCCGTACCCGCCGGGAGGGGGCCCACCGTAGCCGCCACCACCGGGAGGACCGCCGTATCCGCCGCCACCGGGCGGCCCGCCGTAGCCACCGCCACCGGGTGGCCCGCCGTAGCCGCCGCCACCGGGAGGACCGCCGTACCCGCCGCCACCGGGGGGCGGCCCGCCGTATCCGCCGC
>JAYSYE010000475.1:0-3794 GCA_043716635.1 Deltaproteobacteria bacterium | reverse complement strand
ACGCGCCCCGATGGCACCCTCGTGAGCTGCGCGGCGAACTGGGATCCCGACTTCATGGCCGTCGCCACGTCACCGGATGGCGCGCAGTACGACAAGCTCATGCGCTTCGCGCAGCTCGCCGGCCCGCTCGCGTGTCCCGCGGGCACGCCGAGCCACGACCTGTGCGATCCGCTGTGGCCGGCGCTGCAGATGCAGTTCGGCGCGACCGGACCCACCGATCCATCGTGCGCGGCGCCCTCGGAACCGCCCGAGCCGCCGGTCGAGACCCCGCCCACGATGACCCAGCCGGGCGGCTGCTGCGACGTCTCGGGCGGCTCCCCCGCGGCCGTCGCGCTCCTCGGTGCACTGACCGCCGTGCTCGCGAGCCGCGGCGGCCGCCGGCGCACTCAGCCGAAGCAGTAGAAGTAGCCCGAGGCGCTGCCCACCCAGATGTGGCCGTCCTCGATGGCCGCACCCGAGTGCGAGCGGTCGCCGATGTCGTAGGACCACAGCAGCTTGCCGGTCGTCGCGTCGAGCATCCGGTAGAGGTTGTCGTACGCGCCGAAGAGCACCTTGCCATCGACGACCGACGGCGACGACCAGACGCCCGCGCCCACCTTGAAGTCCCAGGTCTCGGTGCCCGTCTCGGCGTCGAGGCAGTAGATGTGACCGCTGTTGCTGCCCACGATCACGTTGGTTCCCGACTTCGCGGCGGTCGACCACACGCCCGATGGCATGTCCTTCGACCACACCGTCTTGCCCGTCGCGCGGTCGAGGCAGTGGAACGTCGGGGAGCCCTCCTCGACGCCGACGTACAGCTTGCCGCCGAGCACCAGGCACGAGGCATCGATGTCCTTGCCGAGCTTGGCCTTCCACAGCAGCTTCCTGTCGACGAGCGAGACCGCGCGGACGTGGCCGTCGAGGTGCCCGAAGTACGCCGTGTCGTCGACGATCGCGAGCGAGCTCTCGATCCCGCCCGAGCCGGGCTTCTCGCCCTCGCCGACGCCGAAGTCGTCGTGCCACAGCAGCTTGCCCGTCTCGGGGTCGAAGCACTTGAGCGCGCCATCCTCGCCGCCGACGTAGAGCTTGTCGTTCACGATCCGCGGCGAGCTGTCCATGTCGTTCGGCCCGACCCACTCCCACACGAGCTTGCCCGTCGCGGCATCGATGCAGCGCAGGTGATTGTCCACGTTGGGCACGTAGATGCGGTTCTTGTAGAGGCTCGGGGACCCCTTGAACATGCGCTGCGCCGTGAACACCCAGACGAGCTTCCCCGTCAGCGCCTCGAAGCAGTGGAAGTGGCCGCCGGTCGAGCCGACGAACACGTAGCCGCCGTAGTAGAGCGCCTGCCCCGTCCAGCCGGTGCCCTTCCAGACGATCGGCGAGCCGTGCTTGGTCGTGGGGAAGTCCCACATGCGAAACTTCCAGACGAGCTTGGGCTGGTCGGGCAGCTTGCCCGAGCCGTAGTACGTGTGGCTGAGGTTGCCGCGGAACATGCGCATCGAGCCCGGTGCGCTCTCCGACGAGTGCGAGCCATCCCACGCGGGCAAGGTCGCGACGGTGTTGACGTGGTCGTACGGGTTCTTGACCGGGAAGTTGCCCTGGGGCAGCGGCATCTTCGCCGTCGTGAGATTCGTGTCACCGCGCGCGACCAGGGGAAGCGAGGCCACGCCGGCCGCGCCGAGGCGGAGGAACGTTCGTCGGTCGATACCCATGGGCTCTCACTCTAGAAGACGGTCCCGACCCTCGCGAATATTCATCACATTCGCGGTAATGTGACGCGACTCGCGAATGTCGGACGACACGTCGCCTCACCAGCTCGGCGATCCTCTCGAGGATCGCGTGGTTGCATTCCGCCAGCAGCCGGAAGCCCGCGGATTTGTCGAGCTCCGCCAGCTGCTCCGTGACGCGGGGCGCGGCGAGCTGCTCGCCGACGTGTGCGCCACGTGGGCGCCGCACGAGACCGACCCGCAGCGCGCGGCCGAAGCGTGGTCCGAGGCCGGCGAAGCGATGGTGGTGCTGGGCGAGTCCACGACGGCCGTCGAGTACCTGCGCACGGCGCTGGAGCTCGACCCCGCGAACGACCGCGCCGCGGACCGGCTGCTCGAGCTGGTGACAGCGAGCGATCCTGCGTTTGCCGTCGAGATCATCGAGGCCGAGCTCGCCCTCTACGGGGACGACCAGGGCCGCCGCCGGCTCCCGAAGGTGGAGGCCGCGCGCAAGCGCCCCGAGGTGATCGCGCGGCGCGCCGCACAGCATCGCCGGGCCGCCCTGCTGTGGAACGACCACCTGGGGCGAGTGGACCGGGCCCTGTGGCACTACCAGCAGGCCTTCAAGCTCGAGCCGCACGCGACGGATGCGCTCGAGTCGGCGCGCCACCTCTACCACTCGCTCGGCGACGACAAGATGGTCGCGAAGCTCTACCAGGCGGAGCTCGACGCGATCGGGACGGCCCCTGCGATGGCGGCGCGGCGCGCGAAGCTGCGCTACGAGCTCGGCGCGCTCGCGCTCCGGCTCGGTGATCTCGAGGGCGCCGCGAAGCATCTCGAGGACGCGCAGAAGCTGGCGCCGGACGCGCTCGAGGTCGCGGAGGCGCTCGCCGAGGTCTACGCGAGCCCCGGGTTTCGCGAGGGCCAGGGCTCGGCGTCGGGTGCGAGTGGACGTGATGGCGGCACGCCGTGGCGGCACAAGGCGGGCGAGCTGTTCGTCGAGCTCGGGCGCCGCCGCATGGCGACGCGCGACGATGCGACCGGCATCAACTACCTGCGGCGCGCGGTCGGCGTCGATCCGTACTCGAAGGGGAGCTCGGCCGCGCTCGAGGCCGCGCTATCGAGCACCAGCCAGTGGCTCGAGCTCGATCGGATCCTGCGGCATCGCAGCGCGGTCGCGCACGATCCGGCGGAGCGCGCCGAGGTGCTACGACGGCGCGCCGCGCTGTATCGCAACCAGCTGCCGGACCGGGCGGGCCTGGTCGAGGTGCTCACGGAGCTCGTCGCGTACGACGTGCCGGGCACGAAGGCGGCGCGAGAGCTGCGCCAGCTGCTGCAGGACGACCAGGACTGGGAGTCGCTGTCGCGGCTCGTCGAGGCCGAGGTCAACGCGCTCGGTCAGGATCCGAGCACGCCCGCGAGCGTGCTCGTGACGGAGATCCTCGAGCTCGCGACGATCGCGCGCGAGCACATGGGCGATCGCGATCGCGCGGCGGAGCTGCTGCACCAGGCGCTCGGCGTCGACCCGACGCACGAGGAGGCGCTCGCGCGGTACGTCGATCACTTCCGCGAGCGGCGCGACTGGCGCGGGCTCATCGATCTCTACGAGTTTGCGCTCGACAACGCGCGCGAGGCGAACGCGCCCTCCGACGACCTCGTGCGCCGGCTCGAGGAGATCGCGCAGCTCGCGGAGCTGCGGCTCGGTGACATCCCTCGCGCCCTCGATGCGTGGGAGCGCATCGCGGAGCAGGAGCCGGGAAGTCCCAAGGTCACCGAGGCGCTGCGCCGGCTGACGTCGCGCGGCAAGATGTGGGAGCAGCTCGTCGCCGGGCTCGAGAGCGAGGTCGCGGCGGCAACCAACCCGGTGCAGCGCGACGCCAGCCTCAAGAAGATGGCGCAGACGTATCGCGAGCGGCAGATCGATCCGCGGCGCGCGATCGAGATCTACGAGGAGGTGCTCGCGAGCAGCCCGGAGGACGAGAGCGCGCTGAAGGCGCTCGCCGAGCTCTACGAGAAGGAAGGCGACGACGCCGGCCTCGCGGGGACGCTGCGGCGGATGCTCGACCTCGACGAGGCGAAGCTCGTGGCGTCGATGCAGCGATCCGG
>JAYSYE010000474.1:0-11454 GCA_043716635.1 Deltaproteobacteria bacterium | reverse complement strand
ACGTGCGGATGCGCAGCATCGCGCGCAACGAGTACGACTCGCGGACCGGCGAGCTGACGCGCCGATACACCGACAAGATCACGGCGACCGAGGCCGCTCAGGTCAAGCGTCGCATCGACACGATCGCGCTGCTCGAGAAGTTCCTCGCGAACCACCCGGCCCACGAGCAGTTCACGCCGGACAAGATGTTCCAGCTCGCGGACCTGTACCTCGATCAGTCGGACGCCGACCTCGAGGCCGCGCTGACGCTCCAGGAAGCGTCGGGCGGGCCCGTGAACCCCGATGCACCGCCGATCATGGCGGACTACTCGAAGTCGCTCGCGCTGTGGGAGGGGATCCTCAACCGGTTCCCGACCTACCGCCAGACGCCGTCGACGCTCTACCTGCTCGCGTACTACGGCAAGCTCCGCGACGAGCGCAAGTCGCTCCAGGCGTTCCTCGCGCTCGCGTGCTCGAACAAGTTCAAGTGGAACGATCCGCCGGCGCCCGCGCCGACGCGCCAGGAGGCGCTGAAGCGCATCGAGAGCACGACGCTTCGTGATCCCTACGCCGAGTGCACGCCGTACCCGACCGCGGATATCGAGCTCGTGCGCAACGCGTGGATTCGCGGCATCGCCGACTATCACTTCGCGGTCCCCGGCGAGATCGACGACGCGATCGCTGCGTACCTCAAGGTCGCCGACGGCGGCAACGACTCGAAGCTCTACGCCGAGGCGCTCTACAAGCTCGCCTGGTCGTACTACAAGCGCGACCGGCTCCCCGACTCGATCAAGCGCTTCGACCAGAGCGTGGCGCTCTACGATCAGGTCGTCGCGACGGGCGCCACGCCGGCGCTCGAGCTCCGCGATGAGTCGATCCAGTACATCGCGGTCGCGTTCACCGATCCGTGGAACGGCGAGGCGGACACCGATCCGAAGCGCTCGCTCGATCGCGCCAAGGCGTTCTACAAGGGCCGCGAGAACGAGCCCCACGTCCGCGACGTGTGGGTCGCGATGGGCAAGGCGTTCAGCGATCTCCAAGCGTTCGACCAGGCGGTCGAGTCGTACCGGATCGCCCTCGGACCGCCGTGGGAGCTGAACCCGCACAACCCGCAGGTCCACCAGGAGATCGTGAACGTGTACGAGGCGTCCGGCGACAAGCTGGCCGCTGACGCCGCGGCCGCCGAGCTCGCGACGCGCTACGCGCCGGGCACCGCGTGGTACGCGGCGAACGAAGCTGACCGCGAGGCGATGGAGAACCAGCACCGCATCGCGGAGCGCGCGCTCTACGCGGCGGCCCGCAACACGCACGCCGCGGCCACGCAGCAGCGCAAGGACTACGAGGCGCTGGGCAGCAAGGACGCCGCCGCCAAGGAATCGTACCTGACGCTGTACGGACGCTCGATCGAGCTCTACCGCCAGTTCATCCAGACCTTCCCCGAGTCCGATTACGTCTACGAGTTCAACTACAACCAGGCCGAAGCGATGTTCTGGAGCGAGCGCTATCTCGAGGCGATCGACCAGTACAAGTGGGTCCGCGACCACCGCGACATGGGCACGACCTACTACATCGATGCCGCACGCAGCGTGGTGCAGTCGTACGAGAAGGAAGCCGAGAAGGAAGCCGCGGCCGGAACGGTCCAGCCGCTCAAGGTTCCGACCGTGGCCGAGCTGAAGGCAACCCCGCAGCCCTGGCAGGCGCAGCCGATCCCGGGCATCTACCTCGCGCTCCAGAACGAGTACGACACCTACCAGGACATCGTGCAGGACCCGAAGGCCGCACCGCAGCAAGGCGTGAACGCGGCGCTGATCTCGCTCGCGTACCTGCACACGGACGACGCGATCGCGCGCTTCCAGAAGGTGATGGACAAGTTCTGCGGCTCGCCCGAGGCGGCGGTCGCCAAGGACGGCATCCTCGCGATCTACGAGGCGCAGTCGAACTTCGATGCGATCGAGGCGACGAACAAGAAGTTCATCGCCAGCAAGTGCGGCGATGCGAAGACCATCGAGCTCGCGATCGCGCAGAACCGGTCGCTGAACTTCTCGCGCGCGGCGGAGCTGTTCGCGAACAAGCAGTACCAGCCGGCCGCCGAGGCGTTCTATCGGTTCTACAAGACGGCGCCCGCGACGGATCC
Organism: Deltaproteobacteria bacterium; assembly: GCA_043716635.1. GTDB lineage: Bacteria > Myxococcota_A > Polyangia > Haliangiales > Haliangiaceae > JABFXX01. The sequence goes on along the minus strand of JAYSYE010000474.1, from coordinate 9,341 downwards.
CGATCTGCCGACCGCGCTGTACGACGCTGCGGTGAGCTACCGGCTCGCCGAGCGCCCGAAGACCGCGATCGCGCTGTTCAAGGAGTTCGCGAACAACCCCTCGAAGAACTTCCGCGAGAGCCCGTACTACCTCGACGCGATGCGTCTGCAGGCGGGGAGCTACCAGGCCGCGTTCGACTACGACAACGCGGTCCGCACGTACCTCGAGCTCTACGAGACCACGAAGAAGGCGAAGAAGGCGGGCATCAAGGCCCCGGAGCCGTTGCCCGGCGAGGCGCCGCGGACGATCGATCAGATCGGCCTCGACGCGCTCTACAACGCCGCGCTCGCGGCCGAGCTGAACCGCGACTTCGCGAAGGCCGTCAGCCTCTACAAGCAGTACGGCACGGTCGAGACCGACCGCCGCAAGAAGGACCGCGCGCTGTTCTCGATCGCCGGGATCTTCCGCCAGTCGGGCGACGTCAACGCGTACACGGAGAACGCCGGCAAGTGGCGCTCGACGTACGGCAAGGACGCCGGCAACGAGGACGACTACGTGAAGTCGTTCTACGACGAGGCCGCGCTGCGCAAGAAGAAGGGCCAGACGCCCCAGGCCCGCGCTGCGGGTCAGGCGACGATCGATGCCTGGAAGGCGCGCGGCTCGATCAAGAAGAGCATCGGCGCGACGCTCGCCGGCGAGTGGCAGCTCGCGCAGGCCGAGGACTACTACACCTCGGTCTGGGACAAGTACGAGATCAAGAAGGCGGCGAAGACCGTCGCGGAGCTGAAGGCGCAGGGCGACCAGCTCACGGCAGCGCGCACGGCGGCCGAGGACAAGTACCTCGCGCTCGACCAGTTCGGCGTCGTCGAGTACTCGATGGCCGCGAAGGTCCGCTACGGCGATGTGCAGTACGAGTACAGCCAGAAGCTGTCGAATGCCCCGCTGCCGGTGCCCGTCACGAAGGCGTCCCCGGAGGTGCAGGAGAAGTACCAGGCGCAGCTCGACGCGAACATCCAGAAGAAGCTCGGCGAGGCCAAGCAGCAGTGGGTGCAGGTGGTCGACCTGGCCAAGCAGGGCGGCGTCTCGAACATGTGGAGTCGCGCGGCCCTGGAAGATCTCGGACGTGAATTCCCGGCTGAATACACGGTTCTCCGCCAGGAGATCGTGCAGGGGACGGACGCACCGTGAAGGAAGATCGGAATCGCATGTCGCGCGTTACTAGGCTCATGTCCCGCCGGCTGGCCGCATTCGGCTTCGCGCTTGGAGCGACCGCCGCGGCGTGCGGTGGCGGCGCCAAGGGCAAGTCGACGACCCCCACCGGGGCGGGCGCCGGATCGAGCCACGCCGGCCCGAACGGCGAGTCGATGAACGACAGCGGCGGCGAGCCGCAGCTCGACGAGAACGGCAACCCGACCGCGGGTACCGGATCGGATGGCACGGGCGCTGTCGGCGGCGCGGGCTCGGCAAGCGCCGCTGCAGGCGACTCCGAAGGGCCTCCGGTACTCCCGCCGAACTTCGACCCCGATCCGGCGCAGGCCAAGGTCCAGGTGGATCAGCAGCTCGGCGTCGCGAAGCAGGCACTGTCGCAGCCGACCCCGGATGCCGATGGCGCCCTGCGGGCGGCGCGGGCGGCGCTGGCGATCGATGCCTCGAGCGTCGATGCGGCCGCGTACGTGGCGTTCGCCTACTACCACAAGCACCTCTACGACACGGCCGAGCTCGTGCTCGATGACGTGTTCAAGCGCGAGGCCGCCAAGTCGAACGCGCAGGTCTACTACGTGTACGGCTTGGTCTACGATGTGACGGCGCGGCCCGAGAAGGCCCAGCTCGCCTACCAGAAGGCCATCGAGCTGAATCCGAACCACGCGAGCGCGCTCGTGAACCTCGGCGTGCACCAGCTGAAGAACACGCAGTACACCGAGGCCCAGCAGACGTTCGAGCGGCTGACCAATCAGTTCCAGCGCACCGACGCGATCACGATGACGTCGCTCGGCTCGGCGTATCGCGGCCGCTCGGCCGACTACCGCCCCGGCGACGGCCAGCGCGACCAGTTCGTGAAGAGCGCGGAGGGCGCGTACAAGCGCGCCATGCAGGCGAACCCGAGCTACGGGCCGGCCTACTACAACCTCGGATTGCTCTACCTCGACACCGACCCCTATCCGGGCATCGGCGATGCGGTCGCGCGGCTCACCACCGCGAAGCAGTACTTCGACCAGTACAAGAATCAGCCCGGCGTCGACATCAAGCTGTACGACAGCCGGATGAAGGACGTCGACAAGGCGATCAAGCGCGCTCAGAAGAAGAAGAAGACGAGCTAAGGAGTTCCCGCCATGCACAAGCTTCCCAACAGACTGCTCTCCTGCGTGTTCACACTCGGTGCCATCGGCTTCGGCCTCGGCACGGCGAGCGTGGCACGCGCCGAGGAATGCCCGAGCGACGACTCGGCCGCGCAGGCGTCGGGGGAGGCGAAGCAGGGCAAGTTCCACATCGAGCGCATCAACGGCAAGCCGGTGACGGTGATCGACACGGTGGTCTCGGTCTGCGGCAAGGTCCCGCGCCCGAGCGTCGTGTACGTGATCACGGCAAAGGACATCACGTACGAGTGGGAGAGCCTGAAGCAGGACTTCATGCCGCTCATCCTCGCGACCGTGAAGAAGGCGCCATTCTGATGGCGACCCCCGGCACGAAGCGACCGGTCCCTGCGGGTGGTGGCACCTCGGCGAACACGTCGGGCGGTCCGCGTCCGCGCATCCTGCGCATCGGCGTGTTGCTCGGCGGCAAGATCGTCGAGGAGCGGCTGATCCGCGAGCGCGTGCCCGTGACCATCGGGCAGTCGATGAAGAACACCTTCTCGATTCCGATCGAGGGGCTGCCGCTCGAGTTCACGCTGTTCGCCCTCGACGAGGGCAAGTACTACCTGCGCTTTCTCGGCAAGATGGATGGCCGGTTGTCCGACGAGGGCAGCCAGGTCCAGACGCTCGACGCGCTCAAGCAGCGCGGGGCCTCGCAGGGCAGTGGCGGTCACGACTACTGGCAGGTGCCGCTCGGCGATCACTCGCGCGGCAAGCTGTCGCTCGGTGACCTCACGGTCCTGTTCCAGTTCGTGGCCGAGCCGCCGCGAGCGCCGAAGCCGATGCTGCCGGCGAGCGTGCGGGGCACGTTCGCAGACCGGATCGACCCCCGACTCGCGGTGATCATCGGCGCGTCGATCGTGGCGCACTTCGCGGTCGTGCTGATCGCGTGGCTGAACGACGTGAACGAGGACGGGCTCGCGGAGCGCGCGTACCACCTGTCGTTCGCCGAGGACAAGTACCAGGTCACGACCGAGCCCGAGCCCGTGCCGACGAAGGACACCGGCTCGGCGGCCGGCAGCGCGGCGGCGGTGGCGCCGGTCAAGCAGCCCGACAAGGGCACGTCGAAGCCCACGCCCGACAAGCCCACGAAGGATCCCGGGGCCGGTCGCGACGCGACCACGGCGCCGACGCTCTCCGAGGACGACGCGGCGGCTCTCGCGGATCTCGTGTCCGGCGAAGGCTCGAACGCGCGGACCGAGGGCGACATGGATGGTCGGCGCCCGGGCGCAGACCTCGGCGATCAGATCGCGTCGGTTCGCGATGGCGGCCGCAACGTCGCGATCGGTGGCGGCTCGGGTCGCGGCACGCGTGGCGATGGCGGCACGCGCGTCGGCACCAGCACGGGTACGGGCATCGGCAACACGGGCGCTCCCGTGAGCGCCGGCGGCGGCAAGGGCGAAGAGAAGGGCCCGGTCGGTCGCATCTCCGTGTCCGACAAGCAGTCGTTCGATGACTCCGATCTGTCGCCCGATGCGGTGCTCAAGAAGATCCAGTCCGCGTACATGGCGGGCATCAAGCACTGCTACACGAGCTATCTGAAGAAGGAGGCCACCGCGCGCGGCAAGGTGAAGCTGACGCTCACCGTGAACCAGAGCGGTCGCGTGACGGATGGCGGCGCCAAGGGCTTCGCCGACGAGGTCGACTCGTGCGTCGGCGGCCTCATGCGGAGCTGGACGTTCCCGAAGCCGAAGGACAAGGACGGCTCGGGCACCGAGGCCAGCTTCGCGATCTCGCTGCAGCTCGTCCCGGACTGATCGCCGCGCGACGACCGCACAAAACCCCCGGCGAAACCCGGGGGTTTTGCATGTCTGGTCCGCGAGCCCCGACATCCGGCTGGCCCGTTCACGCGCAACACCCTGTCACCCCGACATCCGGCGGGCCCGCTCACGCGCAACACCCTGTCATCCCGGCGAACGCCGGGGCCCAGGTTACGATGCGACCCGTGCAGCTTGGTCGAGCCCGCAGCCTCCCCGCGCTCGCCCTGATCCTCCTCGCGGCCACCCCGGCGCTCGCCGCGCCGAGAGCCTGGACGCTCCTCCCGACGCCACCCGCGGCGCCCGCGCCCACGGCCGACGGCCACGTCGCGGTCTCCGGTGACGCATCGATCTACTGGGCCTCCTACGGCGACACGCCGACGACCACAACCATCTCCGCACCCGTCGTCCTCCTCCACGGGGGACTCGGCTCCGGCGATGACTTCGCGTTCCAGATCCCCGCGCTCGTCGCCGCCACCCCGGCCCACCGCACGATCGCGATCGACACGCGCGGCCACGGGCGCAGCACCCTCGGCACCTCCGCGCTCAGCTACCACGCGATGGGCGAGGACGTCGTCGCGGTGCTCGACGCCCTCCACATCGAGCGCGCGGTCCTGGTCGGCTGGAGCGACGGCGGCACCACCGCGCTCGACGTGGCCGTCTCCCACCCGACGCGCGTCGCCGGACTCGCCATCCTCGACGCGAACGCCGACTCCTCCGGCCTGATCCCGCACCGAGCCGCTGCGTCCGCGACGTTCGATGCCTACGCCGCACGCGCGAAGTCCGAATTCTCGCGGCTCTCCCTCGCTCCCGGCACCTCCACGCGCTGGGTGGCGCTCCACCGCGCGCTGCGACCCGTGTGGGCGGCGAAGGGCGGCCGCTCCACCTCGGCGCTGCATGCGCTCGCGATCCCGACCGCGATCATCGCGGGCGCCCACGACGAGATCATCCGCCAGGGCCACTTCGCCACGCTCGCGAAGCGGATCCCGGGCGCGAAGCTCGTGATCATCCCCGATGCCTCCCACTTCGCGCTCTGGCAGACTCCCGACGCCGTGACCGCCGCGATCCTCGATCTGCTCGCGCGCGTCACACCGCCCCCGGCCGATCCGTGATGTGTGTCCGAGCCCGGTGACCTGATCGGCCCGTACCGGCTGGTCTCGCAGCTCGGCGCCGGCGCGATGGGCGAGGTCTGGCGCGCGCGCGACGAGCGGCTCGACCGCTACGTTGCCCTCAAGATCCTGCCGGCCGCGTTCGCGGGCGATCTGGAGCGGCGCGCCCGCATGCTGCGCGAGGCGCGCGCGGCCGCCGCGATCCGGCACCCGAATGTCGTCACGCTGTTCGACATCGTCTCGGATGCGGACGGCCATCGCGGCGAAGACATCCTCGTGATGGAGCTCGTGGAAGGCCGCACCCTGTTCGACGTGCTGCGCCGCGAGGGCGCGCCGGAGCTCCCGACCGCGCTGCGCTGGCTCGAGCAGATCGCCGACGCCCTGGCCGCTGCGCACGCGCGCGGCGTCCTTCACCGCGACCTCAAGGCCGCGAACATCATGGTCGCGGGCGATACGATCAAGGTCCTCGATTTCGGGCTCGCGAAGCTCGCGAGCGATCCCTCGAGCTCGCTGCCCGCGCCCGAGGCACCACGCAACGCGAGCGACGTGCCCGGTGCGAGCTTCTCCCAGCTCGCGACGGCGCCGTCGAGCCTCTCGCTCGACTCGTACCGCACGCACGCGGGTCAGCTGCTGGGCACGCCGATGTACATGGCTCCCGAGCAGGTCGAAGGCGCGCAGCCGGACGAGCGCAGCGAGGTGTTCTCCACCGGCGTGCTCGCGTTCGAGATCCTGACGGGCAAGCCTCCGCATACCGCGACCTCGCTCGACCAGCTGTTCCTGCAGATCACGACCGCCCCGGTTCCAGCGCTGCCGGCGGTGCCCGACGCGGTCGAGGCCATCGTGAAGCGTGCGCTCGCGAAGGACCCCGCGGCGCGGTATCCGTCGATGGCGGCCCTGCGCGACGCGATCGCGGCGGAGCGCCAAGCGCGGTTCGGGCGGCGCACGCGGGTGGTCCCGCTCGTCGTCGCCGCGCTCGGTGCGGCAGCGTTCGCGGCGGCGGCGGTCGCGTACCTGCATCGCGGCGGGCCGGGTCCGGCGATCGCCCCGGCGCGCCCCGGCGACCAGTACGTCGCGCGCGCGCTCGACGAGTACGACGTGTTCTACACGGACAAGGCGCTGTCCTCGCTGCGCGCGGCGCTCGCGGTGGCGCCCGACCACCCGCGCGCCACGGCGTATCTCGTCCTGTTCGGCGGCAGTGCGGACGATGTCGCGACGGCGGTGGCGGCGGCCCCGCGTGCGCGCGCGACGGCGGCGGCGGGCAGCAAGGACCGCGCGCTCCTCGATGCCGCGCTCGCGCTCGCCGAGCGGGGGCCACTCGCGGCGCGGTCGGCGCTCGCTGCCGCCGGTGCGCCCGCCGATCGCGAGCTCGCGTTCTGGGCCGCGGAGCTCGACTACCGCGCGGGCCACTACCTCGAGGCCGCGGCGGGCTACAAGGCGCTGCTCGATGCTCCCGGCCCGACGCTGCGCGGCCGCATCTACGATCACGACTCGTCGGTGCTGCTCTACCTCGACGAGCCTGCGGAGGCGCTGCGCGTCGGGACCCTCTACCGCGATGCCTTCCCCGGCGAGGCCGACGCGGTCGGTGTCTACGCGACGACGCTCGCCGCGTCGGGGCGCTACCCCGAGGCGATCGCCGCGGCCGAATCCGCGCTGCGCCTCTCCGAGGGCGAGGACACGCTCGCCGGCCTGGCCAAGGTCCTCGCCCTCTCGGGCGATCACGCGCGCGCGAAGGCGCTCTACCAGCGGTCCCTGGATCGCGCCGGCCCGTCGCGCCGGCCGCTGCGCCGGGCCGCGCTCGCGCTGCTCCAGTGGATCGATGGCGATGTCGCGGCCGCGCTCGCGACGGTCACGCCGTGCCTGCCCGGCGGCGCCGACTCCTCCGCGCGCGAGCGCGGCGCGTGCCTGTTCGTGGCGGGCGTCCTCGATCCCTCCCACGCCGACGCGATCGCGCGCGACCTCGACGCCCTCGCCGCCGCCGCGACGCCGGCCGCCCCGGCCTACGGCGATCCAGCCGGACTCGCCGCGCTGGTCCGCGCGCGCACCGAGCTCTTCGGCGGCGGCTGCGTGATCGCCGTCCCGCCGCGCGCCTCCGTCCTACCGCCCGCCGATGCTACGCGCCTCGCCGCGATCTACACCTCACCGCCCGATTTCTACGCGAGCTACCACGTCCCCTTCTTCGCGACGTGGCCCCTCTGCGAGCACGCCGCGGTCCTCGCCGCGACCGGCGATCGCGCGGCCGCCGCGCAGCTGCTGTCCGTCCCGGCGACAAAGGCGCCGGGACGGACGTGGCTGGCCAAAACGCGTGCTCTCATCGTCAGATGACGTCGTGAGGCATGACGGTCAGGCTACGGATGGGCGCGGACACTTATTCAACCTGCTGATCTTGCTCGTCGATCAGGTTCGCTTCACACTTACTTCACATGGTGGAGAACCCGTTCACGGACCCCCCACCGGCTGAAGTGCCGCTGGCCAACGCGCCACTGATTCGCGTGATCGCTCAGCTTCGGTTCCCGATGGTGACCTCCATCGATCGCCGCGACTTCATCGCTCCGTTCCAGGAAGCGATCCGATCGACCTACCCGATCCTGCGCCAGGAGCTGACGCAGGGCGTGCTGTTCGGTGCCACCAGCGCGAGCCCCGTACTGCAGACGAACACCGCATGGCGGTTCGAAAGCGAAGATAGACATTGGCGCGTATCGCTGACGTCGGACTTTCTCGCGCTCGAAACGACGCGGTACACGAGCCGCGGCGATCTCCTCGGACGGCTCGAGACGATCGCAACCGCGCTCGCGGTCGCAGTCGGTCCGAAGCTGATCGATCGACTCGGAATTCGTTACATCGACCAGATCAGCGGTGATGCCCTGACCGCCATCGAACGCCTGATCCGACCCGAAGTTCGAGGGCTCGTGGGCACCCCGCTCGAATCCTCCATCGCCCATTCCATCACGGAGACCATCTTCACGCGTAGCGACGCCCAGGTGCTCGCTCGATGGGGGCGCCTGCCTGCCAACGTCACCATTGATCCGGCTGCGATCTCACCGTCGGATGCTGCGAGCTGGATCCTGGATCTCGACATGTTCAGCACGAGACCGGTGCCGTTCTCGGTGCAGCGAGTGATCTCCGACGCGCGGGCATATATGGAACGCCTGTACACTTTCTTCAGGTGGGCCGTGACTGACGAGTTTCTTCGACACTTTGGAGGCAAGTGATGCTGCTCGGGGTTCCGACGGCGACTTCCGCAGGGGCCACCGCGACCGTCCCGAGTTTTGCGGTTGTCGGGCAGATCCTCATGCGAACGGGAACCTCGTCGCACGGCGACTTCCAGATGCGCCCGTTGCAGCAAACGACGGTGGGTACAGTCGTAGCCGTACCTCCAGCGGCCAACGGGTCGCTCGCGGAGCTTCGCAGGCTGAGTGGGCTCACCTGGGACCAACTCGCGCGAGTCTTCGGCGTGACTCGCCGGGCGCTCCACTTCTGGGCCAGCGGGAAACCGATGTCGCCCAGCAACGAAGAGCATCTGAGGAAGGTGCTCGCGGTGGTGTGCAGCATCGATCGCGGCTCATCTGCGGCAAATTCGAGCGCGCTGCTCAGCGCGCTCGATGCTGGCGCGCCGGGCATCGAATTGCTGGCCCGCGGCGAATACGCGCGCGTGCAGCTTCTCGCTTCGACCGTCTCGGCGTCGGCGTCGGAACGGCATGCGCGCATGCCCAGGCGACCCGAAGAGCTCGTCGGTGCCCTGCAGGACACCGTTCATCAGACCCGTGGCCCGGGGCGCCCGGCCGCGAGCGTGAAGCTGGAGCGGAAGAAGTAGCTCCGCATGGAGGACTCGGAGGTCGATCGCGCATTGTCGACGTGGCGGCAAGGCGACTGCGTGCTTGGCGAGCACTGGTTCGCGCAACGAACCGTCCCCGACATCGACGGCGTGACGCTGCAGGAAGTCCCGGTCGATGGTCTCGTCGTGCTGACGCAGACGTGCGACGTCGTGCGGGACCACAAGGACCGTCCGGTTCTCGAGGTCAGCCCCCTGGTGGCGGTGAACGCCGCGGACCTCAAGGCCATCGCGAAGGGCTACCGCCCTCGCTATGCGTACGTAGCCGCCCTCGTGAGCAGGGTGCTCGTGGCCGATCTGGACCGTGTGATGACG
>JAYSYE010000473.1:0-3813 GCA_043716635.1 Deltaproteobacteria bacterium | reverse complement strand
CTCCCTACGCCTGTAGGCTGACCGCGTGTCGATCGGGTCGTTCCTGCTGCGGCGGCTGGGCAGTGGGCTGCTCGCGATCCTCGGCGTGAGCGTGCTGGTGTTCGCGTTCCTGCACCTGGTGCCGGGCGATCCGGTGGACCACCTCGCGGGCGGCGAGGCCACCCCCGCGCAGCGCAAGCAGATCGAGCACTGCATGGGGCTCGACCGCTCGCTGCCCGGGCAGTTCGTCGGGTTCCTCGGCCACATCGTCGATGGCTCTCTTGGCCACCAGTGCCCCGACCCGAAGGGCAAGCCGACCGTCGCCGCGCGCATCATGGAGGCGTTCCCGCACACGCTCGCGCTCGCCCTCGCGGGGATGCTCGTCGCGCTCGTGCTCGCGCTGCCGCTCGGGATCATCGCCGCGATCAGGCGCGGCACCTGGATCGACACGATCGCCACGACGGCCGCGCTGTCGGGGATCGCGATCCCGCAGATGATGTTCGCGCCGCTGCTGCTGTACGTGTTCTTCATCGTGCTCGGGTGGGCACCGGGCCCGACCGAGACCGGATTCGCGGCGCTGATCCTGCCGGCGCTCGCCGTCGGCACGCACCTGATGGCGATGCTCGCGCGCATGACCCGCGCCTCGCTCGTCGACGTGCTCGGCGAGGACTTCGTGCGTACCGCGCGCGCGAAGGGCCTGCCGGAGTCGCGCGTGATCTGGGTGCACGCGCTGCGCAACGCGCTGCTGCCCGTGATCACGGTCGCGGGGCTGCAGTTCGGCTCGCTGCTCTCGGGCGCGATCGTGATCGAGAACGTGTTCGCGCGGCCGGGGCTCGGCGACACGCTGCTGAAGGCGATCCTCGAGCGGAACTATCCGGTCGTGCAGGGCACCGTGCTCGTGATCGCGGGGATCTACGTGGTCGTGAACCTGCTCGTCGATCTCGCGTACGGCCTCGCGGACCCGAGGATCCGCCGCGCATGAGCGCGTGGTCGCGGATGAGGGGCTGGCGGCTGTCGCCCAGCGCGTGGGTCGGCATGGTGATGCTGACCGTGTTCGTGCTCGTCGGCGTGCTCGGCCCGTGGCTCGCGCCCTACGACCTGACGGTGCTCCACGACGAGAGCGCGCATCGCTACGAGGGCCTGTCGTCGGCGCACTGGCTGGGCACCGACTCGAACGGGCGCGACACGCTCTCGCAGTTGCTGTTCGGCGCGCGGTCCGCGCTGCAGCTCGGCGGGATCGTCGTCGCCATCTCCGCGACGATCGGGCTCTCCGTCGGGACCATCGCGGGCTGGTACCGCGGCGCCGTCGACGAGGTGCTGATGCGCATCGTCGACGTCCTGATGGCGTTCCCGGGGATCCTGCTGAACATCGCGATCGTCGCGACCGTGGCGCGCCCCGGCGTCGGGGTCGTGATCCTCGCGCTCACCGTCAACGGCTGGGTCGGCTACGCGCGCGTCGCTCGCGGCCAGGTGCTCGCGCTGCGCGAGCGGGACTACGTGCTCGCGGCCGTCGCGCTCGGCGCCTCGAATCGCCGCGTGATGGTGAAGCACCTCGTGCCGAACCTCGTCGGGCCCGCGCTCGTGCAGATCACGTTCGGCTTCGGCGGCGTGATCCTCGTCGAGGCGGCGCTGTCGTTCCTGGGGCTCGGCCCGCAGGTCGACTACACGTGGGGCGCGATGCTCGACCAGGCCCGGACCTTCCTGTGGAACGCCGACTGGTTCCGCGTCTACATGCTGGTCCCCGGGCTCGCCATCATGTGGGTCGTGCTCGGGGCCAACCTCCTCGGCGATGGCCTGCGGGACCGGTTCGATCCACGCCAGCGTGGCCGGGGTTAGGCAGCTAGACTCCCGCGCGACATGCGCGTCCTCGGCATCGGCGACTACAACGATTTCGGCTCGCTCTACCTGCGGCTGGCGGGGGAGGGCCACGACGTCCGCGTCCACGTCCGCGAGAAGGGATCGCGCGACGTCCTCGCCGGCATGCTGACGTTCGTGAATTCGTGGAAGGCGCAGCTGCCGTGGATCCGCGAGGCCGGTGCGGACGGGCTGATCCTGTTCGAGGAGACCGGGCACGGCGCGCTGCAGGATCAGCTCCGGCGCGAGGGCTTCCTGGTCGTCGGCGGCAGCGAGTACGGCGACACGCTGGAGGCCGACCGCGCGCTCGGCCAGGCGATCGTGCGCGAGGCGGGCCTCCTGACCGCGGCGAGCCACGCGTTCACGAGCTTCGATGACGCGATCGCGTTCATCGGCGCGCAGCCGGGCCGCTATGTCCTCAAGTTCAACGGCGGGTTTCTCACGTCCGACCAGAACTACGTCGGCATGCGCGACGATGGCGTCGATGTCATCTCCGCGCTGCGCTTTCACGCGCGCACGTGGGAGGCGGACTGGGGCGTCACGCCCGAGTTCATCCTGATGGACCACGTGAAGGGCGTGGAGACCGGGCTCGGCGCGTTCTTCAACGGCACGGAGTTCATCGGCCCGGTGAACCTCGACTGGGAGTACAAGCGCTTCTGCGCGGGCGATCTCGGCGAGCTCACGGGCGAGATGGGTACGGTCGTCACGTACCGCGGCGGCGACAAGCTGTTCGCGGCGACGCTCGCGAAGGTCGCGCCGATGCTGCGCGCCGCGAAGCACGTCGGCTACGTCAACCTCAACACGATCATCAACGCCGACGGCATCTGGCCGCTCGAGTTCACGATGCGGTTCGGCTACCCCGGATTCGCGATCCTGTCGGTGCTGATGGCGGAGGGGTGCGGCACGGTGCTCCAGCGCATCGCCGCCGGCTCGGCGCAGCCGGTCGCGACCCACGACGGCTATGCCATCGGCGTGTGCATCACCGTGCCCCCCTTCCCGTATCACCACGGCTACGAGGAGCTGTCGAAGGGCATGCCGGTATGCCTGCCCGCGGATCTCACGGACGGGGAGAAACTGAACCTCCACTACGGCGAGGTCGCGATGGTCGACGGCCAGCTCGTCACCGCCGGTCAGATCGGCTTGGTGATGGTCGTGACCGGACGGGGTCCGACCATCGAGGCTGCCCAGCACGCCGTCTACGCACTCGCGGGCAAGGTCGCGATCCCGAACGTGCGCTACCGCAAGGACATCGGCGATTCGCTGCGCACGGCCGGATACGCGGAGCTCGCCCGGCTCGGCTGGGTGGAGGCCACCGATGCGATGGCCGCGGTCGGCACGTTCGAGCCGGTCGGCACCCCGAGCTCGGACCGGTAGCGCGCGTAGCACCGGCGACCGCACTCGAGGCGCATCAGCGCACCCTCGGCGAGGGCGCGCGCGGTCCGCGGGTCGGCGGCGACGAGCGGGCGAATCACCTCGGAGTTCCACGCCGCCGAGTGCTTGATATCGAGCGTCGCGTGCAGCGCGAAGTAGTGGCGCGCGTGATGGGCGATGTCGAGCCGCACCAGCGCCTGGTCGACGAGATGCGCGCGGGTCGGCGCCGTCAGCTCGATCACGCCGAGCGCCCCGAGCGACTGATACGCGTAGCGTCGGTTCGCTGCGAGCCCGAGCATCATGTTGCCGAGCGCGAGCGACTCCCAGACCACGGGGACCGACGCCTCGAGGGCCGCGAGGTCCGTCGCCTCCGCGAGCCGCGTCAGCATCGGGCCGTGCATCCCACTTTCGTGACCGCGGCCCATCTCGTCCCAGTAGTTGCGCGCGAGCTCGAGCTTGGGCTGCGCGGCGAGCCGCAGCTGCGAGAGCGCGACGAGGTCCTCGAAGCCCGCCTCGCCCGCGACTTCCTGGCGCAGGAACCAGCGCACCTGATCCGCCGTCGCGGTGGCCGCGAGCCACGGAAACAGCGGGTCGTGCTGGCCGGGGCCG
>JAYSYE010000472.1:0-11484 GCA_043716635.1 Deltaproteobacteria bacterium | reverse complement strand
TCGGACTCCGACGGGTAGTCGACATCGATCTGGAACATGAAGCGGTCGAGCTGGGCTTCGGGCAACGGATAGGTGCCTTCCATCTCGATGGGGTTTTGCGTGGCGAGAACGAAGAAGGGTTCCTGCAAGGCATGGCGCACGCCGGCGGCCGTGACCTGATGCTCCTGCATCGCTTCGAGCAGCGCGGCCTGCGTCTTGGGCGGCGTGCGATTAATTTCGTCCGCAAGAATCATGTTCGCGAAGATGGGGCCTTTGACGAAGACCATCTTGCGGCCGCCGGTCGGGTCCTGCTCAAGAATCTCGGTGCCGGTGATGTCGGCGGGCATGAGATCCGGCGTGAACTGGATGCGCTGGAACGACAGGTTCAGCGTCTCCGCGAGCGTCGAAATCAGCAGCGTCTTCGCGAGGCCCGGCACCCCGACGAACAGCGTGTGGCCGCGCGCGAACAGGGCGACGAGCAGCTGCTCGATCACCTTGCGCTGGCCGATGATGCGCTTCTCGATCTCGCGCATGATCTGGTCGTGCGCGTCTGCCAGCTCGGCGACGGCGTCGAGGTCGGAGCGTTCGGAACGCTCGGGCTGGACCGGGGCGTCACCCGGCGGGGCCAGCACGACGGGCACGACGTCCGTGTCCTTGTGGAGCGGAGTCACGTCGGCAAGCTTGGGCATGCCGGAGACAGGAGTGGGGAGGGGAGGCGTCATGGCTTCAGGAGCTCGCAGGCACTGCGCTCGCGGACGGAGCGCGGATCGGCAACGCGAGAGTACGCCTCCGCGAGCCCGCAGCGGGTCGTCGGATCGAACGGACTGATGCGTAACGCCTGTTCGTAGGCGACGATCGCCTCCGGCCACTGCTGCTTCTCCACCCGGGCCATCCCGAGCGTGACGGCGGCGACCGCATCGCCCGAGTCGGCCGCCACGAGGGGGGTGGCCAGCTCGATCGCGCGGTCGAACCGCCCCAGCTCGACCAGCGTGCGCGCCAGCTTGCCCGCGACGAACGGCTGATCGGTCGCCGCCCGCTCGGCCGACGTGCCGGTCGTGGCGAGCGCCTTCTCGTACTCCACCGCGGCCGCCTCGAGGCGCCCGCGCGCGCGGAGCATGCCGCCCAGCCGTGCGTGCTTGCGCGCCTTCACGCCCACCGCCTCGATGCCGACGTTCTCGGAGTCCTTGCCGCCCTTGCCGAACTTGATCGGCTTGCCCACCCGCGTCACGCCGCGATCGCCGGGAGCGGCCTTCGCGCTCGTCTTCAGCCCCGCGTGCCACTCCTTCTCGACTGCTGTCCACGGCAATCCCAGCGCGTCCGCTACCGCACGCTTCGCGCTCTTGCCATCGCGCTGCGCCGCGAGCGAGTCGCGGATGCCCGCGTAGCCGACCTTCGTCTGCATCCACTCGACCAGCGTGTAGACCTCGGCGTACGCGAGCGCGGCTGCCTCCTGGCTCGGCAGCTTCGCCATCGACGGGTGCATCTCCTCGAACGTGATGAGGCGACCCTTCTTCAGCGCCGTCGCGAGGAGCGCGTGCTCGGTGGCCGTCAGCGCCAGCTCGGGCTCCGCGCGCCACCGCGTCTGCTCGAGGCGCGCGATGCCCTCCTGCATCCAGACGGGCACGGTGTCGTGCGACACGCGCGACACGATGAGGTGCGTGTACTCGTGGGCGAGTGTGTCCATCCACGGGTAGCCGAAGATCGTCGCGCGCGGCGACACGACCATCAGCTTGTTGTACTTGGACAGCGCGATCGTCCCCGTGGTCTCGATGTCGGTCTCGGTGAGCGGCGACAGCTTCGCGAGATCCGAGGGGCTGCCGAGCAGCTCGACGCGGATCGGGTCCACCGGCGAGAGCCCGAGGTCGGCGCCGATCCGCAGCCACGCCGCGTCGAGCACCTCGCCCGCGAGCTGCGCGATGGCGGCGTCGGGGCCCGGCGCGTAGCGGATGATGAAGTGACCCGCGGGCGACCGCTGCTCGACGAACCCTTCCGTGACGGCCAGCGTCGAGGCCGCGAGCTGCTTCGAGGGGCCTGCCAGCCCGTCGACCGCCGTGTCGGGGAGTGGCTCGAGCAGCGTCACCGCGCGGGCGTAGTCGCCCGTCTGGAACGCGAGCTCGGCGCCGAGCCACACGACCTCGGGCGAACCGGGCGCACGCTTGTCGAGCTCCGCGAGCAGCGCGCGCGCGTCGTCGAGCCGCGCCGACTGGAGGAAGCGCGCGGCCTTGATCACGTCGCCCGCGACCGTGCGGTCGTGGCGCGCGTACACCGGCGCCGGGGCGGCGAGCAGCGCCGCGAGCGCGAACAGCGAGCCGAGCGCGCGCCTCACTTGATCAGGTCCTCGTAGTAGCGCTTGATCTGCTCGTCGTAGCCATCGGGGGCAACCGCGCCCTTCTTCTTCATCGCCTCGAGCAGATCCTCGCGGAACCGCTCCGGGGCCTTGTACTCGTCGGCGCCGGGGATGCGGATCGGCTCGTCTCCGACGGAGGCGCCCTCCTGGGCCTGCCGCGCCGCGGAGCGAGCCCGGTCGCGGGCCTTGGCGAGCGCGTCGGCGGCGGCCCGCGTCGACTCGCGGGTTCCCGAC
Source organism: Deltaproteobacteria bacterium (assembly GCA_043716635.1). Lineage (GTDB taxonomy): Bacteria > Myxococcota_A > Polyangia > Haliangiales > Haliangiaceae > JABFXX01. The sequence continues at coordinate 8,924 of JAYSYE010000472.1, read as the reverse complement.
GGGTCGCGCCCCTTCATGCGCTCGTCTGCAGTGCCCATCTGCGCGACCGCCCCGCCGAGCTGCTTGCCGAGCTCGCTCGCCGCATCGCCCGGCAGCTCGCCGCCGAGCTGCTTGGTGCGCTCGCCCAGCTTCTGCGCCCGCTGCTTGTTCATCGCCTCGCGCCGCCGGAGCCGCTCGAGCCCCTTCTGATCGTCGGCGCTCATGATCTGGTCGGGCCGGGGCGATAGCGCCTGCAGCTCGTCGATGAGCTCCTTGGCCACCGGCCGCGCCTTGCCGACGTCGTCGAGCGCGCTCTGCGTCGCATCGGTGAACTTGCTGTTCGGCTCGTCCTCGAGGGCGGCCTCGAGCTCGCCGGCGATCGTGTCGAGGCTCTGCTTGGCCTGCTGCGCCATGCCGAGGCCCTCCGCGAGATCGCCGTCGCCCACCATGTGCTCGACATCGGTGAGCCGCCGCTGGACGATATCGAGCTCCTCCTTCGCGAACGGGGTGAGGCCCGCCTCGTCGAGTGAGGCGATGCGGTGCCGCAGCTTGTCGACCAGTGCCGCGACGACCTTGCTCGCCTCGCGCCGGTGTTCCTTGGCGACCTCGTCGGCCTTCTCCGCGTAGTCCTCGAAGATGCGATTCGCCTCCGCCGCGATGTCGTCCTGATCCTTCGCAACGTCGGAGAGCTCGTTCATCACCTCGTCGAGTTTCTTCTGCTCGTCGGTGAAGCGGTCACCGCGCAGCGCGGCGAGCGCGCCCTCGAGTGCCGTGGTCGCGCGCCCGTGCTGCGAGCGGCACGTCTCGAGCTTCGCGGCCGCGCCCGCGGCATCCCCTGCATGCACGAGCGCGCGCACCTCGTCGAGACAGCTCGAGCCCTCCTTCGCGGCGACCGCATCGCGGTTCACGTACTGGTCGAGCACGTCCTCCGCCATGGTCTGCTGGTGCTTGTCGAGCTCCGCGAACCCGCGCTCGAGCGCCTTCATCTCGCGCTCGATCTCGTCGAGGAGACGGGGGTCCTTCGTCTTCTGATACTGCGCGAGCAGCTCGGCGAGCCGCTTCTGATGCGCCGCGATCTCGTCGGAGATGTCGAGCACGCCCTCCATGCGCTCGCGGTCGAGCCAGTCGGCGAGCGCCAGGGTGTCCTCCTCGAGCTCGGGGACGAGCTTGCCGTCGAACGCGGCGTACGCGCCCTTCCACGGCGGCCGGCCCTTCGGCACCACGCGCTGCTCCTGTGCCTCGAGCTTGTCGAGCCGCTCGCGCATCTGCGTCAGGGACTTGCGCAGCGCGTCCGAGGCGTGCGGATCGCTCGCGAATGCGGCGCCGAGCGAGCCCAGCTCGATCACCGCCTCGCGCAGCTGGCGACCGAGATCGTCGCGCACGGCGGGCTCGCTATCCGGAGCGAGCACGAGGCGACCACCGAGATTCGCGAGCAGCTTCTCCGCCACCTCCTCGTGCTTGCCGAGCGTCTCCTCGTGGCGCTCGCGCGGGCTCGACACCTTGAGGTGCAGCTCGCGCGACCGCCCGACGTTCGGTCCGGTGATGGTGTCGTTGTCGCGCGACTCGATCCAGTAGCGGACCTCGCCCCCGCTCGTGGTCGTGATGCCGGCGATGTCCCACAGCACCTTGCCCTGCGCCCGTGCCATGGGCGCCCCGGACGCGTTGCCCTCGAGCGGAATCGGCTTGCGGCCGTGGTCCTTGCCCGACTCCCAGACCAGATCCGCGGACGTCAGGCCGAAGTCATCCTCGAGCACGTACGCGAGCTCGACGCGGCGCAGGTTCGTGACATCGAGCGGCTCGCCAGGAGCCATCAGCTGCACGGCGGGCGTCTGATCGGGCTCCGCATCGATCGTCCGCGGCGTGGATTCGATGGAGCGCCCGCCGGTCGGCGAGATCACCGCGAAGCGGTAGTGCGCGGAGCGCTCGATCACGAGCTGCGCCGTGACGGTGTCGTCCTTCAGCTCGACGGGGACATGCTGGTCGGGCGCGCCCTCGATCTCGATGACGAGCTCCGCCGCCTTCGCCGGGACGAGCGCCCGCGCGCGCAGCGAGACCGTGGTCCCGACGAGCCCACGCACGTCACCGGACGAGCTCGGCTGCGCCAGCACCGCGCGCCGCGCGTAGGCCGGGAACGTGAGCGTGGCCTCGAGATCACCGACGAGGGGGACCGCAGAGAGCGTGGCGCCGTCGAAGGGCTTCGGCGACGCGATCACGAGCCGACGCCAGCCCTCGGCGACGACATGCGGAGCGAGCGCGACGAGCGCGAGGACCCCCAGCACGGCGAGCACGGCGGTGGCGCGCGCCCGCTTGAGCTCGCGAGCATCGATCAGCGAGTCGGGCGCGATCCCTGCGATGCGACTGCCGGTGGTCGCGAGCAGCGCGCGCACGAGCTCGTCGGAGGGCGCTCCGGGGCGCTCCGGCGCTGCCACGAGCTCGACCGCCGAAAGGAGATCGCTCGCGAGATCGCGGCGGCGGGCGCCGACCCAGCGGGCGACGGACCGGTCCGTGCCCCACCGCTTGCGCGGCGCGACGACGCCCAGGATCACGGCCGCCACGACGACGATCCCGGCGACGAGCGCACCCGTCGTGAGCACCGCGAGGGCCGTGGCGCGCGACCCGCCGAGTAGCTGGCCGAGGAGCGGCAGGACGAGCGCGACCGCGGCGAGGCCTGCCAGCCCGTACGAGCGGGCCCGTCGAGCTTCGTGGCGGTATAGCCGCGCACGCACCCGACCGAGGAATCTCGGGATTAGCGGCTGCGGAGTGGAGGAGACCGCCACGATGCGCTCGATACGTTATAACCTCCGTCGAGGAAACCGCCGAGCCCCGGATGAATAAAGGCGGACAGCGAGCGTCCACGGTGACGCATGGAAGGACGACCGCACCAGGAGCTGTCGATGACCACGATCTGGTCGTTGCGGCTCGCGCGGGCGATCGCGCTGCGTTCAAGACCCTCTTCGAGCGCTACCACCGGCGGGCGTACGCGCTCGCCTTCGGTGTCGTCCGGCATCAAGAGGACGCTCTGGACGTCGTTCAGGATGCTTTCATCAAAGCTCACAAGTACCTAGACAAGTTCGAAGGCAACTCGAGCTTCTATACCTGGCTGTACCGAATCGTCATGAACCTCGCCATCGACCACCTCCGCAAGCACCGCCGGGTCAAGCCCGTCGAGCTGGACGAGACGCGCGTCATGACCGAAAACGGCGTCGAGAGCTCGCTACTACCGCGAATTCTCGGCGGGAATCCCGGTCGGGCGCTGCTGGACAAGCAGATCCGCGCGCGCATCGACCAGGCGCTCGACGAGCTCTCCGAGAACCACCGGTCGGTGCTGGTCATGCGCGAGCTCGAGGGGCTGTCCTACGAGGAGATGGCTGCCACGATGGGCTGCTCGAAGGGGACGATCATGTCGCGGCTATTTCATGCGCGGAAGAACATGCAGCGGCGGCTGATCGATCTGATCGACCATCCGTCGGCGGCGCTGCTCGAGGAGCTCGGGCTGCCGGCCGCGTCGGACTCCGGCGCCGAGGGGACGAGCTGATGGCGGGCCCGGTATCACCGCGGTCGGCCAGCCCGGAGCTCGCGCTCGACGACGCGACGCTGCTCCAGTACGCCGACGGCGAGCTGTCGGATGCGGAGATGTCGCAGGTATCCGCGCTGCTCGAGCGCAACGCGGGCGCCCAGCAGAAGCTCGAGGCGCTGCTCCACCTGGGCGAGGCAGTCCGCGGTGATCTCGAGCTCGCGGCCGACGGCGTGGACGCGCGGCGGTTCGGCGCGATGTGGCGCGAGATCGACAAGCAGCTCGACACGGCGCCGGTCGGCCTGTGGGCGCGGCTGGGATCCTGGTTCGAGCGTCATCGCGGCCACGTGATGACGGGCGCCGTGACGGCGGGCGCGGTCGCTGCGATCGCGCTGGTGATGCGACCCGCGCCGCCTGTCGCGATGACGCCAGGAACCTCGGCATCCGCGAGCGTGATCGACGTGCAGCCGGTCGCGCTGCGCGAGGCTCCCTCGATCGAGTCGCTCGACACGCCCGATGGCGACGGCGAGGTCATCAACCTCGAAGATGAAGACGGCCACACGGCCGTGATCTGGGTAACCGCTGCGGATACTGTGGAGGGGATATGATGGCCCGAGTTGCAGTCGCTGCGTTCGTGATGGGCCTGACGGGCGTCGCTGGCGCGCGCGCCGCCCACGCCGACGAGGTCAAGGTCTCGTGCGACTTCTACGAGATCAGCGCGACGAAGGGCACGGCGGTCGCCATCGACAGCACGCTGACGGGCAAGCTCGCCAAGAAGCTCAAGAAGCCGCTGTTCGCCAAGCAGTGGCAGGTCTACAAGTTGCTGTCGTCGACCACGAAGTCGCTCGGATCCAAGAAGGCCGAGACCATTGCGCTGAAGTCCGGATCGTCGACGGCGACGCTCGTCGAGGTGGTCGACAAGTCGAAGGTGCGCATGACGCTCACGATGGCGGACGCGCACGGCAAGCAGATCCTGAACGTGACTTCCGTCGTCGAGGCGGGTGACTACCTCATCGGTACCGTGGTGCTGCCCTCCGAGGAGGGACACCTGCTCGCCGTGACCTGCAAGTAACGGCTGGATCGCAGTAGCTGCGTGCGCTGGCGAGGACATGCTAGCTTCGCGCCGTGGCAACCCGCACCGACCGGTTCCGCGAGCGCACTCACGATGGACGACCGGCTCCGCGGTGATGCCGTGACGAACACGAACGATACGCTCCCGGGTCTGGGGTGGACGGGCGCTCCCCGCGCGTCGAGCGGCCGCCCGCTCGCGAGCCCCACTGCGGGGAGCATCATCGACGGCCGGTATCAGCTCCTGGCGCCGCTCGGGCGGGGCGGGATGGGCCAGGTGTGGTCGGCGCGTCATGTCCTCCTCGGCCGCGACGTCGCGATGAAGTTCTTGCTGCTCGAGGCCGAGGGTCTGCAGGAGATGCTGCTCAACGAGGCTCGGGTGATGGCGTCGTTCCGACACCCCGCCGTCGTGGAGGTCTACGACTGCGGGACCTATCAGAAGGCGCCCTACGTGGTCATGGAGCTGTTGCGAGGCGAGACGCTGGCCGCGTGCCTCGACCGGGAAGGGCGCCTCCCCGAGACCCGCGCCGTGACGCTGATGCTCGCGATCGCGGAGGGGATGGCAGCCGCGCACGCTCACGGGATCGTGCACCGGGACGTGAAGCCCGAGAACATCTTCCTGCCCCAGGTGGCCCCCGGATCCGCGGCGGCCACCACACCGAAGCTCATCGACTTCGGGCTGGCCCTGCCGATCGAGCGGCTGCAAGCCACGATCATGGGCACGCCCGCCTACATGGCTCCCGAGCACTTCTTGAACGCCCACATCGGGCCGGCGGCCGACCAGTGGTCGTTCGCCGTCACGCTGTACCTGTTGCTCACGGGGACGCTGCCCTTCCCCGAGGTGGAGCTGACCGTGCTGGTGGACTCGGTGGTCCATGCGCCGCTCGCGTATCCACGAAGCGGGACACCCATGGACAAGGGGCTGTGGCACCTGATGGCCCGCGGCCTGCGGAAGGCGCCGGATCAACGCTTCCCCGACATGGCCGCCGTCGTCGAGTATCTACGCGCCTGGCTGAAGGGGGAGCACCGCGGTCGAGGCGGCACGCGGCCGACGCTGCCGGCGGTGCAGCCCGATGCGGCGAAGGCCGCTCCCACGCGCTCACGCGACAACCTCATGGATGACCTGGTGCGGAAGAAGCTGAGATGACAGAAGCATTCAAGCTCGAGACTGCGGCACCCGAGACCCTGACCTTCGCGGCGGACACGATCGACACGTACAGCGATCCGCAGCTCGACGAAGCCCCGTTCGGGATCATCTGCCTCGATGAGGACGCGACCATCCTGCGCTACAACCTGTACGAGTCCCGGTTCGCGCGGCTCGATCGCAACCAGGTCCTCGGGCTGGATTTCTTCGAGCAGGTCGCGCGCTGCACGCGCGGGCCAGGATTCGAAGGCAAGTTTCACCGCGTCGTCGGCGGGAGTCGCGCGGACGGTGATCTGCAATTCCAGTACGTGTTCGACTTCACCTTCGGCGCGCAGCAGGTGGACGTCGAGATCGTCCCCGCCGCTCACGGTCCGAGGTTCTACCTCCTGATCAATCGCAGGCGCCTGCAGGGCCCACGGGCATCGGCCGTGGATGTGGGTGCGCTGCAGGAGCAGCTCGCACCGGACGAAGTGCTTCAAGGGGTGCGCCGCGACTCGATGGAGCGTCGCTTCGCGGAGGTGCCGATGGCATTCTTCGCCGGGCTCCGGTCGACATTCGCCCAGCTCGCCCCGGAGACGTGGCCCATCTTCTCGTACGAGTGGGGGCTGCAGTGGGGTCGCCGGGTCGCCATCGAGCTGGAGGCGAGCTCGCTCGAGCTGTTCGATTCCAGCGTGCCCTTGCTGTCGATGACATCGGTCGCCGAGCTCGTGGGGACTCACTTCGAGACGCAGGGCTGGGGGCGCCTCGAGTTCGACTTTGCCGCGGCCCGCGAGGGGTTGTTCGAGGTCCGGGTCGCGCGCAGCCTGCTGGCGGAGTCCGCGCCGCGGTCGGGGGCCACCTCGGTCCGCGCGTGTGCGCTGCTCGCCGGTGCGTTTGCCGGCGTGTTCGGTCACGTGGCGGGCCGCCGCCTCTCCGCTCGAGAGATCCGGTGCAAGGCGCAGGGGGCCGACGGGTGTGGGTTCGCGGTCACGGGATTCGAGCGCGCCGCGCAGCTCGATGAGGCGATCGGCCAGGGCGTCGATTCGATCGAGCAGATCCGCAGCTATCTGCTCGGCGCGGTCACGCGGAGTCCGAGGTCGTGAGCAGCGAGGCCGAAGCCGGCGCGGCGGACGGGTCGCGCGGGCACTCGGCTCGGACCCGCGCGACGGGCCTGACCACGGCCGAGGCCGCCCAGGCCGCGCGCGACTTCTTCTCGCAGCTCCCGTGGGTCGGCGTCCCGCTCGATCCGGATCGGCAGAGCGCGCGCGAGTTCCTGTCCTGGCTGTGACAGAACGCGCCACGCGATGGCGAGGACACTTGCCAGGGGAGCGGACTCGACGACCCCACCCACCAGCCGGGCCCGAGGGTTGCGCTAACTCCGCGAAACCCCGTGCCGGAATGCGGTACGCGAGCTGCAATAACGAGTTTGCACCATGACGACTGGACCTCGGATCGCACTCCTCCTCGCGCTCTTCGCCTCGGGCTGCGTCGTCGGCGACGCGACGGTCCCGGCCAACGAGGACCTCCCCCCCAGCGGCTCGGAAGCGTCGCTCAGCAACAACGGGCGGACAGCGTTCAACTTCTTCGTCTCGAAGGGTCTGTCCGACGTCCAGGCGGCCGGCGTGGTCGGCAACCTCATGCAGGAGTCGAGCGTCATCCCCACGGCCGTCGAGTTCGGCGGCGGCCCGGGTCGCGGCATCGCGCAGTGGTCGATCGGCGGGCGGTTCAACACGGGCGCGCGCAGCCTGTCGGCCTACGCGGCGTCGACCGGCGGGTCGAAGTGGTCTCTCACCACGCAGCTCAACTTCATCTGGTACGAGCTCTCGACGGTGGGCGGCTTCGGCCTCCCCGAGCTCCGCGCGGCGAACACGATCGGCGCGGCGGTCTACGCGTTCCAGGCGAAGTACGAGGTCTGCGGGACCTGCGCGCAGACCAAGCGCCTCCAGTACGCGAACCAGGCGCTCGCGGACTACGGTCACGGGGCGGGCGGCAGCACCGGCGGCGGCACGGGCACGGGCACGGGCACCGGCGGCACGGGCACCGGCGGCACGGGGACGGGCACGGGCGGCACCACCACGACTCCGCCGGGCGCGACCTGTTACTCGGGGACGCTCGGCCGCGATGTGCCGGAGAACTCCTGCGTCGAGAGCACGTTCGACGGCTCCTGGTATCAGTGCTCGGGCGGCTCGTGGGTCGACCGCTGGTCGGACCCCGATGCGTGCAGCGGCGAGTTCCCGCTCTGAGACCCGCTCCCAGCGCATGACGGCGGCACCCCGTGGGAGGGGTCGAACCGCGGTCCGGGGGGTGTTACAAGCGCGGGATGCAGTCCGGCGGTACCCGCGTGCAGAGGCGTAGTCGCCGCACCCGGTGGATCGTGGTCGGCGCCAGCACGCTGCTCGGGCTGTTGCTGGTGGCGGTCATCGGCGTCGCCATCGTCTACCCGCGCATCGGCGCGAGGCTGGTGCAGGAGAAGCTTCGCGCGAAGGTGAAGGCGAAGCTCGGGCGGGATGTGACGTTCGGGTCCGTCGAGGTGCGGCTCGGGCACGCGGTGATCCGGGGCCTGCAGATCCGCGGTCCGCGCGACCGCCAGCTACCGCTCGCGATGATCGACCGCATCGACGTGAGCTTCGCCGCGCTGCCGTCGCTGGTCGGCCACGTGGTGCTCGGCGAGGCGACCGCGGACGGCGTGACCGTGACGATGCGACGGGGGCCCGACGGGGTCGACAACGTGAGCGACCTGGTCGCGCGGCTCCGCGCACCGGCGGCGGCGGGAGAGCGCGATGGCGACGGCCCCATCCACCTGCGACCGACGGGGGTGACCGTGACGCACGTCCGGCTGCTCGCCGACGACGAGAAGAGCGGGACGACGATGCTCGTCGCCGATGGCGGCGCGACCTGGAAGCCGGGGGAGCTCGTGGTCCAGGCGCGCGGCGTGACGGCGACGACGGTGGCCGCGCCCGCTGCAAGCGCCACCGCGATCACGATCACGAAGCGCACCGACTCACCGCCGCGGGTCGCGATCGAGGGCGGCGAGCTCGCGGTGCTGAAGGGGCTCTCGCTCACGGGCATCTCGGGGACCGTCGCCGCCGACTCCGCGCACGCGGGGCAGTACGTGCTCGATGTTGCCGGGGGCTACGGCGGCGTGCCGGGAAATCTGTGGACCGCGCGCGGGCAGCTCGATCCCAGGGCCGGCACGGCGTCGGTCGAGCTCGAGGCGGCGCGGTTCGCGCTCGAGCGGCT
>JAYSYE010000471.1:0-11486 GCA_043716635.1 Deltaproteobacteria bacterium | reverse complement strand
TCGACGTGCTCGTCAACGGCGAGCGCGTCGATGCGCTCTCGATCATCTCGCACCGGGACACCTCGTATAATCGCGGCGTCGATCTGACCGTGCGGATGAAGGAAGTCGTCCCGCGCCAGATGTTCGATGTCGCGATCCAGGCCGCGATCGGCAGCCGGGTCATCGCGCGCACCACGGTGAAGGCGATCCGCAAGGATGTCACCGCGAAGTGCTACGGCGGCGACATCAGCCGCAAGAAGAAGCTCCTCAACAAGCAGAAAGAGGGCAAGAAGCGGATGAAGTCGGTCGGCTCCGTGGAGCTCCCGCAAGAGGCGTTCTTGACCGTGCTGAAGGTGGACTAGCTCCCCATGCGCGCCGGGAGCCTCGACGGGCGGGTGAGGAAGGAAGCCACCGCGCTCGTGCGCGAGGCGCGGACCGCGCTGCTCACGAAGGGCGGGATGCGCGGCAACGCGGGCGATCTCGAGGAGACGACGGCGGCGATGGAGAAGGCGCTCGCCGCGCGGGATCCGCGGGCCGTGCGCGGCGTGCTCCCGACGCTCGATGCGCTCGTCGACGAGCTCGTCAAGCGGCCTGCGAAGTCGGCCACGCGCGACTTCGTGGAGTCGATCGGGGCGGCCGTGCTGATCGCGTTCGCGCTGCGCGCGTTCGTGATCGAGGCGTTCAAGATCCCCTCGAGCTCGATGTATCCGACGCTCGAGATCGGGGACCACATCTTCGTGAACAAGTTCATCTACGGGGTGCGCATCCCGTGGACGCACACGAAGCTGTTCGAGCTCCGCGGACCCGCGCGCGGCGAGGTGATCGTGTTCACCCAGCCCTGCGAGCCCGACAAGGACTACATCAAGCGCGTGGTCGCGACGGCGGGCCAGTCCGTGGAGGTGCGCTGCAGCGTCGTGTACGTCGATGGGGTCCCGGTCCAGAGCGACCTGGTGCAGGCGAACGGGTGCACGTACGAGGACCACCCCGACAGCTCGGCCGCGACGTGGGAGCCGCGGTCCTGCTCGAAGTACCGCGAGACCGTCAACGGTCACTCGTACTTCACGTATCACGACGCGCGCCGGCCGGGCTGGGAGGCCCAGGTCAAGGAGCACCAGCTCGACCAGCGGCCGTCCCCCGACGGCGTGTTTCCGCGGGACTTCCCGTCGAGCCACTTGCCGCCGCAGTGCCCGAAGGCCAGCAACCAGCTCGCGGGTACGCTGCGCGATATCCCGCCGTCGTCGGCCGAGGTGATCGACACGATCTGCAAGCCGTCGCTCGCGTACGTGGTCCCGCCGCACCACGTGTTCGTGATGGGCGACAACCGCGATAACTCGAACGACTCGCGCTACTGGGGCTCGGTTCCCGTCGAGAACATCAAGGGCAAGGCGCTGTTCCTGTGGCTGAGCTACAAGGACTGGGGGCTCACCAACTGGTCGGGCATCCGCTGGTCCCGCATCGGCAACTTCGTAGAATAGTAGGCTCTGCTCCCTCGGAGGGAGCGGCTGCGGAGCCCTCGGGCGTCGTTGCGGCTGCGCTTCCGGTGCTCACGGCCACGAGGCCGCTGCGCGCCGGTTCTCGCCGCGCCTCGCCCGCGGGCTTCCTCGCTCGCTCCGAGAAGATCGCGTGCGTTCGGCGCCCGCACGCGGGAGGGAACCAGGCAGACGCCGGGGTCCAGGGCAGGCGGGGGCGTCAGGTTTTGGCGGGGATGGCGAGCTGCTTGAAGACGGTGGCCATCGCGTCCTGGATCGCGAGCTCGGAGGCCTGGTCCCACGCGTACTCGCGGTCGCGGGCGTTTACCTTGAGGCCGATCTCCTGCTTGATCGTGGCCTTGCCGTCGCCGGTGAAGCCCATCGTGCGGCCGGGGATCGTCTCGCCGAGCACGTGAATCGCGAGCCGCACGGTCATCCGCTGCGTCTTCGGCTTGCTGTCCATCGGCTCGACGGACTCCTCCGCCGCCGTGATCTCGACGGTCACGAGGTACGCACCCGCGATCTTCTTCTTCGCGAGGTACTTGCGATAGGACTGCTCGGCCGTCTTCGCGGGCGCCCCGTCGAGGGTCTGCACGAGCTGCGCGTTCGCGTCCCACTGCTTCGCCAGCTGGGCCTGCACCCGCGGGATCGCGGACGCCGCCACGTCCGTCGCGACCGCGGGCTTCGCGGTCACCGCCGCGAGCTCGAAATGATACTTCTTCTTCGGCGCCGCCTCGGTGGGCTGCACGGCGAACAGAAGGGCGAGCAGGGGAACGGCGGCGAGGAGGCTGGTTCGCATCGTGGGCATACTAGTCCGTGTGGTTCGACGTCGCGTGGTACCCTCGAATTCATGGTGAGGCCGCGCTGGCACGACGCCGTGATCGTGCTCGGCGTCGTGGGGCTCCTGGGCGCGGGGGTCTGGGCCCTGTGGTGGGACGACGCCCGGGCCTACCTGTGGCCCAAAGCGACCGCTGCGCCGACTGTCTCCGTCCCCACCGTGTAGGTCGGGTGGCGCGAACTTGACCGTGATTGTCAGAACTTAGTACCGTTTCCCCCGGGGCCCATGTTCACCATCATCATCCAGGAAAAAGGCGGCGAATCACGCCGCATGGTGTTCAACAAGGCCGAAGTCACGATCGGTCGCGTGCAGGGCAACGACATCGTGCTCCCGAAGGGGAATGTCTCGAAGCGTCACGCGCGCATCGTCCTCAAGGACGGCAAGTTCATCATCGTCGATCTCAAGAGCACCAACGGCACGTACGTGAACGGCCGGAAGATCACGAGCCCGCTCGTGGTCAAGGACTCCGACAAGATCTACATCGGTGACTTCATCGTCGGTGTCGACGAGGCGACGAGCGAGGGCGACGCGCGATCCGAGTCCACCACGACGCCGCCCGTTGTCGATCCGCCGCGCCCCGCCGTGATCGAGGCCCGGCCGCCGCGTCCGACGGAGGCGTCCCCGATGAATTCGGCCGCGCTCGGTGGCCTCGGCATGGGGTCCGGTGCACCGGAGCCCGCTGCTGGCCCGCCGCCCGGAGCGCCCGCGCCCCGGCCTGGCCCGCCGCGTCCCGCACCCGGTCCGGCGCTCGGCCCCCCGCCGAGTCGCGAGCCGCGCGAGCAGGGCGCTGGCTTGATGCCGTCGCTCTCTCCGCTGTCTGCGGAGGCCCGGACGCGGCCGCCGCTGCGTCCCGGCGGAACGATGCCACCGCCGGTCGGACCGTCGCCCGCGCCACCCACCACGCCACCGTCGATGGCGCCGGGCCCCGCGCCGCTGCCGGCCATGACCGAGGCCTCCGTCCCGAGTAGCGGTCCGCTGTCGGGTCCGGGCGCTGGGCCCGCGTTTCCTCCGGCCTCGGCCGTGCGCGAGCCGGCCGGTAGCGCGAACCTGGCCACCGCCGCGCCGCATCTGGCAGCGCTGGATCGCGGGGATCGACCGCCGCTCGGCTCCGGTCCCATCGGGGGTGTCGGCAGCCTCGGCGGCTCGGGTCTCGGCATGCCCGGGCCACAGCCAGGCCCGCCTGCGATGCAGCCACCGTCGGGCGCTCCGTCCAATGGAGCGGGAGCCCGCCACCCCGGTGGCGACGTGCTCTCGCTGACGGAGAAGCGGCCGCGGCAGGTCGCGCCCCCGATGAAGCGCGTCTTCGGTCGCTCCGTCGCGATGCCGCGCGGACGCGGCGTCAAGCTCGAGCCGCTCGATCCGAAGGTCGTGAAGATGCTCGACCTCCAGTCGAACATCCTCGAGCGGCTGCGCGCGAAGCTCGATCTCGACAAGATCCCGATGGACCGGCTGCACGAGGAGGACCTCTGGCAGCGCGCATCACGCGCCACGATCGATTTCGTCGAGACGTTCGAGACGTCCGGCGAGCTGCCGAAGTACATCGACCAGGACACGCTGATCAAGGAGACGCTCAACGAAGCGCTCGCGCTCGGCCCGCTCGAGGACCTGCTCGCCGATGACAAGATCGACGAGATCATCATCGACCGCCGGGACCGCGTCGTCGTCGGCAAGGAGGGCGAGTTGCGGGGCTCGGGCAAGGCCTTCTCGTCCGACGAGGTGTTCGAACGCGTCGTGCGCCGCCTCGTCGCCGAGGCCGGCGGGACCATCGACGATGCTCACCCGCTCGTCGACCTGCGCATGCGGGACGGCACCCGGCTGACGGCTGCGCTCTCACCGATCGCGTCGCGCGGCGCGTGTCTCGTGCTCAAGAAGGCGCCGGCGCAGATGCCGCTGCTCGCGGACCTCGTGGCGAAGCAGGCGCTCTCGACCGGCATGGCCGACTTTCTCGGCACCTGCATGACCGCCCGCCGCAACATTCTCGTGGTCGGCGCGCCGGGCTCCGGCAAGACCACGCTCGCGGCGAGCCTCGCGGCAGCGGCGCCCGCCGGTGAACGCGTGATTTCGATCGAGGAGGTCGCCGAGCTCGCGATCGCGCGCGACGAGTGGATCCAGCTCGAGGCGCGAGCCGGTACGGGCGCATCCCCCGGCGTGGGGCTCGAGACGCTACTCGAGACGGCGCTCCGGCTGGGCCCGGATCGCCTCGTGGTCGGCGACGTGCGCGGCGTCGAGGCGCTCGCCCTCGTCACCGCCCTCGGGTCATCGATCGACGGCGCGATCGTCGTCACCACCGGTGATGGCGCAGCGAGCGCGCTGCCCCGGCTGGTCAGCCTCGCGCGGCTCGCCGCTGCACAGGCGAGCGACTTCGCGCTGCGCGAGCTCGTCGCGCAGGCGTTCGAGATCGTCGTTCATGTCACGCGCTGGACCGATGGATCCATTCGCGTCGCTTCGATCGAAGAGGTCGTCGGCTGCACCGAGAGCACGTTCGACACCGTGACCCTGTTCCAGTGGCAGAACGCCGCGTTCGCGCCGACCGGCAACGTGCCGCGCTTCTACGGCGAGCTCGAGTCGCGCGGGATCTCCGCCGACCAGGCGATCTTCCGCTGATCGGTAGCCGCGCCCCGGCCTCGTTCGAGGCTCGGTCTAGTTCGCGGCGCGCTCGATGCGCGTCGCCAGGTCGAGGACCTCGAGGTCCTTGGGCCACACCGCCTTGAGCAGGTCGAGGAGTCCGCGCGCGGAGTCGAGGTCAGCGTCCGCGATCGAGGCCAGGGCGCCATCGAGCTGCGCACGCTTCAGCTCGGGCGCGAGGCGAGCCGCGGTCGAGGCGGCCATCGTGCGCGTGGACTCGTCGCCCGCCCGCACGGCGACGCGGGCGAGCTGCGCGAAGAAGTAGCCGGCCTGCGGGTGCTTGGCCCCGGCGGCAGCCTCTGCGGCCGCCTGGATCTCGTCCATCGCGTTCGAGAGATCGCCGAGCTGCTCGGACAGGCGCGCGAGGTCGAGCCAGGCCCACGCGAACGCGGGCTCGGCGGCGACGACCTGCTCGAGCTCGTCCCGCGCCCGGGCCGTCTCGCCCTTGGCCGCGATCAGACCCGCGAGCCGCCAGCGCACGGCGGGCGAGCCACCATCGCGCTTGAGCTGGGCTCGCAGCTGCCGCTCGCGCACCTCGGGCAGCAGGTCACCCTCCTCGTCAAAGATGTCCTCCGCAAACTCGCCGTCGTGGTCGTAGAGCAGCGCGGTCGCGTCGACGAAGCCGGCGAGCCAGCGATCGAGGCGCGTCCCCTCGCACACCTCGTCGTCGAGCGTGTCGTCGATCCCGAACACGCGGCCGCGCTTGTCGACCGTGACCGGCTCGCCCGCGAGCGTCGCGAACTGCCAGCGCCCCGGCCTGGGCGACACCACGTCCGCGGACGGCGCGATCTCGAGCGTCTCGAGGAACAGCCGCCCGCCGTCGCAGCGCGCGTAGAGATCGATCAGCGCCTCCGGCAGCCCGTCCGGCAACCGGGGCGCGGCCGCGTCGAGGTCGTGCAGTCCGACCGGCGCCTCGTCGAGGCTGCCGATCACGCGGTCGAGGCCGCTGTCGTCGTCACGTCCACGGGCCATGGCTCGGCTCACTCGTGCGGGATGGGCGCCGCACCGACCGCGACGATCGGCTCGCCGGCGGCATCGGTGCCGCGATAGACGGCGTACACCGTCACGCCTGCGGTCGGCCGCGCGAGGGTCGCGAGGGTCGCGCCCGTGGCCCCCGCCGCCGGGGTCGCCATCGTGCCGAGCACCGTGCGCACGCCGCGCGTGTCCTCGACGACCACGGTGAGCTCGCCCATCGCCAGCCCGGCGCCAGCCACGGTGATGCCATCGGCGATCGTGACCGTCAGCTCCCCGCGCAGCAGGAACTCGAGCAGCCCCGTCTCGAACGCGGCGACCTCGGGCAAGATCGCCGTGATCTGCTCGAGCATGCAGGCGTCGTCGGTCGTGAAGGTCAGCACTCCGGCCTCGACGGCGTACCGCGCGAGGCAGACTTCGGCCGCGTTGCGCAGCACCACACCCTCGTCGTGGCTGGCCGCGACGAGGGCGAGCTTCGACGGGACGGCGGGCGCCGGACGCACGAGCGCGGGCACCTCACCCTGCGCGATGCGCGCGGACCGCGGGAGCGTGCCCGCCGAGAAGTACGACCGCGCGATCAGGTCCGCGAGCCCTTCTCCTGGCAGCGGGGTGCCCGCGACGACGGGGGGCGGCATCACGCTTCCCGCCGAAGGCTCCGGCGCGTGACCGCCGGCCGTGCCGACCGCGGTGCCGACCGCGGTAAAAAACTCGCGGAGGTGAGTGCGCGTGACGAGGCGCGATGGCGCCGGGACCCCGAGGCGACCGAACGACAGGGCGGCAAGCCGCTCGAAGCGCGAGCCCAGATCGTCGGGCCCACCGCCGAGGAACTCGAGATGAGCGGCCTCGTCTCCGCGCACGCGGGACGGCGCGCCGAGGTCACCGAGCGCATGCAGCGTGGCGCCCGCTGCGACCAGCGCCGCCGCCATGTGCCGCGATCGCTCGCCCGGCGTGGCCGCGCTCACCGCCTTCGCGTACTGCGCATAGAACGCATCCACGTTGAACGGGTTGTCCTTCGCGACGACCCAGTCGGGCGCGGGGATCCCGCGGGGGGGCAGGGGACTGCGACCCACGGCTTGCCGCACTGCATTCGTGAGCGCCGCGACCAGCGTCCGGCTCGGCGCCATCCAGCCGCGCCGCGTGCTCGGGTCGTAGAAGTGGTTCGCCCCGTGGCTCGCCGGGATGTCGGCGATCGCGGCGCCCGCGGCCAGCCACGCGAGCGCGGTCTGGCGACCTCGCGCGTCGGGCACCGAGCCGTGAGTCGGAGACAGGAGCTTCAGCGCCGCGAGCAGCGCCTGGGCATCCGCCGGCGGAATCGTGAGCGGCTCGAAAAGGCCCCCGTCGAACCCGAGCATGACGAGCCGCCGGTGCAGTCGCGACGCCAGCGCTGCCTGTTCCGCGAGCCCGGCCTGCGTGGTCTCCGGCTCCCACGCGTACGCCCGCGGCGCCGCGCACACCACCGCGAGAGCGGCTGCCATTCCGACGAGCTTCATGGTGCGTCCCCCAGCTTCATCGGCAGCAATGACTTCAGCCGATCGTAGACCTGACGGACCAGGGAGACCGCATCCTCGTCCGACCCACACTGCTGCTTGCCGCAGGTGAACAGGACGACCACGCCGCGCGGCGCATCGAGGAACCCGACGCCGCGGATATCACCCTCGGACACCACGAACGACCGGCTCGCGATGTCGTCCTTCTCGACGCCACCCTCGAGCGACGCGAGCAGCTCCTCGTAGCGCTCCTGCGCCTGGCCGGGCTCGAGCCGCCACATGCGCAGCGCGACGTCCCAGCTCTCGGGCCGACCGAGCGCCTTGAAGTGCTGTGACGAGTACACCGCGGTGTCGGGCTCGTCGGAGAGCGGCCCGGTCTCGAACCCGCCGTCGAACTTCGTGCGGTTCTTGATATCGGTGTCGGTCAGGAGCTGCGCGGCGACCACGTACTGACCATCGCTGCGCCCGGGGCGGAGGTCGTCGCCGGCGCCGGTGTTGGCGTCGAGCTCCGTGCTCGCATCGGCGAGCTCCCACTGGGTGAGGGCGGCGACCGCGGTGCCGCTGCCGACGAAGCGGAGATGCCGGGCGTGCGATAGATCGGTGCGCCACCGCTCGAGCAGCACCTGATTTTCGCGCTGCGAGAAGTCCATGCGAAGCCCGAGATCGGAGAACCGGCGATCGCTGCGGTACGCGATGAAGCCGCGCTTGTAGACCAGGAGCGTGAATTCCGTGACGCGCGCGCCGCCGGGGATCGGCCCGAGCGCGGGCACCTTGTAGTAGCCCGCGGCATCCGTGGAGCCGACGAACTCGCGTGCGCCGGCCGGCTCGACGAGCCCGGTGCCGCGCTCGAGGGTCCACGCGCCGTAGACGAGCGCGCCCGCGATCGGTGCTTTCGTGGTCGTGTCGATGACGCGGCCGGTGAAGGGCCCGGAGAGCGAGCCCGCCTCGGCGACGTCGGGACGCGCACGGTAGGGAGCCGTGCGCATGCCCGTGGGCGTGCAGCCGGCGGCGACGCAGAGGAGGGCGATGGCGAGATGGACGCGCACGGAGGCGGCCGGTCTTAGCAAGCGCGGCGATCCGTTGCAAACGCACGGGACGGCTGCTGTCGTGATGCGCGCACGCGGGTGTGAGACAATTTCGCCCTGATGCGCTGTACGATCTGTGGTCACGATAGCCCGCCCGGTTCAGCGTTCTGCCTCAACTGTGGCACCTCGCTCGCGCCAGCTGCACCGCCGGCATACGGGCAGACTCCACTGCAGGCGGCGGGGTTGCCCGCCGTGTGCGGGGTGTGTCACGGGGAGAATCCGCCGGGCATGAAGTACTGCCGGAGCTGCGGCAGCGCACTCGCTCCGAGCGCGCCGGCCCCGATGCAGCAGCCCCCGGCCCAGGGCAACCCGTACGGGGCACCTCCTCAGGGGTACGCGGCGGGCGGATACGCGCCTCCACCCATGCAGGGCCACGGCGCTCCCGCGCAGGGCTTCGGCGGTGGTGGTGGCGGTGGCATGGGCTCGCCCCTGGCCTCCGCCCCGACACCTTACGCAGCACCGCCGCCGCCGCCATCGCTCGGCGTGCCGCAGCAGGGGCACGGGCCGCAGGGCCACGCACCGCCGCCGCCTCAGGGTCACGCGCCGCAGGGCAGCCAGATCGTGTGCCCGCGCTGCTCGACGCCGACGCCCGTCGGCTTCGCGTTCTGTCAGCACTGCGGGCTCAACATGCAGGGCATGCAGCCCACGGATCCGAACCAGCGCCCGCCGCTCGGCTCGAATCCCGCGATCCCGCCCCCGACGGCGGCCGCGGGCACGGGGGCGTCCGGCGGACCCGGGGGCCCGGGCGTCGGCATCGACGCGCAGGCCGCCACGATGGCCTCCGATGGCCTCCGCGCCGGCTCGATCCAGGCGCCCTACACCCCGCCGATCGGCGGCGGCGTGCCATCGCCCCTGCCGCCCGCGCCGCGGTCGCAGACGACGCCCGCCTGGGGCACCGCGGTCCTCGTGAATCGCGATGGCTCGGACGGCCAGCGCTACCCGCTCGCCGGAGAATATCTCGTGATCGGCCGCGGTGGCAGCGATATCGCGTTCGACGAGGATCGCTTCCTCGCCCGGCAGCACGCGCGGCTCGAGCGATCCGCGGAGGGCGGCGTGCAGATCGTGCCGCTCGACCAGCTCAATGGCGTGTTCCGCAAGGCCGACGCCCCGGTCGATCTCGTGGATGGCACGATGGTCCTCGTCGGCCGCGAGGTGCTGCGCTTCGAGCGGGTCGAGACCGAGGAGAGCCGGCTCCACCCGCTCGTGCGGCACGGCGTGGCCCTGTTCGGATCGCCGCCACGCGAGCCGTGGGGACGGCTGCTGCAGATGATCCCGTCGGGTGGCTACCGCGACGTGCGTCACCTCGTCGGCGAGGAGATCGTGCTCGGGCGCGAGGACGGCGACATCGTGTTCCGGGACGACGCGTTCATGTCGCGGCGCCACGCGGCCGTGACGTGGAACGGGCAGCGCGCACAGATCACCGACCTCGGCAGCTCGAACGGCACGTTCGTGCGGCTCACGGAGGCGACGGCGCTGAAGTCCGGCGACCACGTGCGCCTCGGCGATCAGCTGCTCCGCATCGAGCTCGGCCGCTAGGCGCTCGGCACGGGCCGTGGCCACGCAGCGCATGCCACCGCGCGCGCCGCTCGTGACCTCCATCGCGGGCGCGAGCGATGTCGGTACGGTTCGCGAGCACAACGAGGACTCGTTCCTCGTCGGCGACCTCGACGAGCGCCGCCTCGTCGAGGTCGCGGAGCCGTGGACGGCGACGGGAGACCGGGGGCCGCTGCTGGTGGTGTGCGACGGCATGGGCGGGGTCGAGGGCGGCGAGGTCGCGTCGGAGCTGACCGCGAAGGTGATGTGGCGCGAGATGAATGCCGCCCCCGCTGCGCGCGATGCCGAGGTGTTCGCCCGGCTCCTGCGACGGGCGACGCGCGTCGCGAACCGCGACGTGTTCGCGATGGGGCGGCGGGAGGTCGGCCTCCGGGGCATGGGCACGACGCTGTCGGCGGCCGGGTTCGTGGGCGACCGGCTCGTGATCGCGACCGTCGGCGATTCGCGCGCGTACATCCTGCGCGGCGGCTCGCTGGTGCAGGTGACGCGCGACCAGTCGCTCCACTCGGCGTTGCTCGCGGCGGGCCGCGACGAGGACGAGGCGCTGGCCGCCGGTGGCGCCATCCTCCAGGCGCTCGGCGTGGCCGCGGATGTGGAGCCGTCGCTCTCGGTGATCGAGCTGCGCGATCACGATCGCGTGCTGCTGTGCAGCGATGGGCTGCACGGTCTCGTCGGCGATCCGGCGCTCGCGATCCTGCTGGCTCCGCCGCACTCGGTGCAGCAGGCCGTGCAGCTGCTCGTCGCCGCCGCGCGCGCCGCGGGCGGGAGCGACAACATCACGGCGATCGTGTGCGAGGTGAGTGGTGATCGCCTGGTGGCTCCCTCGAGCCCGGAGGACCTGCCGAAGTTTCGCGAGTTCGATCCGCAGCAGGAGGGCGATCCGGCGCTGACGTCGACGTCGTATGTCGCGCGCCGACTCGCTGCGCGCATCGGGCTTCCGACCGCGGGGATCCCGACCCAACTCCCGGTCACGGGGCAGCACTCCGTGGTGCGGTCTCGGATCGGGATCGGGGTTCCTCCCGGGGCGGACGTCGACGGCAACGGCGCGAGCCCCGCGCGCGAGCGGCTCTCCCACGCACCACCGTGGTGGCTGGTGCTCGCGCTCGCGGTGGTCGCGAGCGTGATCGTGTGGTGGTTGGCGACCTGACCTCTGACCCGCGGGGGTAGAGTGCCCGCGTGGGCGCGCCCCGCATCGTCATCGACCACGTGGGAGGGAGCCGGCGCGGGCAGCGCCAGGAGTTTCCGGGCGAGACGCGCGTCCGCTTCGGGCGGCACCCCGAGTGCGAGGTCTCGTTCGACGCGCACAAGGATATCGACGCGAGCTCGCGCCACGCGGAGCTGCGCCACGATGACAGCGCGTGGGTCCTCGTGGACCTCGGGAGCTCGAACGGCACCTACGTGGAGGGCCACCGCGTCACCGAGGGCCCCGTCGCTCGCGGCGCGCCCCTCATGGTCGACTTCGGCTCCGGCGGTCCCC
>JAYSYE010000048.1:0-2433 GCA_043716635.1 Deltaproteobacteria bacterium | reverse complement strand
ATCACGCTCACGCCGATCGAGACCACGCGCGCACGCACGCTCGACTTCGCGGTCCCCGTCCTCGCCCGCCTCGGCTGGGAGCACGGCCACCACGCCCTCGACCTGACCCTCGTCGGCAGCGCCGGGCGCGATGCGAGCTTCCTCGCGAACGCCACGATCGACACCGGCATCGAGCGCACGAGCCTCGTCGCCGATGGCATCGCCACGTATCGCGGCCGCTGGCGCTCGACCACGGCGCGCGTCCAGCTCGCCTGGCACCGCAGCCAGCGGCGCGACGCCCCACGCACGGCTGCCGCCGACGCGCGTCAGCTCCAGTCCGCGTACGTCCCCGCGACGCTCGCCTCCGACCCCGTGCTCGCCGCGGCGTGCACCGATGCGATGGACCTGGCCCAGGACCCCACGCCCGCCATCACGAACTGTCCCGTGCCGTTCGGGTTCTTCGTGTCGGGCGGCGCCGGCCTGCTCGTGGAGCAGACGGCCGATCGCCCGTCGGTCACCGCCGAGCTCGCGCACCAGATCGGCGTCCACGTGCTGCGCGTCGGCACCACCGGCGAGGATGCGCGGCTCGTCACCACCTCGCGCTACTCCGGCGGCGCCCTCGTGCGGTCGCTGTTCGACGGGCACACCGACACCGAGCAGTTCTACGGCACGACGTGCGCGCCCGAGGCCGGCGGCGCATGCGAGTACCGCGCGTCGCAAGCCCTGACGTACCGCTCGCGCTACGCGGCCGCCTACGTGGAGGACACCGCCGAGGTCGCACCCGGACTGCGGATCGATGGCGGCCTGCGCGTCGAGTTGATGGAGGTGGGCACGCAGCTGCAGTTCGACCACGAGCTCGCGCCGAGGTTCGCCGTCGCCTACGACTTCCTCGGCGGCGGCGCATCGCGGGCATTCGCGAGCTACACGCGCAGCTACGCGATGCTGCCCGCGGGCCTCGGCGCGACCGTCACGGCCGGCGACCGGACCGTGCGCGACATCGCGAGCCCGCTCGGCACGGACCGCCGCATCGACACCGGCGCATCGACGCTGGTCGCCGCGGGCATCGAGCCGGTCGCGCAGGACGAAGGCACCGCCGGCGTCGAGGTCGGCCAGGCGGGGCTGGCGCGGATCGGCGCGTGGGTCCAGGGCCGGTCCCTGAAGCGGGGTCTCGAGACCGTGTCCCTCGATCGCGAGAGGTTCACCGTCGACGTCGACAACCCGGGCCGCACGGCCGCCATGCCTCCTGCGCGCCGCGACACCCTCGTCGCCGCCTTCGAGGTCGCGCTCGTCCCCTCCCCCGCCACCACCATACGCGCGACGTACTCGTTCACGCGCGCCGTCGGCAACTGGACGGGTCCGTACGATCCGAGACAGGGCGCGACCCTGTACGCGGGAACGGACTTCGACCTCGACCGCACGAACGTCGACGGCAGGCTGCCGACCGACGCGGGCCACCGGTTCGCCCTCGAGGCCGCCCATCGCGGTCACCTCCGCGGGCTCGAGGTGGGCGCCTCCACCCGCGTCACGCTGCAGAGCGGTCGGCCCCGCAACGTCCTCGCCTCGACGGACCAGGGCCTCGTGTACCTCCTCCCGCGCGGCGAGTACGGGCGGTCCCAGATGATCTCGCAGGTGAACCTGCGTCTGCTTGCCCGCTGGCATGCCACGGACATCACCCTCGACGCGTTCAACGTCTTCGACCGCGCCGTGGCGACCAGCCTCGACGAGGTCTACGCCAACCTGACGACCCGCCCGATCGTCGGGGGCGACGCGTCGGACCTCGTCTTCCTGCGTTACGAGGGCGGGGACACCCTCCGGCGCCGCACGGCCTTCCACGCTCCGACCGGATTCCAGCCGCCGTTCGCGGTGTCATTGGGCATCCACCGCGCGTTCTAGCTGGGAGTCAGCTAGAATTTTTTTCCGCATGGCCGACCTCTCCGCGCTGAAGGAAGCTGCTGCTGCCGTCAAACATTCGCCTCACGGCGTCAGCACGTGGGAACAGGTGGAGGAGCTCGCCTCGGAGCTCGACCGTCCCGACGATGTCGTGGCGCTGTATCGCGAGACGCTGACGGCAGACCTCGAACCGCAGGTCGCCGAGATGATCGGCGATCGCGCCGCCACCTTCTGCGACACGTGGTTCGGCGACGATCCGACCGTCCTCGAGGGGATCCTCGGCCGCGTCACCGTGCTCGCCCCCGCGTCCGACTCCGCGCTGCAGCGCCTCTCCGTGCTGTACACGGGCGCCGAGCGGTGGAAGGACGCGTTCGGGCTCTACGACCGCGCCATCGGCGTCACGCGCGACAAGGCGCGCCGCATCCGCCTGCTCCGCGAAGCCGCGCAGCTCGCGAAGGATGTCGCGAACCAGGCCGACAAGGCCATCCAGTACTACCAGGCGCTGCTGCCCCTCACGCCGGATGACGGTCAGGTGGGCCAGAGCCTCGAGCGCTTGCTCGAGCG
>JAYSYE010000470.1:0-11491 GCA_043716635.1 Deltaproteobacteria bacterium | reverse complement strand
GCCGCGCCCCCTCCGCGCGCAGCTGCGCGATGACGAGCCCCGCCTCGATGGTCTTCCCGAGGCCGACCTCGTCCGCGAGGATGCAGCCGCCGTCGGGAATGCGCGACAGCGCGAAGACCACCGCGTCGATCTGGTGCGGATTCGCATCGATGCGCGCGCTCCGCTGGGTCGCGAACTGACGCCGGTACTCGTCCGCGCGCCGGCGCCGGACGAGGTCCTCCACGAGGAGCAGGCGGTGGAGGAGGTGGAGCTTCAACGAGGTACCAGCCGCGCCCGCGGGCGGACGCGGAAGCGCGCGCACGTGCCGACGCGTTCAGGATCTACGAACCGCCGGTGCACCGGTAGGAGCAGTGTCGTCTTCATGGGGTAACGCGCGGCTGGCCCGGTACGATCGCGCTCTTGCAGGTGGGTTCGCAACGCGATCAGCGCCGTGATCCGCTCGACCGCAGCGCAGGCTGGATCGGCGGCCTGGGGATCGTCCCGGCGCTGGTCGCGGTGCGGCTTCGCTGCGAACGCGGTTTCGGGCCCGATCTGTTAAGGCGCGCTTGCCTTTGCACGCGGATCCCGGCGAGCCGCGAAGTCCGTCGCTACGGGCAGCCCTTGGCGGCGAGCTTGTCGATCTGGGCGATCTGCTCGGCGCGGTGCTGCTCGACGGCATCTCCGCTGACAGCGGCCTCGTCGTTGAGCGCGATCCCTCGCAGCACGACGCCGCGGGCCGGATCGACACCGAACACGAAGTGAATCGCAGGACTCCACTCCATCGGAGCGCCGAGGCTGCAGCGCGGCGGGCTCGGTTTATTCGAGCAGTGGAGTCGACTCTCCTCGCGAGCGGCCTTGATGCCATCGTCCGCGGAGAGCTCGGTCTGAAATCGCTCGACGAGCGCCGTGAGCTGCGCTCCACATTTGAGCGACGGGGCTTCCGGCGGTGGCACGTCCTCGCCCGGCATCCCGGAGTCGTCGACGAAGACCACGCCACGCTTCGCGTCGACGAAGCTCGCGAGCGGCTCCGTCCTGGCTGCGATCGCGACCATCATCGCCTGCGTCACGACCATCCGCTTCTCGCCGGGCCCCGGTTCGGGTGCGTCGTCTCCCGGTTGCGCGGCCGCCTGCGTGGTCGTCGACGAGACGTTCGCAGGCTCCGTCCGTGCTGCTGACTTTGCGCCGGATGCACATCCGGCGAGAATCACAAGGAGCGCCGAAAGTCTTTGCATCGCTGCGCACGCTATCACGGTGATGCATTGCGACGCCCGAGGCCTACCCGTCCGGCAGCGAGCGAGCACCGGGGTTACCGGATCATGGAGACAGTCGGCGCGTCGTCGAAGGCGAGCTCCTGTTCAGGCCAGCGCACCGCGGCCAGCCGCGTCTCGAACACACCTGCACCGCGAGCTCGCTCTCGGTAGCGGCCGCCGACCGAAAAGTCGACGCAGAAGACGTTGTGGGCCGGCCCGAGCCACTCGTTGTGACGCGTGCCCTCGAAGAGGTCCGGCTTGCCACCGCTGACGTCGCTCCCCCGCAGATCGGCGGCGATGCGCCAGTAGTGGCCCACGATCACAGGCGTCGGATCGGGATACTCGTCCCACCACCGCACGCGGTCACACATCCGCCATTTGCCGTTCGCCCAGAATGGCAATCTCGTTGCTCGCTCGGCCCCGGAGGTGATGACGCGGACCGGATTGTTCATCTGGGACCACTCGTCCTTGCGGGCCAGGCTCTCCAGCACAGGTACATCCGCAGTTTCCGTGACGAGCGCCTCCGCGTAATCGCGCTCCTCGGCCGCCGCCGCGTTGGAGAGTCCGCCCTGGTGGAGCTCGTCCAGGAGGGCTCGCTCGGAATGCTCGAACATCTCGAGCGCACTCGCGTGTGTGCTCGCGCGCGCGGCGTCGATCGATGGGCCATGCCAGGCCGCATGGGCGACCCGGAGGTCGTCGCGCTCGAGTGCGAGAGGAAGTGAGAGGAAGAAGTCATGCCAGCCGGGGACACGCTCGGCGGCCGCGGGGCGTGAATGCTGGAACTCGCCGCGCTGCTCCGGGTGCGCCGGGTCGAGGTACCAGCGGTTCCCGTGCTTCGCGTCGCGCCGCAGCAAGTTCAGCTCGTGGTTGCCGAGGATGCACTGTGCGAGGTCGCGCTCGACGAGGCCCCGCACGAGCTCGATGACCGCAGGACTGTCGGGTCCGCGGTCACACAGGTCTCCCAGGAAGACGAGTCGCCTGCCTCGTGGATGCTCGCCATGTGCGTTGTAGCCGAGCGTGTGGAGCAGCCGGCGCAGCGCATCCGCTTCACCATGGATATCCCCGACGATATCGATCGGCCCTTCGAACAATCCGCGCACGAGTGACGATGTCATCGGTCCACTTCCTGGATTCGCCACGGGCCCCTCACGACGTGCAGCGCGCGTTGCGAACACCATCGCACGGCGTTCGATGGCGGGGAGGCTGCCAGCGGCCGGCTGGACGCGCGACCGCATCATCGGCCCCGCAACCGCCGCGCACGACGCAGCGGTTCGCGTGAATCCGAGTTGAGCTTGGGAGCGGCCACGCGCGCGCGCTGGCGCCGGTTGTCGTAGGGCAGAACCGCTGCGCACCGTGTGAGGTCACTGCCAGGGTGATCCGCGTCGAGGAAGTCGACGCTAGCGGGCGCTCTGCTTCAGCGCGGCTCGAGCCGCCGTCAGCGTGCCGTGGAATGCATGTCCTTCGTTGCCCGCAAGATTCAGCGGCGGCGCGAGCGCAGCGATGACGGCGCTCTCGATCAGCCACGGGTCCGGGGTGGCATGCCAGCTGACCCGCAGGTGCATCGATTGCCACGCGGTGAGCTCGGTGTTCTGCTCCGGCGGCAGCGCGACCTTCGTCCCCTTCGTGGTCGGCTTCAGTGAAAGCTTGTCGACCACGAGCGAAGCCAGCGAGTGCCGGACCGTCGATGTCGCGATGCTCCCGTTGAGATGATTGTCCACGACCCGCGAGCGCAACGTCTTCTTGGAGTTGGCCGCGTTGGGCGCGACCCCGATGTAGACGAGCGCCGCCCCGGTGCTCGCTTCTAGCGTCGTCGTGGGCACCCCGGGCAGCGCGTCCCCGACGACCCACCATGCATAGAGTCCACTTGCGTCCGGGATCGCCGCCGTAGCTTCCTGGACCGAGTAGGTCCGGGCTGTCAGCCCGGCGAGGGCGCGTTCGATCTCCACGTGACTATCCATCGGGCGACCGTACACCGCGGGCACGCGTGAGCGGTGTGCGGCGCGCGGGCGCCACGCGAATACGAGGCTCTCGCAGTCGCCAGCCCCGCGATGCCACCCCTGGCGCCGTGCGCGGGACACGGCTACGAGCGCGCCTGCCGCGATCAATCGAGCATACCAACGTCGAACGTCAGCGTCGCGATGCGGGCCGGGCGCGCCGCGTCAGTGACAGCGATACAGGATGGCCTTGAGCAGATCGCGATCGACTTCGTTCTGCCGGAATACCTGGTGCATCACCCCCTTGCTGTCCGCGTCGTTGAACACGGAGCTCTGGTATTCGCGATCGGATGCTTCGATGATTTCGTCGGCATTGCTCGACCGTAGGAACGTCGCGTAGAGCTGGAGGCCGATCACTCCGCAGAGGAGCGCATACGCCACCGGGTCGAGCTTGATTCGCTGCTGCATGTCACCATGCTAGGGCCGGTCCGCCTCAGTCTGTGATGCGGTCGTCCGTCGTGATCGCTCGCAGGTCACTGCGCGACGGTCGGGTTCGGTCGCGGCATCGAGAAGGTCGCCGTCGGTACACCCGCCGTGCGGGTGAGGACGACGCTCATGCAGTCCGCGGGCAGTCGGAGCGCGGGTTGGCCAGATTGCGGATCCGGTGGGAACAGCGAGGCGCAGCTGGCCCCCTGCAGCTGGTCGATGCAGCGGTCGTAGCTGGCGCTGACCGCCTTGGCCGACCCGCACGGCAGCCCCGACTGAAGGGCCTGCACGCACTCGGCGTGGGTGCCTCCGAGGCACTGGACCCCGCGATCGCACAACACGTCGACGAGGTCGTCGCACTTCTCGACAGGGCTCGGCTCGCCCCCGCAGCCCACGACCCATACCAGAGCGAGATACCTGAGGTTTGCAATCATCGCGTCACCGTACGGAGTGACTGCTTCAGCCTGCGCGGCGGTCAAGGCGAAGCGGTGGCTGGAGTCCTGCTGGGCGCGTAGCACTCCGGCTCCACTGTACGCGGCGGCGCACGGCTTCGAGACGAGACCGCCACGGAAGCTGACACGTCGGCGAAGGCAAGGTCGCGAGGTTAGGAGCTACCGATCGCCTGCGGTCACCGGCTCCGCGCGAGCACTTGCGTGGGCCGGTCGGGCGGTCCCGCGTCTTTCTACGCAACCGTCGGGGACCGTGGCCGATGCGTGCTGCCCGTGAGCCACGAGTACGAATCGAGAGGGCCGACCCACACCTACACGCCAGCCAGCACGTATCAGTCGCCGCACGCCGACGCCGCACCACAGGCCCCTGGCCCCAGCCTGGACGAGAGGGGCGCGGACGCGGTGGCGCAGCTCGACGCCGACATGGAGCGGGTCGAAGCCGCGTTCGAGGCGATGCCACGGGGAAGACTCGGCTGGAGTCAGGCCCGGGACACGCTCCGCGCGACCCTCGCGACGGCACGGACCACGACCGACACCAAGCGATTCCTCGCGGCAGCCCACGGCGACGCCGCGCGGCGGCGGAACGTGCTGCTGGCACGTCTGCGCGCGATCGAGGTCGCCGAGGCAGCGATGCAACTGCCCAGTCCGACGGTCGCCTCCGCGGCGGTGCCCGATGCCGAGAGCGCGACGACCCCTCCACTGCCCCAGCACGCGGACGAGCGGCAAGGGCATGTCGGGCACCAATCCACAGCGCCTGGAGCTGCCCCGACTCCCGGCGGCGGCGCCCGGGACTTCCTGCATCGCCACCGGATCCAGCTATGGCTCGAGATCCAGACGTACCTTCACGCGGTCTCGTGGCCGGACGTCGATCCGCGCGCTCGCTGGATCTCGGAGGCGCAGTTCGGCCACGAGCTCGTCACCTCCGTTCACGTGGCGCTGAATGCACTCGACCAGACGCTCGTCCGCGAGGTGTTCTATCCACTCGATCCGCTCGCGAGCGTGGAGAGCTACTGCATCGAGGGTGCGCTGTGGAATCCGGCGATCAGCAGCACGTTCGCGCGGCTGCTGCAGCAGGCGACCGTGATCTCGCTTCGCCGGCTCGTCCCGCGACTCGTGCGAGCAGCGGATGCACTCGGCCCGGCCGTCAGCAACGAGCGCCACCTCATCGAATCGGCGCCCATCGATGCGTTCGTGAAGCAGGCGCTGCTGGCCCCAGGCGTGATCACCACGGAGCACGCCCTAGGCGTCGAGCCGATCCCGCTCGCAGCGCTGCGACCCGTGACGCTGCACTGGATGGGTCCGGAGGACGCCGCGCTGTGGAACTACGTCCGCTGCGATCAACCAGGCGCGACGGTCGAGGAGGTCGCGGCGCACCTGTACGCGACGGCAGCCCGTCCCACACCCTCCGCGAGCGCATCGGTCTACGCGTATGGGATCGTGGCGGCGGGACCGCTCTTCCGGCTGCCGACGAGCTGGGCCCGCGCTATCGACGAGGCCAGGCAATACGCACCGAGCGCCGCACTCGTTCGCGACGAGACGATTGCCACGGGTCAGCTCGCGATCGCAGAGCTGGGTGGCAGCACGCTCGCATCCGAGCTGGCACTCGCGGAGGCCGCGGGCGAGCCGGCGCCAGTCTACAGCGCGGACGCTCTCGCCGATCGGTTCCGGTCATGTGGGCTCCAGCTCGATCAGATGAGCGAGCTGCTGCATGCGTGGGGCCTCAGTGGGCAGCTCCTGCCTGCCATGCTCTTCGCCTCGGTTCGCAGCGTCCCGTCGGCGCGGATGTCCGAGGTCGATCGCACCGCCTGGTCGAAGGTCGCGGACGTCCAGAACGACCGGCTGTTCGAGATTGCCGGTTCGCTCGCGCGCGTTCCCTCCGCCCAGGCGACCACCGCCACGAGCAGTCCGTTCTTTCACGTCGTCGAGGCGTACGCGGCCGCGGCATCCGCATCGCACCTGGGAGTGACGAGCCGGGCGCTGATCGCGCGGGCCCACGAGCTCGAGTCCGGCCTCACCATTGCGGCGCTTCGCGACAACCTTGCGGCCGCCGAGAACCAGCGCGCGCTCGCGACCGGGGTGGCGGGGACCGATGCCGCGCTCGATGGGCAGTCCGCGCTCTACGCACACACGATGCAGCGCGGCCAGCAGCTCATGACGGAGCTCGTGAACGGGGACCAGGTCGACGCGGTGGAGCTGCAAGGGGTGGAGATCGACGCCCAGAAGCTCGCGCTGCTCGCCGAGGTCCATCGGTTGCAGATCCAGCTGGATCACCTCGACCAGGCGGGGGTCGCGGCGGAGGCCGGCGTCGTCGGCCACATGGCGACGGCCTTCTTTGCGGGTCTCGACAACCTGCGAAAGGGCAGCGAGCAGATTCATCGAGGACTCGGTGCGGTGCTGGCGAGGCTCGCCGCGGCTGGGATCGGGCAAGGCGTGGCGCCGATCGTCGGGCGTGCCGCGCTCGACAAGGCGCGGGTGGCGGTGGGGCACGGACAGGACGAGCTCGCGGCTCTCAAGTCGAATGCAGAGCTCGATCGCTTTCTTGCGAGTGCGTACACGCAGATCCACAGCCTCGAGGTCCGGAAGCAGATCATCACGTTCGCCGAGCTGCTGGCGCTGGCGATCACGGCCAGCACGGCGGGCGCTGCGGTCGCGGCCTCGATCAGTGGCCAGCTCACGACAGCGGCCGGCCTGTCCGCGGCCGGGGAGCTCGCCGCGGGCATCGGCGGGGCTGCCACCGAGGTGACCATCACAGCAGCCGGTCAGTCTCTGCTGACCGGCCAGTCGATGGCCTCGACGCTCGTCGACAACGCCGTGTTCACCGGCGCGTCGATGGGCGTGGGCTGGCTCGCGAAGAATCTTCGCACCGCGGAGCTCGTCGTCGGGGCCTACGAAGCACAGCTCGCCGCGCTCGCCGCGGTGGAGGGGCAGGTCGCCGCGCGCGCGGCGAAGTCGCTGCCGGCGACGGCGGCGAAGTGGGTAATGCACGAGACTCTCGCCGTCACGGGCCACGCGATCCTCGGCATGGCCGTCGGCGAGGCGCTCACGCTCGCCCGCGGGGGCACGGTGGACGATGCCACCTGGAGCGACCTGCTGTCTCAAAGTGCAGCCATCACGATCGGCCGCTATGTGGGCGCGAGCATCGCAGAGCACCACGCGACCACGCGCCGGCTGGCGGAGGCCAGCAGGTCGACGCGGGCGGCCGATCTGGTTCGCCTCGAGGAGGAGGCGCTCCGGTTCGCCAAGGTCGTCGAGCGCGGGCGCGATGCCAGTCAAGCGCTCGACCTCATGGAGCGCAAGGCGCGCATCCTGGAGGAAACACTGGCGCTGCTGAAGGACCCGGCCACCTTCGCACACGCTGGCGACAAGGCTCCGTCAGCGGCCGAGCTGGCGGAGATGGAAGCGGACCTCCAGAGCCAGGTCCGGGCGGTGAAGAGCGACACGATGCTCGAGGTATCGCTGCGACTGCGCGGGCTCGAGGAGCTCGTGCCCGGGACAACCTGGCGCGGAACCCACGAAGAGATCTACGAGACGGCGGCGATGGCCCGACGCCTGCGGCGACACGTGGAAGAGCGATGGGAGCCGGAACGCGGACTCGCGACGCTCACGATCGACGGCCGGGCGATCCAGATCTACGAACGGGCGCGGCCGCCGACGAAGGCACAGCCCGCCGGTCGCCACGAGCTATCGACGGAGGTCGCGGCGGTCGCCGGTTCGCAGATGCGCCCTCGCAGTCAGCGCGCCAACCTGGCGGATCTCGAGCACGCCGTGACGACGGCGATCCCGAGCCTCGCGCCCATGGTGGGCGCCGTGGCGATCGTCCCGGAGGGCAGCGGGAACACGCACACGTACATCGTCACGCTGGAGTCTGGCGCGCAGACGTCGGTGGAGATCGTGTTCGCGGAGATCGCGGGCGGCGATCTGGCGCGCCTGGTGGCGAACTCGTCGCGGCGGCCGAGCTCGTCACGCACGGGGATCATCGAAGGCGAGCACGTCCTGCAGCTGTCGAGCGCGTTGAGTCCGGCCGATGTCGAGCGCGGCCTGGCGCACGGGGTGGCCCGGCTTCTCGCGGTGCACGCG
Organism: Deltaproteobacteria bacterium; assembly: GCA_043716635.1. Lineage (GTDB taxonomy): Bacteria > Myxococcota_A > Polyangia > Haliangiales > Haliangiaceae > JABFXX01. Next base: position 3,316 of record JAYSYE010000470.1, on the reverse strand, counting down.
CGCGCGCTGGCGGGCGACTATGCCAGCGGCGTCACGCCGGGCGCCCTGCGCGGCGACCAGATCGGTCGGCTCGCCGAGCTGCGCGTGCTGGCGCGCGAGCTGACGGAGCATCCGCAGCGTGCGGCAGCGATCCATCGCGAGGCGATTGCTCTCGCGGCAGAGCTCGGCATCCGCGCGGGCCGCGACGGCGAGGCGGCCCTCGAGCGCGTGTCGTCCCATCTCGACGAGGCGGGACGCGAGCTGCTCGTTGCCGCGCAACGCGCGAAGCCGCGTGAGCGCGCCCTCGTGGAGTCCGCCATCCTCGAGGACCAGCAGCAAGACCTCGAGCGAGCGGCCCGGCGAACCGTGCGACGGCCGGAGGCGTATGTCGTGGCGGGACCCGGACATCAAGCCCGTGCCGAGCAACTCCAGGCGTTCGCGGACGCCGCGGCCCGGCACCGGGCGCTCGTGAGCGAGCATACGGTGGCGGATCTGCGCGCGAGGGCGGCGAAGATGTCGCACGGTAACTACGTGCAGATCGACAAGATCCAGGCGGGAGGCGGGGCGGCGCTGGCGGGCCGCGACCCGGGCGCGCTGCTGGTCGATGCGAGTGGCCGCTGGCAGGCGGACGGTGGCGACGTGATCGCGCAGACCGGCCAGCAGCTCACCGAGCTGGCCAAGGCGAGCTTCGGCGACGTGCGGCAGGTGGCGGACCCCGATCAACGTGTTCCGCTCTCCGCGATCCGCTTCTGGGAAGACACGCTCGCGACGCGGGGCGCTGTGATCGATGGGGTGGTGGTGCCGCGCATGGATGGTCGAGGCAGGGTGTTGATGGACATCACGGTGGCGGCCAGTGGCGAGGTCTTGACGGTGGAGGTGAAGGGGAATCGAACGTTTGCGACGGGATTCGTCCCCGAGGCGATCCCGGGTTCGCCGCGGATCCCGATCGCCGACGCCGTGTTCGGTATCGAAGCCAGACTGAAGCTGATGGACACGAACCGTGCTGCCACTCAACCATTGAAGGACGCAGCCGCACGGGCCGCGGCTCGCATCCGCAGTATCGAGCACCCGACGCGCGCCGATGCAGAAACGATCGCACACGCGCTGGAAGGACCGTACGAGGTCGAGCTGAAGCAGTGGGTCGCCAACTCGGGGCTGGGGGAGATCACGTCAATCCAGGAGTGGCACACGCTCGAGGCGCGGCGACCGCAGGGGGCGCGTCAGGTCGCGCTCGGTGACGGCGCCAACCTCGCCGCGCAGCTCGCGGAGATGTTCCCCGACACCCCGGGCGCGTGGCACCCGGAGCACGTGGTGATCGGCGGAACGAGCGGGACCGGGATCAGCGCGGCGGAGCTCGTGTTGAAGCACGCCGACGTGCGCGTCACGATGGTTGGCCGCGATAGCCCCGACGGCTTGCTGAAGAACACGCAATTCATGGAGCTGGGCAGGAAGTACGGCACCCCCGAGCTCATCCGAAGGTACGGCCTCGGCGTCGAACGCGCCACGGTTCGCCCGGCGCTGGATGTCGAAGTCATCGACTTCTATCCTGAAGCGCCGGCGGTGTCCGAGGATGCCAACGGGCACCTGCACTTCAAGGTGGACCCTCGTGTGCCGATTGCAGGCGACGCGTACATCGGATCCGTCGGGCGACCCCCACAGCTGCCGCCGGCCGTGGCAGATCTGGTGCTGTGGGCGAAGCGGAATCTAAGGCCAGTGAAGTACCGAGTCCTGACGACGCTAGATGACCGGTACGTGGGGTACCGGGTGATGATCAAGAATGGCGAGAAAACCGTCAACTTCGACGTGACCGGCGCGGCGAGTCGGCAGGTTCCCACGGACTTGTTCAGTCCGGAGGGGCAAGCAATCATTCGGAGAGCGGAGCGCGAAGACGCGCACGGGAAGAGCGGGAACTTCTCCGGCGGCTTTGCGAGCACAGCAGTTCAGGGGTCGTCAGCAGCAGGGACAATCAAGGAGGTCTTGTGAGAACGCTCCAGGAGATCATGAAGGATGTGGTTGCACGTCCCTGGGACGACGAGCCGCGCCTCGAGTACGCAGCAGCGCTGCAAGCGAAAGATCCAGCGTTTGCCGAGTTGATCCGCGCCGGCGTCAGGAGGGAGGGGTGCGATTCTGCAACCTATAATCGAATCTCGGTCGCCATCTCCGAACATTGCGAGCCAGGACTGAGCGATCGGGGATTCCTCGAGCAGCTCAATATCGAGCCGTACTACTTCATCGAGCACGGGGAGCGGCTGCTGAACCAGTGGCCGGTCCGGCACATCAATTTCGTCCCGATCATCAGGCCGAAGGACTGGGAGCCGGCCCACCCGTATCCGTCGCCCATCGAAGAGCTCGTTCATTGTCCCACCCTGCGCAGGCTGCGGTCGATCTCGTTTACACGCAGCAAGTATCACTCCTGGGTACTACAAGAACGCGACCTCGAGTTGCTGGCGGAGTGTCCGTACATCGACAACTTGCTCTGGCTAGAGATGTCCACCGTTCAAGGAAACCGGCCGGCGGATGAGTTCTGGCGACGCCTGTACACCGCGCCGAGGTGGAGGTCGTTGCTCCACTTCCAGTTCGAGTGGTGCGATCTGTTTGATCGAGAGGACTGGACGCCGGCCGAGCGGCCCTGGCAGCTCAAGACCCACGTGAACCTCCAAGAGGGGAGTCTGTACACCGTGAGCCCGGTGTCCGCGATCGCGCAGGAACTGGAGGCGAAGTATGGATATATCCCGTCGCTTCACTACCTGGAGAACCAGTACGACATGTTCCAGACCACGCGTCGATTCGAGACCGGCCTGGCGCCGCGGTTCCCCGTGGGGGCGGCTCTCGAGCCCGCGATGGCGGAGACCCCCGCGCCCGTGCTGTACCCGCCGATCCGGGAGTGGTGAATCCTGGGCCACGAGTAGCCCGGCGGATCCGTACCGGTGGTCGGAGTATGTGCGCCCTGCCGATGGTGTCGCGGGTGGCGAGGAAGACGCCGGTGCCATCGGAGCCGGCGCCGTCGCGCCGGACCTCCATCGCGTCGATGTGGAACAGCGCGTAAAGCTCGGCCTTCCACTGGCCGAGCAGGGCCTTCGGCGTGACGATCAGGATGCGCTCGGCGCCCTCCGCGCGCAGCTGCGCGATCACGAGCCCCGCCTCGATGGTCTTTCCGAGGCCGACCTCGTCGGCGAGGATGCAGCCGCCATCGGGGATGCGCGCCAGCGCGAAGACGACCGCATCGATCTGGTGCGGGTTCGGATCGATCCGCGCGCTGCGCTGGGTGGCGAACTGACGCCGGTACTCGTCGGCGCGCCGGCGCCGGACGAGGTCCTCGACGAGGAGCAGGCGATGG
>JAYSYE010000469.1:0-11594 GCA_043716635.1 Deltaproteobacteria bacterium | reverse complement strand
ACCCGACGCTGCAGTTGCCGGTGCAACCTCCCATCGCACCGATGCTGGCGAAGCTCGCGCACGACCTGCCCGCGGGGCCGGGCTGGCTGTTCGAGCCGAAGTGGGATGGCTTCCGCGCGCTCGTGTTCAAGAGCGGCGACGAGCTGGTGATCCAGAGTCGCGACGAGAAACCGCTGGGACGCTACTTCCCCGAGCTGGAGGCGTCGCTGCGCGCGACCCTGCCCGACCGGTGCGTGCTCGACGGCGAGATCGTGATCGCGACGGCGGGCCGGCTCGACTTCGATGCGCTGCTGCTGCGCATCCACCCCGCGGTCTCGCGCGTGAAGCTCCTCGCCGCGCAGTCGCCGAGCTCGTACGTGGCATGGGACCTGCTCGCGCTCGGTGACGAGGATCTGCGCGCGCTGCCACAGGCCGAGCGGCGCGAGCGCCTCGTCGCCGCACTCGCGAGCGTGGAGCCGCCGGTGCATGTCACCCCCGCCACGCGCGATCGCACCGTCGCCGCGGACTGGTTCGCGCGCTTCGAGGGTGCGGGGCTCGACGGCGTGATGGCCAAACCCGAAGGCGCCGTGTATCAGCCCGGCAAGCGGGCGATGTTCAAGATCAAGCACCAGCGCACGGCCGACTGCGTGGTCGCCGGGTTCCGCTGGTACAAGGGCGGCGCGCCATCCGCGGGCACCCCGGCGGGGCTCGTCGGCTCGCTCCTGCTGGGGCTGTACGACGCGACCGGCACGCTGCACCACGTGGGCATCGCGTCCTCGTTCAAGGCGTCGGAGCGCGAGAGCCTCGCGACGCTGCTCGCGCCGCTGCGCGATGGCGCCCGCGAGGCGCATCCCTGGCGCGAGTGGGCGAGCTGGCAGGACGAGATGGCGCCCGGCGAGCAGCGCATGCCGGGCGCGACCAGCCGCTGGAACCGCGGCAAGGACCTGTCGTGGGAGCCGTTGCGGCTCGAGCGCGTGGCGGAGATCTCGTACGACCATCTGCAGGGGAGGCGATTCCGGCACTCGACCCACCTCCAGCGCTGGCGTCCCGACAAGCCCGTCTCCGAGTGCCGCTACGACCAGCTCGAGGAGACGGCAGCATTCGAGCTGGCGACGATCTTCGGCACGAAGTGACGAACCCGGCAGGGCCCTGAAGGCCTACGCCGGGCAAGCGCCACATTAAGATCGAGCCAGGCACGATTGTCGCGAAGCTTTCTCGAGAGCCGGCCACCTATCATCGTGTCCATGAACCGACCTGGATTGGCAGCGTTCTTCCTGGTGTCCCTCGGAGCCGCGACGTCGTCGTACGCAGGGAAGTGTCCGACCACGATCACGGACGCCGTCACGAAGGCGTACCCCAAGGGCAAGATCACGAAGTGCGTCGCCGAGAAGGAGGACGGCGTCGATCAGTTCGAGGCGCGCGTCACCGTCGGCGCGCTCGCGCTCGAGCTCGACATCTCCACCACGGGCGAGATCACGCAGGTCGAGCAGCCGATCGCGGTCGCCGACCTGCCCGCCGCCGTCACCAAGGCGTTCGCGGCCAAGTACCCGAAGACGAAGGTCACGAAGGCCGAGCAGATGACGGCAGGCACCAAGGTCTCGTACGAGCTCGCGTTCGCCGTGAAGGGCAAGCGCAAGGAAGCCACGTTCGCGCCCGACGGCGCGTTCGTCGAGCTCGAGTAGGCGTCCCTCATCCCTCCACCCACGATTCACGCGCACCCTTCCACTCACAGGAGCACACATGATCCGGATCTCGATCGCGACTCTCACTCTCGCTGCCGGCACGCTCGTCATGGGCTGTACGTCGGACTCGTCCCAGAGCGTGTCTGGACGTGTCGACCAGGCGGGCTTTCCATCGGCGGTGTCCGCCGTGCGCGTCGTGCGCGGTAGCACCACGGTGGCGGAGTCGCCGGTCGCGGCCGACGGGGCCTTCTCGCTGGCGATCCCGACGGGCGCTGGCTATCGCATCGAGCTCGTCTCCGCCGAGCAGCCGGGGCTCGTGTTCCCCCGCAGCACGGGCGTGATCGAGGCTGCGTTCACCGTGAAGGGCAGCGCGGCGCCGTTCGACCTCGGCACCGTGCGCTTCATCGGTGTCGCGTCGACCCATGTCTTCCGCCAGGATCCCGCGGGCGCCGCCGGCGGTAGCGATACCGCCGATGGCGAGTGCGAGAACGGCGTCGACACGACGACGGGCGCGATCTGCGTGGACGACGCCGAGGAGGAAGGCGATCAGTGCGGCGAGAGCGGCGCGGACTGCGTGGACGGCATCGACTCCGCGACCGGCGCGGAGTGCGATGGCGGCCCGGGCGCCAACCAGAACGACGGCGGCGATGAAGCCGATACGGCCGATACGAGCGATGGCGACGGTGAGACGGCCGACGACGCGCTGCCGGCGGAGTCGGCGGTGGCCGACCACAACCTGCCCGCGACGATCGGTTGCGGTGACGCGGCGGACTAGGCAACCGTTCGGACCAGCAGTGGCGCTCGCGGTCGCGAGCGTGGTGTCGACTGCGACAGCCGGGGCGTGCCCGGCTAGCGCGATCGTCGAGGGTCCGGACGCGCTACGCGACGCCGCCAACGCTGCGCTCGAAGCGCACGCGATCGCGACGTTGCCTGGTGCGGAGTGCCCCGCGATTCACGCGCGGCTCTCGAGTCGCGACGGCGGTGTCCTCGTCGAGGTCACCGACAGCGCGGGCCGCGTGAGCGAGCGGCAGGTCACCGACGCGGCAACGGCGGCGACCTGGATCGAGAGCTGGGCGCGGTCGGATCTCGACTCGATGTTGCTCTCGGCGCCGCCGGCCGGCCCGGTCGCTCAGGTCGAGGAGCGCGAGCACCCGGTCCCGATCGCGACCGCCGTCGTGCCTCGCGTGGTCATGCGCGGACCGGCGGTGCGAGTCGCGGCGAACGCGGGACCAGCGATGGGCTCCGACGGCTCGCTGTGGCTCGGGGTCGCCGCGCTCGCGTGCGTCCGGTTCGGAGCCGCGTGCGCGGGCGTCCTCGGTCGCCTCAGCCAGGACACGCAGAGCCGCGGCGACTCCGAGGCGATGGAGACCGCGCGCACGCAGGTCGACTTGATGGTCGTGGTCGACGTCCCGCGTCGACACGCGAGCTGGAGCTGGACGCCCGGCGCGGTGCTCGGCCTCGCGCTCGATCGCAGCGCGTACAATCCCGACTCCGGCATGGCGACGATGGGCACGATCCAGGTGGATGGCGGCGCGATCCGCGCGGGGGTGCACCTGAGTGTTGCCCGCCAGCTCGGGCGCCGCTGGTCACTCGGGGCCGACGTCGCGTTCGATGCCGCCGTGTTCTCCCCTGCCGATGCAGCCGACTCGGCGGTGCCGCTCGCGGGGCCGCCGCGGGGATTTGCGCGCGGGAGCCTCGCGCTCCAGTACGAGGGCTCGTGAGGGCACGCGCGTGAGGGCACGCTCGTGACCGGCAAGCTCATCGCGCTGCGGCGCTCGGCCGGCTCGGCGCCGGTAGAGATGTCCGACGAGGCGCTGCTCGCGGCGTGCGCGGTCGGCGAGATCGCGGCGCTGGGTGGGCTGTTCGACCGGCACCGGACGTACGTGCGACGGTTCATCGGTCAGCTCGCCGGCTCCGACGAGCGCGACCTCGACGATCTCGTGCAGTCGACGTTTCTCGAGCTGTATCGCAGCGCGAGCAGGTTTCGCGGGGAGGCGGCGGTGCGCTCGTGGATCCTCGGGATCGCGAACAACGTCGTCCGCACGCACGCGCGTGGCGCGATCCGTCGACGCACCGCCATGTCCACGCTCGCGAGCATTCCAGAGACGCTGGTGCCGGCGCTCGATGGTCCGCTGCTTGTCGCCGAGCAGATGGCGCGCCTCCGCGTTGCGATGGGCGAGCTCACGCACGATCGGCGCGTCGCCTTCGTGATGTGCGACGTCGAGGAGGTGCCGGGCGTCGAGGCGGCGCGCATTCTCGGGATCCGCCCCGGCACTCTGGGTCGCCGGCTGCACGAGGCGCGTCAGGCGCTGCGCGCCGCGCTCGCGGAGGGCCACTCGTGATGCGGCCGTCGGGACGAGCTCCCGGTCGGTGCCCGACGCGCGAGGAGCTCGGTCGCGGGCTGCGGCGGGGTGAGCCACACGCGGTCCAGCAGCACGTCCAGGACTGCGCGACATGCACGCACGAGGTCGACGCCCTCTCGCGGCTGGGCGAGCTCGCGCGGGCCATGCCATCCCCACGCGAGCAAGGCCGCGATCTCGAGGAGAGCCGTGCGCAGCTCCTCGCGCTCGCGGAGGCGCTATCGGCGCCGCACGCGCGCCATCGTCACCTGCCTCGCACGGTCGCGCTTGCCGTGCCGCTCCTGCTCGCGGCGGCGATCGCGCTCGTCGCGTGGACGAGCGTATCCCGCTCGGCCGGTCAGCGCCTCGCCATCGCGATGAGGGTCGTGCCTGCGCCGCCCCCGGTCGCGCGCGTCGTGGAAGCGGTCCGCAGGGGCACCGTCCGGGCCGAGCCCGGCGCGAGCTACGCGTGGATCGGCAGTCAGCCTGACGAGCAGGTACGACTCCACGACGGTGCCGTGCACGTCGAGGTGTCGCCGCTGCACGCCGGCGAGCGGTTCCGGGTGATCGTGGGCGACGCGGAGGTCGAGGTGCGCGGCACGGCGTTCGACGTGGTGGTCATCGCCGATCGGTTGATCGCGGTCCATGTCAGCCACGGCCGCGTCGAGGTCCGCCACACTGGCGATCCGACCGTCATGCTCGAGGCCGGCGCGCGCTGGGACGGTGGAACGCATGCGGTGCCCGCTGGCGTGCCGCCGATCGCTACCACTCCACTCGCTCACCTGCACGCCCAGCGGCCCGCGCGTGGGAGCGCCACGGCGGTGCTCGAGCCGGTCGCCCCCACGCCAGCCGGGCCGAGCACGTCGGCGATGGAGCGCGCCTTCCAGGAGGGCATCGGATCGCTGCGCGATGGCGACCCGGCCGCGGCTGCACTCGCGTTCCAGCGCGCGATGGGGGCGCCCAGCGGAGCGCTCCTCGAGGACGCGCGCTTCTGGCTCGCAGTCGCGCGCGCGCGCAACGGTCAACCCCTGCTCGCGATCCACGCGTTCGAGGACTTCCTCGATCGCCACCCGCGCTCGCTGCGCGCCGGCAAGGCGTCGGCCATGCTCGGCTGGCTGCTCCTTCACGAGCGCGATGTCAGCGGCGCCGAACGGCGCTTCCGCGCCGCACTCACCGACGGGTCCGAAGCGGTCCGCGCGAGCGCTCGCGCGGGGCTGGCCGCGCTGCCAAAGTCCGACTGACGCGGCTCCCAAGAACACGCATTCGTATTCGCGTTGCGCGGTCGGCACGGTGAACGCCGACCCCACTGCGACCCGGCAGCCCGAGTCGCCATGGCGAACGCTGGTGCACACCGGAACGCCCTTGGGACCGGGCAGGCACCGCTCGCCGCCGGGTCCCCCTGGCACAGGGCTTGTAGTTGACGGTTCCCATGAAGAGCCGCCTCGTGCTGCTGCTGGGCCTGAGCATGGCCGCCTGCGCCGCGGGCGCTGCGGATGACGGCAGCTCCGATGGCGCCTCAAGTGGCAGTCCCGGCGGCAAGGGCGATGGGACCGGCACGGAGATGACCCTGCTGCAGGCCAACGTCGGCAACGTGGCCCTCAGCTGCGGCGGCTACAAGTACAAGCTCTGCTACGCGAGCACGGAGGAGCGGATCGCCGCAGGCATCGCAGCGCAGCACCCGGACGTCATCAGCCTGCAGGAGGTGCTGAGCCTCGAGCAGTGCGAGGCCGTGACCGAGAACGAACCGGCGATGGCGTGTTTCGCCGAGCACATGGCGGTGGTCAAGGAGCAATCCCGCCGGCTGGTCGGTCCTGGCTACACGATCGCGTGCGACACCCGCAACCACTTCGAGTGCGTCGCCGTGAAGATGGCCTTCGGCTCGATCGCGGGCTGCCCGCTGGGCGAGCTCTGCACCGATGCGGATGTCGACGAGACCGCACCCCCGCCGGGCGCGGGCTGCGATGATGGCTTCTCCGTCTCCGCGGTCACGATCCTGCCGCGCCACGCGAGGCCGTTCCGACTGGTCGACCTCCACCCGCCCAGCGGCAAGGCCGTCGACTGTCGACGCGCCGCGCTCGTCCAGGTGTTCGAGGGCGCGCGCGCGCTCGCGCGGGGCCCCCGCACGCTGCTGAGCGGAGACTTCAACCTCGACCCGTTCGCGGGCAACGACGCGTCCGAGCAGTACCTGCGTGCGCATGTGGGCGCCGGCACTGCGTTCCGCTATCACAGCGGCCCCGCGGAGCACAGCCCGCCGCTGCCGACGGCGTTCTACCCGTTCCCCGTCGGGAACCACATCTACGATCACGTCATCTCGAACTTCGCAGCAGGGACCTGCCAGACGCTCGGCGTGGCCACCGGAACCGACCGGCTCGACGGTGGCTCCGGCACGGACCATCGCGCCCTCGCCTGCCGGCTGGCGATCTAGTACTCGGACCTCCAGTCGTAATCGGGATCGGGCGGCTCGACAGGCGGATGCAGCGCCGGCGGGATCACGTTGAGGTTCACGCGGACCCGGTACCACATGGACGAGCGGCCGCGATTCGTGTCGACGAGATAGGCCTCGGGTGGCAGCCGCGCGACGAGATCGGGGTGGCGGGCCCTCCAGCGCTCGAGGCCCGCGAGCGCCTCGGCCTTGTGCTTCGCGTTGGCGACGGTGATCACCGGCAGCTTCACGCGCGGCGCAGCGGGGGTCGCAGCGCGCGGCGAAGTGGCCGACCGCGGCTTCGCAGCGCGTGACGGTGCGATGCGCGTGGGCTCACCCGCCTGCTTCTCCTCGTGCATGGGCCACGGCGCGTCAGCGGCACCGGCGGCCTCCTGCTGGTCGGCGAGCAGGAGCAGGCGATCGAGGGAGCCCACGGCCGCATCGATGCCCGCGTGCGCGTCGCCGCGCGCGGCCACGAGCGCGGGCACCGTGCGCAGTGTGAAATCGGCGGGGTCGCACGCGTCGAGCTCGGCCCACGACAGTGGCATCGAGACGCGCGCATCCTGCATCGGCCGCACGGAGTAGGCGCTCGCGGTGGTGCGGTCGCGTGCGTTCTGGTTGAAGTCCACGAACACGCCGTGGCGCTCCTCCTTCCACCACTTCGCCGTCGCGATCGTGGGTGCTCTCCGCTCGACCTCACGCGCGAACGCGACCGCCGCCCGCCGCACCGTCTTGAACGGCCACCGGGGCTCGATGCGCGCCCAGATGTGAATGCCGCGCGACCCGCTCGTCTTCGGCCAGCCCACGAGCCCGACCTCGGCGAGCACGGCACCCGCCACACGCGCGACCTCCACGATCTGCGGCCAGGCCACGCCCGGGACGGGGTCGAGATCGATCCGCAGCTCGTCGGGATGATCCATGTCCTCCGCTCGCACCGGATGCGGGTTGAGGTCCACGCAGCCGAGGTTCACCACGTACACCAGCTGCGCGCGCGTGCTCACGCAGATCTCGTCCGCGCTGCGCCCCGATGGAAACGAGAACCGCACCGTCTCGACCCAGTCCGGCCGCTTCGAAGCGGCTCGCTTTTGATAGAACGGCTCCGCATCGATCCCGTTCACGAAGCGCTTGAGATTCATCGGCCGCCTCGCCACTCCGCGGAGCGCACCGTCGGCGACCGCGAGGTAGTAGTGCACCAGGTCGAGCTTCGTGATCCCCGCCGCTGGAAAGTAGAGCTTGCCGGGATTCGTGACCGGCACCGCATGCCCGTCGAGCTCGAGAATCATCTGCTCGGGCTTGCCCACGGACCCGATCCTGGCATGGGTGAGCTTGCGCGACCGCCATCCGCCCCGCATGTTTGGGTCCGATGTCGACGGCCCGGCCCACCGTGACAGCCGGCACTCCGCCGACGGCGCTGCGCACGCTTCTCCAGCTCGCGCTCCCGATGGTGCTCGCGCGCGCCACGCAGTCGGTGATGACGTTCGCCGATGCGCTGCAGGTCTCGCACCTCGGAGCGGGGGCCATCGCGGCCACCGCCACCGGCGGCATGAACACGTTCGTGGTCGTCATGATCCCGATGGGCACCGTGTTCATCGTGCAGAGCTTCGTGGCGCAGCTCGTCGGGCGTGGTGACCGCGCGCACACGGGCCGCTTCGCGTACTACGGGCTCGCGATCGCGGTCGCCGCCGGGTTGCTCGCGCTGGCCGCGATCCCCGCTGTCGGGCCGATCCTGTCGCACTCGTCGTACTCCCCCGGGGTGCAGCGCGACATGGCGACGTACATGTCGATCCGGCTCCTGTCGGTGACCGCCATCGTCGTCATCGAATCGCTCGGCAGCTTCTACGGCGGTCTCGGCAACACGTACATGGCGATGATCGCGGGCATCATCGCCATGGTCGTGAACATCGCGCTCAACTGGGTGCTCATCGATGGGAACCTCGGGGCCCCCGCGATGGGCGTCGCCGGCACCGCCCTCGCGACCACGATCGGGACGTGGTGCGGCGCGATCTTCATGCTCGTCGCGTTCTGGTCCGGCCGAGGCGGCGCGCCGGCGCGCGTGCGGCCACGTGGGCTCTCGTTCGCGGAGCTCCGGCGCGTCGTGCGGTTCGGGCTGCCGACCGGCGTGAACTACTTCATGGAATTCGCCGCGTTCCAGATCTTCATCAACGTGCTGCTCGCCGGCCTCGGTGACACCACGGTCGCGGCGATGAACGTCGTGATCGCGATCAACTCGATCGCGTTCATGCCGGCGTTCGGGCTCGCGTCCGCGGGCGCGATTCTCGCCGGCACGGCGATCGGTAACAACGAGCGCGACCGCGTGGGGCCCGCCGTGCGGCTCACGATGATCTGCAACATCGTCTGGATGCTCGCCATCACTGCTCTCTACCTGATCGCCCCGGCGCGCTTGCTCGGACTGTTCGCCGGGGGCGATCAGACCGCCGCGCTCGTCACGGTGGGCGCCGGGATGCTGGTGATCAGCGCCGCGAACCAGCTCTTCGACGCGATCGCGATGACCCTCGCCGAGACGCTGCGGGCCGCCGGGGACACCACGTGGACGATGGCCGTACGACTCGCGCTCGCCTGGCTCGTGTTCCTCCCGTCGGGGTACCTCGTGATCCACGTGTTCCACGGCGGCGCCATCGGCGCGATGGTCTGCCTCGCTGCCTACATGGCATTGACGGCGGGGGCGCTCGTGTACCGCTACCGATCGGGCGCCTGGCGGTCGATCGATCTCATCGAACCCGCGCTCGTGTAGGCAGCGATCTACTTGCCGCCGAAGTGGCCCGTGAGCATCAGCGACGCGACGAGCGCCGTCACCTGGTACTCGGCCTTGTACTCCGGCATGAACGGCGCATCGGACGTCTTGCGGGTGGCCGGAAGCACGTACAGGACGCTGGCGTGGACGCCGTAGTTCCCGAAACGATAGCTGCCACCGAGCGTCAGGACGTTGCGATTCGCGTCGGGCAGCTGGGCCGACAGCGTCGTCGTCGGGATCGGCGTCGGGTCGTAGATGTAGCCGACCCGGATCGCGAGCGGAACCGTCGGTAGCTCGTACGCCGCGCCGACCCTCAGCGAGACCGTGTCCTGGTACTGCTCGGACACGACGCTCTGGCTGCCGCCCGGCAGGTTGATCCGGAGCTCCTTGAACGTGCTCCAGTCGAGCCAGCGCACGTCGGCCTCCACTTCGAGCTGCGGCGTGATCCCGTACGCGACGCCACCCGAGACACTCATCGGCATCTCGATCGACGTCGTGATGTCGCCGTCCGGCGGCAGCTGATTCCGGAACGGCTTCGGGGCGTCGAAGTTACCCGTGCCGCTGAAATCGAGCTTCACCTGCGAGGACCACATCGCACCCAGCTTGAGCGGCAAGTCCGGCGAGCGATACATCACGCCCGCGCGCCCGCCGATTCCGAATGCGGTCCCTCCGAGGTGCGCGTTGCCCACCACGTCGCCGAAGCGGATCTGCTGCGCCAGCTCGACGGTCGCGGGCACGAGATCGATGCCGGCGCCGATGGAGAGCCCCCGCACCTGTCGGTCGAGGTTCACGCCGACCGCCGCCGTCACGTAGTACGTGCGCAGCGACTGATCCTGGATCACGTCGGCCTGCGGATGGTTCTTCGGCCACGAGATGTCGAGGCCAAACGGTGCGTGAAAGCCGAGCGCGACCGCGACCATCGGGTGAACGCGCGCGGTGATGAACGCGGCGGGCAGCACCACGGGACCCGAGTCGGTCTTGACCGTACCGTCGGTGTCGTTCGTGTACTGGCCGCTGGCGGCCACGAGCGAACCATTCACCGCGACATTCACGCCCTCAACGACCGCGATGCCGCCGGGGTTGAAGACGATCGATGATGGGCCCGTATCGCTCGCGGCGACGGCATTGCCGCGGCCCGTGGCCTCGGCGTCGTGCTCGCTGATGTTGAACGCGTTCGCCGACGCGAGGGAAGCTGTCCCGCTGACGAGGGCGAGGGCCAGGGGCCCGGAGACTCTACGGATGGTGGTCATGTCCTGGCGTTCTCTTCAGCGATTGTTGATGAGGTAGAACAGCGCGTCGGTCTGCATGCGCAGGGTCGCGAGCGCCCCGTCGTTGCCGGGCGTCGGCGCGAGCAGCGAGCCGTGCTGGAACGTGTTGCCAGGGAACCCGCCGGCGGCCGGCAGGTTGCGATAGAGCACGTACTTGGTGGCCATCGGGGCAGTCACGATCGCCGCGCTCGGCTGCATCGGGGGCGGCGGGGTCGGGTTCGGCACGCCCGGATCGGCGTCGGCCGGCGTGAGCCCGACGAGGGCCGCTTCGCGCTCCGTGGCGATGTTCGGCACGACCGCATCGCCGACGACCTCCTGGATCAGGAACCGCTTCGTCGCGAGCTTCCTGTTGAAGTTCGCGGGGTCGGCGGGATCGAGCACCCAGCGGCCGATCACGGCGAACTGCTGGTAGCCCGGCTGCTGCTTCCACTCCGGAGTCGTGCAGAGTCCCGTGTCGTCCGAGTAATCACCCGGGGTACCGCCATTGTTGTAAGGCGCGCCGACGAGCACGCCCGCGCCGATGAGGCCGTCGACGAGCGAGCAGCTGATGTCGCGCGTCGCGGTGTTCTCGAGAATATCCACCCAGCCCGCCCCGGGGACGTTCAGGACCGATGCCTTCAGGTCGCTGCGGACGGCCGTGGTCACGCTACCGATGATCCCGCCGAGCGACTGTCCGATGTACACGATCTTCGTCGGGTCGGCGTTCAGATCGCCACACGGCGTCACGCCGCAGTGCGCGACGGCCGCGACGAGCGTCTCCTGGTCGAGCACGGTCTGGCGGATGTTGTCGCGCGTGGCGCCGAGATCCGGCGACAGGAACGGCGCGAAGCACCCGGGGTTCCGGCCGGTCGTCGGCGCGCCCGCACACGCACCCTGGTTCGAGATCTGGATCGCGCGCGAGCCGTGGGCCTGCGCATCGATGGCCACGGTCGCGAAGCCCGCCGCGGCGAGCTGGGACGCGATCAGGAACGCGTTCTCCTTCGACTGGCCGAGGCCGTGCTGGAACACGGCGACCGGCACCTTGCCGCTCGGCGGCACCTGGCGCGGCATGAAGATGAACGTCTGCAGCGGCGCGCTCGCGACGTACGCCGGGTTCACCGGATCGCTCCACTGGCCGGGAATGGGCTTCGTCGGATCGAGCGGATTTGGCGA
>JAYSYE010000468.1:0-11615 GCA_043716635.1 Deltaproteobacteria bacterium | reverse complement strand
CGAATTGCCTCGCGCTTCCAGCGACGCGCCGGTCTCGAGGTCGGTCTCGATCGCCGACGAGGTGGCCCGCAATGTCGACCGCTTGCGTACCATCAAAGGGGACGACTCGGCGGCGAGCCGAATCGTCGACTACTACCCAGGATACCTCGAGCACTTCCGGAAGACCGCGGTTGCCCTGAGCAAGCTCAAAGGACGCGAGCACTCTCCGCTCGCGGCGAAGACGAGCTGCGAGGGATTCCAGCGCGACCTCCAGTCTCAGGTCCAGCCGTTTGCGGACAAGAACGATCCAGACGGGCTCGTGCGGATCCCCGAGCTGGTCGCGTCGTTCTCGAGCAAGGCGGACTCGACATGGCGGCCGGTCGACAGCGAGAAGCGAGACGTCGACGCGTACAAGTCCGATGCCTTGTACTACTCGGACACGGACGGTCGGTGGAACGACGTCCACAACTCCGTCGTTCGCGCCACGAACGAGCTCTACTCCGCATGGCTGGCGGACTTCGATGTCGCGAGCAAGGCCTGTGCGGAGGTCACCGCCGGGATGAAGGCGCCGTTCATCGAGACGGCGATGAAGTCGCTCGGAACGTCGGCTGCATCCAGAACCCAGATCATCAAGGACATCGAGGACCGGCTCGATGCGGCCGCGACCTACCTCTACGGTTCGGAGCGAGACTCCGACGACTCGCGTATTGGCTCGGCCACGAAGAAGGTCGACGAGATCCAGTCATTCCTCTCCGCGTTGTCCTACGCGAAAGGCAAGGATCAGCGGGCGAACCACATCGTGGACGAGTGGCCGAGGAACATCGTCGCGTTTTACGCCGCTGCTTCCCAGCTCCGGCGACTCAAGCAGTGGCAGTTCACCCTCGACACCGCGCCGACCAAGTGCGCGGAGACCGACCGCGCCCTGCAGGACTTCCTCGACAAGCAGGCCGATCCGACGAGCATCCCCGCGATCCAGGCCGAGGCCGCGCGCCTGAAGGCCGACACGGAGGCCAGGTTCCAGAGTGTCAGCGCGAAGGACCGCGAGATGGAAAGCTGGAACCGCGAGGTGAAGAACCTCCAGGTCGACGACGGCAAGTGGGCGCCAGTCTCCCGCAACGCCCGCGACTCCGCCGACGCGATGCTCGCCTACTGGTCCCGCGCCCTCGCTGCATCGCGCACCGCCTGCAGCGACCTGACGCTGGGCGTCGCCAACCCTCGTGTCGCGATCGCACTCGGGAAGATGACTGCGAAGATCCCGCCGGCAGCTCAGCATGGCTCCAAGCACAACTCCGCCTGCACTGGGGTTCCTGCAAACGGCTTTTGCACCAACGACAATCAGTGCCTCGATGGCACCTGCTACAACAACCGCTGCGAGATGTGCCCATCGAACGCAGAGGGCCGGTGCCACCCGCCCGGGACTTGCCTGCAGCAGTCATACGAGACACTGGCGAGGAACAAGGATGCCGAGTGCGATGTCAAACGCTCTTCGAGAACGTACAAATCGAGAGAGGGATTTCCTTGTAGCGAGTTGGCTGCAGTGTGCGACCAAGCGCTTGCCTGCGTGAAAGCAAGAGATGAGGTCATGTCTTGCTTCAAGGGCGGCGATGAGGCTCACACAGGCGAGCGAAAGACGGCGCAAGGAGTCTACGAAACATGCATCAACTTGCTAGCAGAAAAGAAAACCAGTGGCGACTGCACGCAGTAGCACAGGACATATTCTGTTCCCGTGCCCTTGCTGCGGATTCCGCACCTTGACTGCGAGCGGATCGAGCCAGCAGCGATGCCCCATTTGCTACTGGTTCGACTACACGCTTTCGTCGACATATGATCATTGGAAACTATGGAACGCCCAGGTCTCGTTCGAACGCTCCGGGGCGTCGTCCCCTGCTTGGGCCGAACTTACGAGGGCGGCTAACAGCGCGGATTCTCGCGACCCGAACCACACGATTGATGATGCACCCGAACGGCTCAGAATTACCCTGTTTGCCGATGCCGAACAGAAGGTGTACGACGCCTTCGCGGGTATAGCACCCACCGGTCGGATTACCTTGGGTGAGGCGTATCGTGGAGAAGTCACCACCCCCGGCCACCCATGGGATTGGCACGATCAGGACGAGCACTGGTGGGAGATTCCCGACGAAGTTCTCGATGCGTCAGCTCGCCTCGCCGGGATCTTCAGCCATGGCAACTATGCGAGTTGTTTGTATTATATTGCGGCATATCTGACCAAGG
Organism: Deltaproteobacteria bacterium; assembly: GCA_043716635.1. Lineage (GTDB taxonomy): Bacteria > Myxococcota_A > Polyangia > Haliangiales > Haliangiaceae > JABFXX01. Next base: position 9,404 of record JAYSYE010000468.1, on the reverse strand, counting down.
ATCTTCGCACCGGCGACGACACCGGCCTGTCTGCCGTCACGCGCCTTCGGTGGCACGGATTGAACGGGGAGACGGCCCCTCCCGAATCGCTCTTGACCCCGACGCAGCGAGCCGCTGTAGCCGCATTCCTCCGGTATATGACCGCTTTCAGCTCACCGGCGTACACCCGCGACATTGCGGAGTCTGCGATTTCAAGGTTCGAGGATACCGTTGCGTGAACTGGCGATGATCATGTGACCGACACGTCGCGACGCCGAACGTCGATCGTGCCACCACGGGAGCGAGCACGGCGAGGCGAGCGCGTTACCGTCGCGTTCCGTTGACGCTCATGCACGCGTGCCCCTGCTGTGGATACCGGACGTTCGCGGCGCCGCCGCCGGGGACGCGCAGGCACTGTCCCGTCTGCTGGTGGTTCGACATCGCGCTCGAGGCCACGGTAGACTTCTGGTCGCTCTGGGAAGGCCAGGTCTCGTTCGAGCGCACCGGCGCGTATTACCCCGCGTACCGCAACCGGGTGCGCTCACCGGCGCCTGACGAGGCGCGTGACCCCGCGTGGCGCATCGATGCCGAGCCCGAGCGCCGGCGGGCCTCGCTGTACGACACGGCGGAGCGGAGCATTCGCAGCGCATTCGCAACGGTCTCGCCCGAAGGCCGCGTCACGCTGGGCCATGCCTATCGTACCGAGTACCCGGGCCGCGCACCGATGTGGCGGTGGGACGACCTGGATCAGCACTGGTCGGAGATTCCGGACCAAGTGCTGGAGATGTGCTCCCGGGTCTCCAGCATCTTCTACTTTCGTAGCTTCGAGGGGTTTCGATACTACTTGCCGGCCTATCTTATGATGGACCTCCGCGGGGTGGACGACTCCGGCCTCTACGAGGTCACGAGGCGTCAAGTGTCAGGGCGCGGCGACGAGACGGCCCACCCCGAGGACATCCTGACACCCGAGCAGTGTGCGGCGGTGGACGCGTACCTGGCGTACGTGGCTGAATTCGGGACAGCCGCGACACGGGCACTCGCGCAACAGCATCGCGTCCACTACGCGGCCAAGGCCGCTCGCACTGTCGGCGGACCGGTTCCCACGCTATGACCTGACGCATGTCGCTCGCTCACTACGTCACGCTCGGTCGGTCGGGTCTCCGTGTCAGTCCGCTGTGCCTCGGAGGCATGACGTTCGGCAAGGAGTGGGGCTGGGGCTCCGAGCTCGACGAGGCGAAGCGCATCATCGACGCGTACCTCGACCGCGGAGGGAACTTCATCGACACCGCGAACGGCTACACGAAGGGCCACTCCGAGGTGATCCTCGGCGAGCACCTCGGGCGCGTGCGATCCCGGCGCGACCGCGTCGTGATCGCGACGAAGTTCGTGACGAACCTGTTCCTCGGCGACCCGAACGGTGGCGGATCCAGTCGCAAGGCGATCATCGCCCAGTGCGAGGAGTCGCTGCGCCGGCTGCAGACCGACTACATCGACCTGTACTGGCTGCACGCGTGGGACAAGACCACGCCGATCGAGGAGACGATGCGCGCGCTCGACACGCTCGTCGAGCAGGGCAAGGTCCGCTACCTCGGCTTCAGCGACACGCCCGCCTGGAAGGTCGCGCAGGCTCAGACGATGGCGCAGCTCCGCGACTGGTCACCGCTCGTGGCGCTGCAGATCGAGTACTCGCTGCTCCAGCGCACGGTCGAGGCGGAGCTCGTGCCGATGGCGCAGGAGCTCGGCCTCGGGATCACGCCGTGGGGTCCGCTCCGCGGCGGCGCCCTCAGCGGCAAGTACAAGCGCGCGGACCAGGGCAAGCACGAGGCCGGACGCGGTGCGCGCGTCACGAGCTACCTCGACGCTCGCACGTACGACCTCCTCGATCTCATGGCAGCGATCGCCGCGGCGCTCGGCACCACGGTCCCCCGCGTCGCGCTCGCGTGGGTCCAGAACCGACCCGGCGTCACCTCCACGATCATCGGCGCGCGCACTCTCGAGCAGCTGGACGACAACGTCGGCGCTCTCGGCGTGACGCTCACCGCCGCCCACGTGGCCACGCTCGACCAGGCGAGCAAGCCCGCGCTGCCGTTCCCGGCCGACATGCTCTCCGCCGTCCCGGCGTTCGCGTACGGCGGCACGACGATCAACGGCCAGGCGTCGACCGCGTGGGCGCTCGCGCCGCAGACCGACGCAGAACGCTTCTGACCTCTGCACGTTCACCTAGCAGCACCGGCCAGCCGCACCGGCACGACTGGTACGCCCGCCACGGGTCGCAATCAGCGAAGAAGCCGACCGCATCGGCCGGTTCGTCGGCGCTCAGCGCATGTGACGATGGCCGTCGAACGGGCGGGATGGTGCCCACGGGACCACGCCGCGCGGCCCACAGCTCAGGCGATGGCCCACTTCGCCGCGTGCTGCTGCGCGAACGCCTCGAAGCTCTTCGGTGGCGTACCGGTGATGGCCCTGACCTCGTCGGTGACGACGGCCGCGTAGCCGGCCTTGTCGACGGCGTGGAGCTGTGGCGCTCGATCGCCCGGTGCCAGCGCCCGAGCTGGATGCCCGGCTCGCTGTCGGAGCCGATCGCCGACAGCTTCACGATGTGCGCGACCCCGGCCTGCTTCGCGAGGTCGATGAAGCGCGTCCCCAGCGCCACCTGGTCCTCCGTGAACGGCGTGAGCAGGAACGCCTTCGACACGCCGGCGAGGGCCTTCTCGATCGACCCGGTGCTTGCGAAGTCGAGCTCCACGGGCTCGACCCCACCGGGCAGGGCCGCCTTCGAGGCGCCCCGCGCGCCTGCCCGCACCGCAACGCCGCGCTGGGCTAGTGCCGATACCACCTGGGTGCCCACGGTCCCCGTGGCGCCCGTGACGAGAATGTTCGGTCCGTTGTTCCCTTCAGGCTGAACATGCGCTTACGCAGCTCATGGCGGAAGCCGATTGTATCAATACCTGGTATCGATACCATTCATGGACGGGATCGAGCTCTCCCACCTGCGCGTCCTCCAGGACCTGCTCCGCACCCACAGCACCACGGTGACGGCGCGGCGGCTCGGCTGTACGCAATCCAGCGCGAGCCACTCGCTGGCGCGCATGCGCGCGCGCTTCGGCGACCCGCTGCTCGTCCGCATTGGACGCGCCCTGTCTCCCACCCGGTTCGCCGAGGAGCTCGCACCGCGACTGGATGCCGCGCTCGGCCAGGTGGCGGCGCTCTTCGAGGACGGGCCCGCGTTCACTCCTCACTCGCTCGAACGCACGTTCCAGCTCGCAGGCACGGACTTCAGCGAGCACCTGCTGCTGCCGCTGATCGTGGCGCGGCTCGCTCGCGAGGCGCCGCGCGTCGACCTCGTGTGCTCGGCCGCGGGCTCCGACGTCGAGCGGCGGATCCAGGATCGCGACGTCGACCTCGCCTTCGGCACGAGCTTCCGCGACCGCGCCGGGCTCATCACGAAGAAGGTCGCGGCCGACGAGCTCGTGCTCATCATGCACGCCCGCCATCCCTTGCGAGCTCGCCTCCGGCTGGAGCAGTACGTCGCGGCCGGCCACGTGCTCGTCGCACCACGCGGCACCGCGGGTGGCGTGATCGACGTCGCGCTCGGACGACTCGGCCAGACCCGGCGCGTCGTCGTGCGCGTCAGCAACTTCATGACGGCGGCGAGCCTCGTCGCGGACAGCCAGCTCATCACCGCGCTGCCACGCTCCGTCGCGACCCGGCTCGCGAAGCGGCTACCGCTCGTCGTCCGCCCGCTCCCCGTCGAGGTGCCGTCGTTCACGTTCGCGCTCGCCTGGAACGAGCAGCTCTCGCGCGACGCCGCCCACCGCTGGTTTCGCGGCGTGGTCGAGGCGGCGGTGGCCACCGCGTTCGAGACGATCAGTACATCGAGCGGTCGGGCGCTGGCGCGCCGGAGTGACGCTCCAGCTCGGCGTTGACGAAGCACTGGGCCGCGAGGTCGTCCTGGTCTCGGACCAGTCCCGGACTAGTCCCGGACTAGTCCCGGACGCAGATATGATTGGTTGCTTTCGTCGGCGTCATCAAGCAGGCATCGGTCTCCTCCGGGGGACACTCGAGTGCGAGCTCCTGGCTGCAGCTCGGGCCCGCGGACGCCGTGGTCGCGACGCAGACGTGGACGGTCGTGCGGTTCTGGATGCAGCCATCGATGCCGTCCGCGCAGTCGAGCGCGACATCTTGCGAGCACTCCGCGGCTGCGGCGGTCGGCGATGAGACCGAGGCGTTACTCGGGTCGGATTCGGCCGGGCTCGACACCGAGCGGTTGGGCGACGCGGCGCAGCCAACGGCGAGGAGCGTGAACGCGAACGTGGGGACGGCTACGATTTGAAGGCTCTTCACTGGATCTACCTTGTCGTGAGGGACATGCCGGAGTGCCCGGCTTGTTCTCAGGACGCAGCCGGTCCGGACATCTAGCGGTCGTCGGGACGTGATTCGCGCAACCCCGTGTCTTCGCTGAGGAGGCCCCCCAGGGTGACGTCCATCTGAGAGTGAATCATCGCGACGATGCTCTCGAGCTCGGCGCTCGATACGTGGAGACCTGACCGCATGTGCTCGCGCACGCGGTCGGCGAGCCGCTCGCGGACCTGGCGGAGCCAACGCGCGGCGGTGGTCGCGTGGACTCCGTAGAGTGCGCCGAGCGTTTCGACCGAGAGGCGATCGAGCAGGTGCAGGCGCAACAGTGTGCGGTCGCGCGGCTCGAGCTCGGAGAGCCCGGCCCGCCAGGCCTTCGTGAACTCCGCGAGATACGTTTGCTGGAGATGCACGAGCTTCGGATCGGCGCCGACGCCCTGGAGCGCGGCGAGCGCGTGGTCCTCGATGGGAACGTCACGGTCCTTGCGGCGCAGGCTCACGGCGGTCCGAACTGCCGCCACCTCTAGCCATTTCCCGAGCGGGCCGCGGCCGGTGAACGTGGCGATGCGGGGTGGGTCACCGTCCTCGTTGCGCACGAGCAAGCGCACGCGCAAGACCTGCTTGGCGTCCTCGATCAGGCCGGGGTCACAGAACCGGGCGAGCGCGCGGTCGAGCGGCCTGAAGTACTCGACCTCGAATGCCGCGACTGCGTGCGGGTCGGCAGAGAGCACCGCGCACGTCAGGTACAGCTCGACGGCAGACCACCGGTCGAGCGCGACTTGCTGGGTGGCGTGGCGCGACGCGTACGCGACGAACGCGGTCTGATCGATCACGACCGACGGCCACCGGACTCGAGCCGCCTCCCAGACGCCGGCAAGATGCGTTGCGATCTCGATCTCGGTCGCAGAACCCGCCATCGGAAGCCTATGGTAACAGCAGTGACCCCGCGCGACACTTGCCCCAGCGAGGAGGCACTGCTCGATTGCCTCGCCGAGCAGCGGGTGGGAGAGCTCGCCGAGCACCTCGATGCGTGTCCTCTGTGTCGCGAGGTCATCGCGGAGCTCGCGCGTGGTTCGAGCGATGCGCCGCCGGGCGTGCAAGCGCGACCGCACATGATCGGCCGGTTCGAAGTCCAGGACCAGCTCGGCATCGGCGCGATGGGTGTGGTGTATCTGGCGCGCGACCCGCGGTTGCAGCGGCAGGTCGCGCTCAAGGTGATCCGCGGAGACCGCGAAGCGCGCACTGCCCATCGTTTGATCGACGAAGCACGCGCCTTGGCGCGGCTCGAGCACGACAACCTGGTCGCGGTGTACGACGTCGAGGAGATCGGAGAGGAGGTCGCCATCGCAATGGCCTACCTACCCGGGGGGACGCTTCGCGCCTGGCTCACCGGCCCGCGACCCTGGCGCGAGATCGCCACCGTGATGCGGGATGTCGCTCGCGGGCTGGCCGCCATCCATCGCGCCGGGCTCGTGCACCGCGATCTGAAGCCCGACAATATTCTGTTCGACGCGAATGGACGCCCGCGGATCGCGGACCTCGGGCTGGCGACGCTGGCGCAGGCGCCGGGACCAAGCGGTCTCGTCGGCACGCCGGCGTACATGGCGCCCGAGCTGCTCGACGGCGCCGCAGCGAGCGAGCGCACGGATCAGTGGAGCTTCTTCGTATGCCTGTACGAGGCGCTGGGTGGCCGTCGTCCGTTCGCGGGAGCCACGCCGACCGCACTGCGCGCGGCCATGAGGAGTCCGCGCGGCTCGGTGGCCGGGCCGCGCACGCTCCAGGGGATCGTCGCGCGGGGACTGCAGGTCGATCCCGCTGCCAGGCACGCGTCGATGACGGCCGTTGCCGATGCCCTCGCGAGACTGCTCGGGCAACGGGTCCGTCGCGTGATGCTCGGCGCCAGCGCCGGACTCGTCGTCGTGGCGGGGCTGCTCGTCGCGTTCGCGGCGCGCACAGACCCTCCCTGCGGCGGTGCGGACGAAGCGCTTGCGGCGGTCTGGAACCCCTCGGTATCGGCGCGCCTCTCCGGCACGTTCGACCGCAACGGGATGGCAGGCACCGGTCGGATCTTCACGCAAGGGCTCGACCACTACGCGTCGTCCTGGATCTCGATGCACGAGGCGAGCTGCAGGGCGACCCACGTGCGCGGTGAGCAGTCCGAGGCGATGCTCGACCGGCGAACACTCTGCCTGCGCGAACGGCTCGCGCAGGTCGACGCGCTGGTCGGTGCGCTCGGCGCGGCAGACCGCCCCACCCTTTCGCGTGCAGGTGAGGCGGTCGCGTTGCTTCAGCCGGTCGCGGACTGCGGCGACCTCGTGGCGCTCACCGCCGCGACGGCGCTGCCAGCCGGACCCGCGGAACGCGCGCGCATCAGCATCGCGCGACTCGAGCTCGCGAAGGCGAACGCGCTCCGGCCGCTCGGTCAGTCGAGCGCGATCATCGAGAGGGTCGAGACGATCATCGCGACCGCGGTGGACCTGCGCGATCACGCGCTCGAAGCCGAGGGACGGCTGGTCATGGCCGACGCACTCGCGGAGGATCTGCAGCTGGCGCTCGCACACAAGCGCTTCGCAGAGACCGAGCTCGCGGCCGAGGCGGCCGGCAGCGACGACCTGCGTGCGCGGACGCTGATCGCTCATGCATCGCTGGTAGGAGCACTGCAGCAGGATCCGGCGAGCGGCGCGGAGCTCTTGAGCCGCGCGCGGGCAGTGATCCTGCGACTCGGCGCGCGTCCGGATCTCGATCGTCGCGTGCTCGTGGCCGACGCCGCCCTCGCACTCGCGCGCGGCGACCGAGAAGCCGGCGAGCGAGCGCTCCGGGCGGCGCTCGCGTCGCTACCGACGACGGGACCAGAGGCCGTGATGCGTGTGACCGCATTGCGCGACCTGGCGAATGTGCTCGGCGAGACGGGTCGGCAGGAGGAAGCGGTAGTGATCGCGCGCGAGGCGGTCGCGCTCGGCGAGTCGACGCTTGGGCCCGACCACGTCGACGTCGCCGAGGTGCTCTCGACGCTGTCGCTCGCGCTGCACTACGTCGACAAGGACCCCGAAGCGCGCCTGCTCGCCGCTCGAGCGCTGCGCATCAAGGCGCGCGCGCGCGGGCCAGATCACGTCTCGCTGAGCAGCACGATGATGGTACTCGCCGAGATCGAGCGGGATTCGCGGCAGCCGGGCTCGCACGCCGAGGCACGTCGGCTGACGGATCGCGCGATCTCGCTACGGCTTCGAGCCTATGGCGCAGCGAACCCGCTCGTGCTCACGCTCATGAGCGAGCGGGGATCGCTCGCCGTCGACGCCGGCGAGTACATGATCGCGCGCGCCAATTTCACGGCCGCGGTGTCGGGGCTCGAGCGCGCGTGGGGCGCGGCCAGCCCCGCCGTCACGCAGGCGCGTGCCAGCATGGCAACGATGTCCGAGCGGACCGGCGATCCCGCGGGCTGTGCGGCTCGACTCGCCGAGGTAGCGACGGCGATCGCTGCAGCTGAGGGACGGACCAGCCCTCGTCTCATCGCGGTGGGCGTACAGCGCTCACATTGCTTGATCCTGGCCCGTTCGTTCGAGCTGGCTGCGGCCGAGATCGCGACGACCGCGGCGCTCGAGCTGTCCGCCGACGAGCGGTCATCCCTCGACGTCGTGGCGGCGAGGCTTGCACTGGAGCTGGGCAACCCGGACCGAGCGCACGCGATCGCCGAGGAGGTCGAGCGGCGGCTCGCGGCCACGCCGGCGGAAGCCGACTCGGCGCAGGATCTCGACCTCGATCTCGGAGCGCTGTGGGTCCAGCTTCGCAATCCCGAGCGCGCATGGCTGCTCGCGCAGCGGGCCACCGCGGCAGTCGGAACCGACCTGGAAGCGGGAGAGCTACTCGCTCGCGGCGCGCAGATCGCGCTCGAGCTCCGACGGGACCCCGACGCGGCCGCGCTCGCGGATCGCGCGATCGCGATCGCGACTGAATCGAGCGCGGGACCGGATACGCTGAGCCGCTACCGTGGTCTCGCGGCGAAGGCGCGCTCGGCTCCGCGAGGCGGCGGTGACGACCGCGTTCGGGTCCGTCAGTACATCGAGCGGTCCGGGGCCGGGGCGCCGGAGTGACGCTCGAGCTCGGCATTGACGAAGCCGCCGATCGTGATCGCGAGGACGGACAGGTAGAACCACAGGAGCACGACCACGACGGAGCCGAACGCGCCGTAGAAGCGACCGGTGCCCGCGCCGTGGCGAACCCACAGCGCGAGGCCGAACGAGGCGCCGAGCAGGAGCAGCGTGCCTGCGAGCGCACCTGGCCACAGGTGACGCTCGGTGCCGAGTGGTCTCGGCGAGGGCGCGTAGCGGTACAGCGGCATGAGCCCGAAGAAGATCACGAGGACGAATGCGGGCCATCGGGCCCAGTCCAGGGCGTCGTAGCCCGAGATGCCGAGCATGCCGACCACCGCGGGGAGCGCGACGACCAGCAGCAGCAGCACGAGGACGCCCACCACCGTGAGCGCGCCCAGCGCGATCGTCACGCGGAGCTTGAGCCACGGCTTCCGCTGTTCGCGCACGCGATACGCACGGTTCAACGTGTCGATCAGCGCGCGCGCCGCACCGCGGGCCGAGATCACCGCCAGCCCGACCGTCACGCCGAGCGCGATGCGGATCTCCGAGCCCCCCGCCGCGGCCTGGCGCTCGAGCTGGCTGCGCAGCATGCTCACCACCGGCCGGGGAATCACGCTGCCGAGGTCGGTGAGGCGGTGCTCGAGCACGGTCGGGTCTGCGACGAACCCGTACACGGCGACGACCGCCGCCAGCGTCGGCACGATCGCGAAGATGGCGTACAGCGCGGTGCCCGCGGCGAGCACTGGCATCTCGCCGAGCAGCGCCGCACGCGCGGCCCGCGACCAGCGCGCGACGACCGACTCGCTGTCGCGGAGCCACGCTCGCGCCGCCCGGAATCGTTGCCGCATCGCTCGCGCAGCCTAACGCGAGTCCTGGCACCGGGTAACCTCTTGCCGGTCCACTCGATGTCCGTACGATGATCGACACGCACTGCCACCTGGACCTCGACGCGTTCGACGCGGACCGCGACGCGGTGATCGC
>JAYSYE010000467.1:0-3891 GCA_043716635.1 Deltaproteobacteria bacterium | reverse complement strand
TGCGCAGCAGCGACAGCACCACGGACAGCTTCACGAAGCTCGTGAGCATCAGGATCACGAGCGGTACCACCGCGACCAGCGCGAGCAGCAGCGCGCCGCTACCACCCTGACTCATGACGGCACGTGCTCGCTCGCCGCGCTGACGGCCTCGCTGCCCACTCGCTCGGGAGCCGCGCCCGGGCCGTACGCGGATGCCGCTGGTCCGTACGGGGACACCTCCTGCCCCGCTGCGGACATACCCGGCGTCGTGCCCGCGCCGCGCGGGTCGCCGCGGTCCGCGCGGCGCCGCAGCCACGCCGATCGCACGAGCTCGCCGAAGCTCGGTCGCACGTCGTCGCGCGCCTGGACCTCCGCACCGTCGAGCTCGGAGAGCACGTTCAGTCCCATCTCACTCGTTCCGATCAGCAGCGTCTTCCCGGCGACCGCGACCACGTACAGCGAGCGCCGCGGCTCGAGCGGCAACCTCGCGACGACCTCCATCAGGTGCGACCCGCGCGCCCGCCCCGTCGTCATCCATCGCCCGACGACCCGCACGATCACGAATGCCGCCACGCACACCACCGCCAGCACCACCACGGACGTGACGAGCAGGTCCCCGTAGCTCGCATCCACCGTCCCGGCCATGCGCGTTGATACCGACAGCCTCTGACACCGGGCCGGCCGGCCCGCGAGATCTGGGCCGCGACGGCTCGAGATTCGCGCGACACGCGGCTGCCTCGGTGACCGCCGTCGTGAGCCGCGCCTCGTCTGAAGCCGCGCCCGCCGCGCCGTCGAGACGCCGTGCGGCCACCGCGACCAGCCCGCAGATGGCCGTATGCTCGCACCGTGACGCCCGGTGCCCGATGCAGATGATCCGAGCTGACTTCGCCGATCCGCAGGTGCTCGCGCTGCTGCGAGAGCACCTGCTGGGCATGAGCGCGAGCTCGCCGCCCGGCGCGGTGTATGCGCTCGACCCGGCGGGTCTGCAGGACCCTGCGGTCGAGCTGTGGTGCGCGTGGAACGCCGGGACCCTGCTCGGCTGCGGCGCGCTGAAGGCACTGGACCCTCGGCACGCCGAGCTCAAGTCGATGCGCACCGCCGCGGCCCACCTGCGGCAGGGCGTCGGAACCCGGATCCTCGGCCACCTGCTCGACCTCGCGCGCGCGCGCGGTTACCACCGGGTGAGCCTCGAGACCGGCTCAGGTCCAGCGTTCGAGCCTGCGCTCATGCTCTACCGCAAGGCCGGCTTCCGGCCGGGCCCCGCGTTCGCCGACTACGAGGCGAGCGCGTTCAACCAGTTCCTCCACCTCGAGCTGGAACAGCACCCCGGTCTCGACGCGACGAGCTGAGCTCCACAAGAATGCAGCCGCCCGAGCGTGGTCGGCTGACGCTCGGCGGACACGGTCGCCAGTGCCCCCGGTCGGCTGCGCTGCCCATCCATGTGGGCACAGCGTGGGCAGGGCGACCGCGCCAACTGGTTGGATCTCCTGGCAGCGAGCTGGTCCAGCGCTTGTAAGAGCAGGCGACCATGCGTCGTTCGTCTCCTGCTCTCGGCCTCGCTGGCCTCCTGGCGAGCCTTGCCTTCGCCGTCCCTGCGGCAGCGTCGGACACCTGGTCCACGCCGTCCCCCGGGATCCGTCGGATGGTGCGAACCACCGCCAACCAGCACGTCAACGTGCTGGTGGTCGATTTATGCGCGCCCGGCGTCAGCGTGCGCACCACCGCCACCGGCGAGCGCGGCCGGACGGTCGCATCGTTCGGCGCCTTGGTCGGCGCGCAGGCGGCGGTCAACGGTGACTTCTTCATCGGCGGATTCCAGACCGATGGCCCCGCGATGCATGCGGGCGTCGCCTGGGGCGGCGGCGACCACGGCTACGTCGCGCCGGTGCAGTTCGGCGCGCACCGCGTCGAGCTGCCACCGCACGAGGGTACCGGCGGCGTCGCGCCGTGGGCCCGCGAGGTGGTGAGTGGTCATCCGACGCTGCTCGTCGCCGGCGTCCGGCGCGATAACAACGGCGACTCGGTGTGCACGACCCGCAACCCGCGAACCGGCGTCGGGTTCTCCGCCGATCACACGAAGATGTTCGTCGCGGTGGTCGATGGTCGCGCCACGACCCGGATCGGGATGACGTGCGACGAGCTGGTCGCCCTGTTTCAGGAGCTGGGCGCGAGCGATGCCGTCAATCTCGACGGTGGCGGCTCGTCGACGATGTGGCTGCCCGGGTCCGGCGTGGTCAGTGTCCCGTCCGACGGCGTCCAGCGCGCGGTCGGAGATCACCTCGCGATCCTCGCCACCGGTACGGGGGACGCCGCGCAGTGCCCGTTGCCCGCGTTCGATGCCAGCGCGCCGCAGCTCTCCGCCCCGCTCGAGCTGACCTCCGGCGACGAGGCCGTGGTCTGGATGGAGCTGAAGAACGACGGCCGCTCGGCGTGGACGTTGGCGACAACGAAGGTCGGCACGCAGGACCCGCAAGATCGAGCCTCGGTGTTCTTCAAGCCCGATAACTGGCCGGCCGCCAACCGGCCGAGCGCCGTCGATCACGACGAGGCGCCAGGAAGCGTCGGCCGGTTCACCTGGGCGATGGTGGCGCCGGAGGTCACCATCCCCACGCAGTACGACGAGACGTTCCAGCTCGTGCAGGAGGGCGTGGCCTGGTTCGGCCCCAAGCAGACGATGTCGATCATGGTCCATCCGCGCACCGATCCGGGTCCTGGCGATGGCCCCGCGGACCCGCCGTCCGCCGGCTGCAGCGCAGGCAGCAGCGGCGGCGGCGGCGGCTGGCTGGCCGCGGTGGGCCCGATGGGCGTGGTGGGCGTGATGGGCCTCGGGGGCCGACGTCGACGGCGCCGACGCGCTGCGAGCTGACGTTCCACGGCCGCCCTCGCGTCTGTTACCTTCACCAGCGAGTTGCCCGGGCCGCCCCGCACGGGACGGGGGCTGCGCGGCGCAGCGCGCAAGGTGTTCTCGCCCGCACGGCGGTCACCGGACCGCGTCGAACATCGTCCCGAGCTCGGGGTACGGCACGACCTCGACCTCGACCTCGAGTCCCCCGACCTTCCGAACCGAGCGGCGTGGCGCGTCCAGGCAGACGAGCACGTTCGTGCCGGTCGCGCTCCGGCGGCGGAACGCGGCCGTGCCGCTGGGGTCGAAGGTCCCCGAGGCGCAAACCTGTTAGCGTCCGGTACGACCAAACGCAATTCGTGTTGCGGCGCAGGGCGCCAGCGGTCACGGCTGCGACTGGTCTAGAGCCTGTCGGCCCGAGAACCGCGGCTCGCGCAAGGCCCGGTCCCGTCGCTGGCGGCAAACCGCGTTTGCAGCCGTGAGTGGTGCCGCGGCTCGCGACCGCCACGGCGTGCTGGTGCTGAGGCGCGTGCTGGCTCTAGTGCGTGTGTTGATGCTGGTTCCGCTGTCGGCGCTGCCACCAGAGATGCTGCCGTCCCAAGACTGCGGCGCCCCGACCCCGACATCCGGACGCGAGTCAGCTCGCCGGACCTACCGCGCTCTGGCGGTCGCCAGCCCTTTCATTGCCAGTTGTGCGGATACACCGCGTCATCCGGCTGCTCCGCCATCTCCGGCGTGAGGGGGGCCCCGACCGGGAACCGCGGGGCCTCGCCACGCTCGTGGCGGAGCGTGGCGATGAACGGCGAATGCATCGACTCGAGGCGATGCAGCGACGGCAGGTAGCCGTGCTCCGCCTCGAGCGCGTTTCCGAGCGGCGAGATCGGGCTCGTGGTGATGACCTTGGCGTCCCCGCGATCGAACTCGAACTCCTGCTCGGCGGGACCCGCAGTCAGATACTGGAGCTCCAGATGTAGCAGGCTGCGGAATCGGGGAGTGCCGTAGACTCGCCCCCACGACTTCGGACCGTCCAGGCGGTCATCGATCCCAGTCATCTCCAACCACAACAAGTT
>JAYSYE010000466.1:0-11707 GCA_043716635.1 Deltaproteobacteria bacterium | reverse complement strand
TCGGCGACCTCGGCGATCCGGTCGCGGTCGACCGCGCGGTGGCCGGCGCGGAGACCGTGATCCACTGCGGCGCCGCGACGAAGGGTGGCTGGCCGGAGCACCGGCTCGGCACCGTGATCGGCACGCAGAACGTCATCGAGGCCTGCAGGCGCTTCGGCGTGACGCAGCTCGTTCACGTGTCGTCGATGTCGGTCGTCGACTGGGCCGGCTGCGTCGGCAAGGGCAACGTCACCGAGTCGTCCGCGCTCGAGCCCCGGCCCGAGGAGCGAGGCCCGTACACGCGCGCGAAGCTCGAGGCCGAGCAGCTCGTGGTAGCGGCGGCCGCCGCCGGGCTACCCGCGGTGATCCTGCGCCCCGGCCAGATCTTCGGCGGCGGCATTCCGATCGTCAGCGGCGCGGTCGCGCGCGAGGTCGGCGGACGCTGGCTCGTGCTCGGTGACGGCAAGCTCCAGCTCCCGCTGGTATACATCGACGACGTGATCGACGCGATCGTGGCCGCCGTCGACAAGCGACTCGTCGGTGGCCAGATCATCCAGCTCGTCGATCCGGCAAAGCTGGAGCAGCAGGACGTGCTCGAGCTCGCCGGCGGCGGCAAGCGGCCCCTGAACGTGCCCCGCGCGGTCGTGTTCGCGCTCGGCAAGCTCGGCGAGGCCACGTTCCGGGCGATCGGCAGACCCGAGCCCGTCGGCGAGTACCGGTTGCGGTCCGCGCTCGCGCGGCTGACCTACGGCAGCGATCGCGCTGCGCATCTGCTCGGCTGGGTTCCGCGGGTCGGTGTGCTGGAGGGCATCAAGCGGGTCCAGCGCGACCAGCCCGCGCCCCGCGCACGGTGACGTGATCGGCACCCGAGGGCCGCACGGTCAGCGCGGCGAAGGGTCACCCGGCAGCCCGCAGCCGGCGGCCTCGACGAACTGGGTCTCGACGAGGTGACGGGTACCCTCCTGGGTTCGCGGTCGCAGCCGCTCTTTCGGCAGGAAGCCGAACGAGTACCCGATCAGGCCGAGGCCGCCCGCGAGCGTCGCGCCACCGATCAGGAGACCGGGAGTCGTCGACGGAGCCGCCATGTAGTACGGATCGCCCGGAAATCCGGTCGCGTGGTTCCTGGCCTGCGTGGCCAGCATGATGGTGCCGCCGAGGAACACGAGGGCCGCTCCGGCGGCGATGTCGAGGCCGCGGCCGCTCGCGACCGGCACGATCTGATAGGCCTGCTCGTACTGGATCCTCGCCTGCTGCACGCAGTGGGTCATGCGCGAGCTCGAGGTGTTGCCGCCGAACGAGCCGATGCTCGAGCTCTGCTGCCAGTGACGGCCCCCGGCCGAGGCGCTGTCGTGCACGAAGCCGCCTTCCAGATCGGAGGAGCTCGAGTCCTCGATCGCGGGCGCGCCGAGGAGCTGGCGCTCGACCTCCTGCTTCGGGCCGTACACGGTTTCGGTCGACCAGCGAGTGCAGGCGCTCGAGAGCAGGCCAAGAGATACGACGAATAGACGAGACATGGGCATTCCTGGTCGGTGGGACGGCTTCGATCCGCTTCGATCTGGTAACGGGCGCCGTCGCCTTTGTTGCGCGGAAATCGTGCAACGCTGCGGAATCAGCGGCGCAAGCGCTTCGCATCGGCCAGGTTCGCCGCGAGGTCGGCGCGCCCGGCCGGGTCCGCCCCGGGCGCGGCCATCGCCGCCTCGAGCGTGGTCACCGCGCGCGAATCCTTGGCATCGAGCTCGGCTCCACCGAGCAGCGCCAGCGTGTACGCGTACTCGGGATGCGCGGCCCCCAGGGTGGCGAGCTGGATCTTGCACGCCCGTTCGAGCAGCGGAATCGCGAGCGCAGGCCGCTTGCTCGTGAGGTAGCCGTAGCTGATCTCGGAGAGCGTCTTCCCGACGAGCGGATGCTCGGGGCCGAGCTTCGCCTCGAAGATCGCGAGCGCGCGCTGGCGCTGGGGGAGCGAGTCACGGCCCAGGCGGTCCATCACGTTGGAGAGGTTCACGAGCGCGGTCGCGACCTCGACATGATCGGAACCGAGCAGGCGCTCGGTCACGGCGAGCGCCGCCCGCATCCGTGCTTCCGCCTCGGGATATCGATTCAGGTGCATCAGCGGCGTTGCCGAGTTACCGAGGACGAGCGCGCGTACGGCGCCATCGGCCGGGCCGAGAATCTCCAGCGCGTGATCGAACAGCGGCAGGGCTTCGGCGGGACGCCCGAGCGTGTCGAGCGTGCTGGCGACCCGCTCGAGCGCACGCGCCGTCGTCGGATCGGCGGGACCGTACTGCGCGGTCACGAGCGCGAGGTTCTTGCGGTACAGCTTCAGCGCCTCGGCGAGCTGGTTCTGACTGGCGAGCACGCTCGCGAGCACGTCGAGGTGCGCGCAAGCCGCCGTCGTCGCGACCTCGCCGTGGCAACCGGTGGCGACCGCCGCGCGCGCATCCACCTCGGCGCGCGCGTACTCGCCGGTCTTCAGCTCGAGCCACGCGGTGCGCGCGGAGAGGTTCGAGTTCGCCGCGGTCGCGGCCGGCCCGAGACGCTCGACGGCTGCCTTCGCGGACCGCAGCCAGCGCCGCGCACTCTCGTAGTCACCGGCGTCGGCCGACGCCGCGAGCAGCGCCGAGCTCGCGAGTGCGGAGAGCCGATCGAGCTTGTTGGCTTCGGCGGCGTAGACCACTTCTTCGAGATCGCTCGTCGCATCTCGGTCGGCGCGCGCGGTCATGCGTGCGAGCCCCCGGACCATCAGGGCCTCGGCTCGAAGGCGAGGCAGGTGGAGCTGCTCGGCTCTCGCGACCAGCGTGTTCAGCGGCGCCAGCGCCTCGCTCACGAGCGCGAGTCGGATCAGCGCCCTGTTCTGCGCGAGCTGGACGCGCAGGGCGGTCGCTTCCGCGCGGTGCGCCGGCTCGACGGGATCGGCGAGATCGTCGGGCGCGTCGCACTCCCGCGGAGCGGCGAGCGCACCGATCGCCGACACGGCGTGATCGGTCGCGCGACTCCGCCCGAGCCAGCCGACCACCGCGGCGACCTCGTTCGCGCGGTCGCCGAGACAGCTCATCCGGCGGTCGAGGAGCGCCGCCGACGCATCACCCCGCCGCGTCGCGTCGCACGCCTCGCGGTGCGCGACGCTCCACGCGCTGGCGTAGCGATCGAGCGCGCTCGCCACGGGCTCGAAGCTCGACGGCTTGCCCGCAAAACCAGCGCGCATGATCTCGCGCTGGAGCGGATTCCAGCTCGCGAACGCGTTCGCGCTGCACGGCGTGGGCGGCGGCACGCCACCCGCATTCGAGGCGAGCAAGACCGCGGTCGCGATCGAGGCCGCGGCGACGATCGCGCTCGCGACGACGATCGCGGCGACCCTCGACCGCGGCGCGAGTGCGGCGAGGAGTGCGTTGACGTCCGCAAATCGATCGGCCGGCGCGATCGAGAGGCCGCGTGCGAGCGCCCGCCACATCTTCGCGGGAATCCCCGCGGGCCTCGCGAGCACCTCGCGCTCGGCTCCGGGAAATGGCCGTACCCCCGCGAGGGCCTCGACCACGACCATGCAGTACGCGAACTGGTCACTGCGGGCGTCCGCCCCCTGGCCCGCCAGTTGTTCCGGTGCCATGTAGGCCGGCGTACCGACGAGCCTCCCGAGGTCTGATTCCCCCGCGAGGCCCAGATCGGTCACCCGCGCGCGACCGTCCTCGCCGACCAGGATGTTCTCGGGCTTCACATCGCGATGAACGAGACCCGCGGCGTGCGCCGCCGCGAGCCCGCGCCCGACCTCGAGACAGCGCTGAATGATGTCGGCGCGCGTCCGCGGCGAAGCGAGCCACGCGCGGAGCGTGCCGCCGGCGACGAGCTCCATCGCGACGAAGATCGACCCTTCCCAGCGCCCGACCTCGTAGACGGGCACCAGGTTCGGGTGCGCCAGCTTCGCCATCGCGCGCGCTTCCCGTAGCAATTGCTCCTCGTCGCCGGCGCCAGCGCGGTAGTGGAGCAACTTGAGCGCGACATCGCGACCGAGCTCGGGATCGCGCGCGCGAAAGACCACCCCGCTCGCACCCGCGCCGAGCTCCTCGCCGAGCTCGAACCGGCCGATCCGGGTGCCGGGCTCCAGCTCCAGCAGTGGAGGCGGCACTGGCTCGTCGTCCCCGCGTGCGACCTCGGCGACGAGCACTCGACACCACATGCACTCGTCGAGGTGGGCCTCGATCCCCGGCGGCAACGGCTCCGCGCCAAGCGCGAGTGCCGCTTCGTCGTCCAGGCACCCCATCGCGCCGATGATACGATCGCGCGTTGGCATTGCCAGATCTACCGCTCCTGCGATCGGCGTGGCCCGAGGTCTCACTCGACGACGCGACGTTCCTGGCGTACGTCGAACGCGTGCGCGGTGACGAGCCTGTCGACACGCTCGACTTGCCGACCCTGTTTCTCGCCTGCGCCTGCCTCCAGCACGAGCCCCGTGCCCTCGCCGCGTTCGAGGCGCGCCACCTCGCGACCCTGCCCCGGATGCTCTCGCGGATCACGACCGAGCCCACGATCGTCGACGAGGTGCGCCAGCAGCTCTGGATCAAGCTCTTCGTCGGCGTCGCGCCCGCGATCGAGCGGTACCGGCGCGGCTCGTTCGGCACCTGGCTTCGCGTGGTGGCGACGCGGCTCGCGATCGACCTGCTGCGCGCGCGGGGCGTCGCGGCGCCCAGCCACGCGATCGAGCTCGCGACCGAGGGTGACGCCGGGCTCGCGCTGCTGAAGCTGCGCTATCGCGAACAAGTCAGCGCCGCGTTCACCGCCGCGGTCGCTGCGTTACCGCGCACCGATCGCGCGATGTTGCGGTTCTGCTTCGTCGACAACCTCGGGCTCGACGCGATCGGCCGGTTCTACGGGCTCTCGAAGTCCGCCGTGTCGCGCCGGCTCGCCCGCGCGCGCGCGATCATGCTCTCCGACGTGAAGCAGCGGCTCGAGGGCGAGCTCGGCATCGCAGCCTCGGAGCTCGAGAGCATCGTCAAGCTGGTGCGCAGCCAGCTCCACCTGTCGCTACCGCGCCTGTTGCAGCCCACCGTCGCGTGACTCCTCCGCCGCGACCGGAGCTGGTCAGACTGGTCAGAACTTCACGTCCGGGACCTTCTGCGCCGTGACGTCGGCCTGGAAGTACTCCTTCACGCCGAACCCGAGCATGCTGTTCGGGAACGTCTTGATGGTCTGGTTGTAGCCGAGGACCACGTCGTTGTAGCGCTTGCGCTCGACGGCGATCCGGTTCTCGCTGCCCGCGAGCTCGTCCTGGAGCTTCATGAAGCCCTCGTTGGCCTTCAGCTGCGGATAGTTCTCCGAGATCACGAGCAGCCGGCTCAGCGCCGAATCGAGCTGGCCGTTCGCCGCGCCCGCCTCCGAGGGCGTGCGGGCCCCGGCGAGCTTCGCGCGCGCGTTCGCGACCGACTCGAACACTTCCTTCTCGTGCTCGGCATAGCCCTTCACGGTGGCCACGAGGTTCGGGATGAGATCGGCGCGCCGCTGGAGGACGTTCTGGACCTGGGCCCAGGCGCCGTCCACGGCTTCACGCTGGCGAACCAGGCCATTGTATTTGCTGACGCCGAGCATGACGAGGAGAGCGACGATGCCGCCGACGACGGCGAGCGGGATCCACTTGCGATTCATGAGTTGCTCCTGGTCGATGAAGGTTCGGATGCGGAGAGAGGGAGGGATGCGGACGACGGAGCCGCCGCGGGCACGAACTGATCGACGGCGCGGACCGCGCGCTCGAGGGCGTCGTGGTAGCCCGCGAACAAGCTCGCGATCGTGCCGGACGGCGTGATGCCGGTGCGCAGCTGGTCGACCGCGAGGAACGGCGCGGGATCGATCGCGGTGCGCGCGCAGAATGCCTCGAACGCGCCGGCGCTGGAGTCCGGCACGGACCTGCCCTCGATTCGCAAGCAGGCGCGCACCAGCGCGGCGAACGTGGGGACGGACGCGACCATGAGCTGCCGGAGCTCGGGCTCGCGCTGCGATCCGACGGCATAGGCCTCATGGAGCCGCATGAGCTTCTCGCGCAGCTCGCGCTCGCACTGCAGGCGCAGGTCCTCGGGATCGATCGCCG
This sequence comes from Deltaproteobacteria bacterium, assembly GCA_043716635.1. Taxonomy (GTDB): domain Bacteria; phylum Myxococcota_A; class Polyangia; order Haliangiales; family Haliangiaceae; genus JABFXX01. Next base: position 5,658 of record JAYSYE010000466.1, on the reverse strand, counting down.
GGAGGGCGGGCAGCGCGCCGTGGAGCACCACGTGACGCTCCGCGATCTCGGACAGCTCGATGGGAAACACGTCGGCCGCATCCGCGAGCGACGCCGGGGTGACCAGCCGAGGAAACGGCTGCCCGCGCTTGAGCCACTTCTCGACCGCCGCGCCCGCGCGCGCGAGGGTGGCAAGCTCGAGGTCGCGGAGCACGACCAGCACGTTCAACTCGGGCCGTTCTGCAGCGGCCTCCCCGCGGGCGGCCGGGCCGTAGAGCAGCACGGCGACCAGCCGATCGCCGAGCGACGCGACCAGGCGCTCCACGAGCGGCCGCAGCTCGGGATGCGTGCGCCAGGGGTGGCCCGGGTCCGGCGCCATCAGAAGCTCCCACCGGCGCCGCCGCCGCCTCCAGAGCCACCGCCAAAGCCGCCGAACCCGCCACCGCTCCATCCGCCACCGCCGCCGAACCCGCCGCTGCTGCCGCCCCACCCACCGCGCGAGCCGCCCGCGCCGAGGAGGTTCCCGAGCATCAAGCCGGTCCAGAGGCCACTGCCGCCGCCGCCGCCGCCGCCGCGTCCACCGCGTCCGCGCGACGCGAACCCGACCAGCAGGATGACCACGAACACGATCGGCAGCGCGAGGTCGCCCCAGCCCGTGGCGCGCTGGCGCGTCCGTGGAGCGTCGGGCATGCCGGTGAGCGTGACGCCGTGCGTGGCGGCCGCGACGCGCGCGACCTCGGTGGCGCAGATGGCGAGCCCTCGGCTGAAGTCGTTCGCGCGTAGCGCCGGCGTGGCGAGATCGCGGATCTCGCCCACCTTGCCATCGGGCAGGTAGCCCTCCGCGCCGTACCCGGTCGCGATGAAGATCTTCCGGTCCTGGACCGAGAGCACGATCACGACGCTCTCGTCCTTGCCGCGAACGCCGACGCCCCAGTCGTGCTGGATGCGAACCGCGAGATCCGAGATGGTCTCGTCCACCAGGACCGGCACCGTCACGACGACGACCGAGACCGCGGCCTTCTGGAACAGCTCGGTGCTACGCGCCTCGAGATCGTGCTCGGTCGCGTCGTCGATCACGTTGGCGGCGTCGTAGACCGCGTGATCGCCGCGCGCCGGCAACGCGGTGAGCGCGTAGGCGGGACTGGCAACGCCGAGGACGCCGAGCGCGATCACGGCGATCAGCGAGGCGACCACGTGACGGGTAGGCATGACACCGACAGCATGGTGACGAACGATGCGGCCCACAAGGTCGACATCGCGTGCGAGTTCGCTCGGCGAGCGTCACCGCACGGGCAACCGAGGGCTGCGTGGCGAGGAGTACGCAACGCGGCGACCGCTGCCGTGCGCGGGCCCGGGGGTCACCGCTTCGACGGGAACAGTGACTTCGGATTCCAGTGCCCGCGAACGGGCTTCCTCGGCACCGGCTTGACCAGCTTCGGCTTGGCGGCGATGGGGTCCACGGGAACCACGACGCCGGACGTCACGGCCGGGTCCGGGTCGGGCTCGTGCGCCACGGTCTTTTCGATCGGCCGCGGCTTCGCAGCGGGCGCCGGGAGCGTGACGGGCTGTACGGCCGCGGGGTCGGGTGCGGTCCGCGCGACGGACCGGTGGCCACCCGCGAGCGATGCTGCGAGCACGATCACGAGGAGCAGGCCCACGGCGCTGGCCACCGCGACCCACAGCCTGCGACGCGACGGTCCCGACGCCGACATCGAAGGGACCGTGGCGGGTGGCTGGGTCGTCGAGGTCGCGCGCGCGGCGACCCGGTGGCTCGCGGGGCCGTCGATACGCACGGGCGGCAGCTCGCCGGTGTGGGGCGGCGCCCCCGTGATCGCGTTGGTCCGGGCGCGGACGATCGGCGAGCCCTGCCCGAAGCCGCTCGGGAGCTCGAAGCCGCTCGGCGCACTGACGACGCCACTCGCGGAGCCATCGAAGTCGTAGGTCAACTCGGCGTCCGCCTCGTCGTCGTCGGCGAGCCACGGCATGGGCCGCTCTCCGAACTCCTGGCGCATGTAATCGGCGAGCGCGGTGGTCGACGTGCGCAGACCCGCCTTCGCGGCGTACTGCTCGAGCGCGACGCGCATCTGATCGGCGGTCTGGTAGCGATCCGCAGGTTTGCCCTCGAGCGCCTTCAGGATGATCGCTTCGAGGTCGGGCGAGAGATCCGCGCGCAGCGACGAGGGCTGCGGGATCGCGCCAAGCGTGATCGCGCTCATCGTCAGGAAGTCGTTCTCGGCCTTGAACAGGCGCCGCACGGTCGCGAGCTCGTAGAGCACGATCCCGAGACAGAAGATGTCGCTGCGCCGGTCGACGGGCTCGCCGAAGCACTGCTCCGGCGACATGTACGCGACCTTGCCCTTCATCACGCCCGACTGCGTCTCGGTCGTACGCTGGGACGCCTTCGCGATCCCGAAGTCGACGACCTTCACGTTCCCGTCGTACCCGACGAGGATGTTCGCCGGCGAGACATCGCGATGGACGATGCCGAGCGGCTTGCGATCGGGGCCGCGATGCTCGTGCGCATACTGCAGGGCCGCCGCCGCCGACAGCACGATCGTGACGATGTGCTCGACCGGCAGCATCGTGCCCCGCTCGGCGAGGTGCATGAGGAGCTTGCGCAGATCCTCGCCATGCACGTACTCCATCGCGAAGAAGTACTCGCCGGCGTCCTGCCCGATGTCATGAACCTGCGCGATGTTCGTGTGGTGCAGCGATGCCGCGAGGCGCGCCTCGTCGAGGAACATCTCGACGAACCGCACGTCGCGGGCCTGTGCCTCGCGAATCCGCTTGAGCACGACGTGACGCTCGAAGCCCTCGATGCCGGTGGCGCGGGCCAGCAGCACCTCGGCCATCCCACCACTCGCGAGATGGCGGATCAGCTCGTACCGTCCCAGGGTCTTCCTGGGTGCAGATGTCAGCGGTAGCACCCCGTTCGAGGCTCCACTGTTCGCGCAGCGTCGTCAAGAACGACTCGGGCCGGCCTCCCCGAGCCTGTCCACTCGCGCGATGTAGGAGCTGTCGGGTAACCGCGCCAGCGTTGCGAGGCGGGCCTACGTCGGCGTCCGCGCGACGACGGCACGCGCGATGCGGATGCCGTCGAGGGCCGCCGAGACGATGCCGCCGGCGTAGCCCGCACCTTCACCGCACGGGTACAGCGCGCCGATCGTCGGCGACTCGAGCGACGTCGCGTCGCGGAGCACGCGAACCGGCGAGGAGGTGCGTGACTCCACCCCGACGAGCACGGCCTCGGCGGTGAGATAGCCGCGCATCTGGCCTTCGAAGGCCTGGAGGGCCTCGCGCAGGCGCGCGGCGAGCGGGATGCCGGTCGCGTCGAGCACCGCGCCGATATCCGCGGACGTGAGGCCGGGCTGGTAGCTCGTGGACGGCACGGTGGCCGACGCGACGCCGCGGACGAAGTCGGTCGCGCGCTGGGCGGGTGCCTTGAGCGCACCCCCGCCGGCCTGGTCCGCCGCCGCCTCGAGGCGCCGCTGGAGCTCGATGCCGCCGAGCGGGCCCGTGAGACCACAGCGCTCGAGGTCCGCGAGCTCGACCGCCACGACGAGCCCGGAGTTCGCATACGGAGAATCGCGGCGCGACAGGCTCATGCCGTTCACGACGAGCGCGCCCGGCTCCGTCGACGCGGGGACGATCCAGCCGCCCGGGCACATGCAGAACGAGAACGCACCGCGGCCATCGGCCGGCGTGTACGCGAGGCGATACGGCGCCGCGGGGAGCTTCGCGTGCCCGGCCGCGCGACCGTACTGGATGCGATCGATCAGCGGCTGCGGGTGCTCGATGCGGACGCCCATCGCGAACGGCTTGGCCTCGAGCGGCGCGCCGGCGCGCAGCAGGATCTCGTGCACGTCGCGCGCGGAGTGCCCCGTCGCGACCACGACCGCACGCCCGAGCAGCTCCGCACCGTCCGCGAGCCGGACACCGAGCGCGCGGCCGTCGCGCACGACGATCTCCGTCACGCGCGCGCCGAAGCGGACCTCGGTACCCACCGCCGCCATCGCCTCGCGCAGCGCCGTGATGACCTTCGGCAGCTTGTTCGAGCCGATGTGGGGCCGCGCATCGACGAGGATCTGCTCGGGCGCGCCGTGGGCGGCGAGGATCTCGATCACGTCGCGCACGTCGCCGCGCTTGTGCGAGCGCGTGTACAGCTTGCCGTCGGAGTACGTGCCCGCGCCACCCTCGCCGTAGCAGTAGTTGCTGTCGGGATCGACGACGCCGTGCTGCGTGAGCCCCTTGAGGTCGCGCCGACGCGCCTGCACGGCCTTGCCGCGATCGAGCACGATCGCCGCGACGCCCGCGCGTGCGAGCTCGTAGGCGCAGAACAATCCGGCGGGACCCGCGCCGATGATGATCACCGGGGGACCGGAGACCTCGCGCAGCGGTGCGCCCCCGATCGGCGCGGGGTTCGCGGCGATCGCGCCGAGCGTGAGGTGAAACCGGATCCGGCCCTTGCGCGCATCGACGGTGCGCTTCCGCAGCTCGAGCGGCGGCAGCGCCGAGACGGGGACGCGCAGCTGCTTCGCGAGGAGCGCGGCGACGTGCGCGGGATCGTCCGGATCGTCCAGGCCGAGCTCGACGCCGTAGTCGCGATCGGGATCGAGCTGCATGGCGGCGACACCCTACTACCTCGCGCCGACGCGCCGTACTACCTTCGCGCCGATGACGACGATGAGGACAACGTTGGCGGTGGCGGCCGTGCTGGTGCTCGCTGGATGCAGCGGCAAGAAGCCGGCGGATGGCGGAGGGGGCGCGGGGTCGGGAACCACCGCGAGCGGGTCCGGTAGCGGCCCGGGCAGTGCCCTGCTGCTGCCACCGACGGCGATCCCGGCCGCGCTGAAGTGCCCGCCCGGCAACGCCGCGAACGGGGGGGCGTGCGTCGCCGCGGTCACGCCCGCGCAGTCGCAGGCCGTCGCGGCGCAGCAGACCCGGCTCGCCGAGCTGTCGGCGCTCCTCGACCGCGCGAGCGTCGTGGCCCAGCCGGTGGAGATCCTCGATCAGCTGCGCGCGCTCGACTCGTGGAAGCAGGCGCGCGCCGACGTGCCGCAGCTCGAGCTCGTGGACTCGGCCGTGGCCACGCTGGCGAGCGCCGTGAAGCAGCTCGGGCTGTTCAAGGCGACGCTCGCGGAGGCGGCGGCCCAGCTCGGGAACCTCAAGGGGCTCATCGATACGACGCTCGCGAGCACCGGGGTCGCGCCGTCGATGGATGCGCTGCGCACGCAGGTCTCGACGCAGGTGCGCGCGGCGCTCGATCCGCTCGCCGAGCAGGTCGCGGCGACGATCCAGGGCGCGATCGTCCCGCTCGTCGCGGAGATGCAGCGCGCGTCCGATGCGCTGACGGTGGCGTGCGCGGCGATGCGGCTCGGCGGTGCGGGCGAGCAGACGAAGACGCTGTGCCTGCAGGCGACGAAGGCGTTCGCGGCCGGTATCACGTACGTCGACGAGCTCAAGGACAGGCCCGGTGCGCTGTACGCGGCGGTGTCTGGCTCGCTCGAGACGGAGCTCGGCGCGCTGCTCGACGAGCAGACGACGAAGCTCCTGGCCGCGTCGCAGGCGAGCGTGAACAGCGCGCTCGGGGTCAGCACGGCAGCGGGCTCGGCGGCGGGCTCGGGATCGGGAACCGGCGCCCCGCGACCGTAGGCTCGGTGCCGATCGGTCTACGGCAAG
>JAYSYE010000465.1:0-3894 GCA_043716635.1 Deltaproteobacteria bacterium | reverse complement strand
GCGCGTGATCACGCCGAGTGGCTGTGGACCGAGCAGCCGACCTGCAACCTGTGGCGCAGCCCGATCGATGACATGGTCGAGCTCGCCCAGGAGCTGGCCGCCGGCGGCGCCACGCTCGCCGTGCTGTCGAACTCCGAGGGCCGGCTCGCCGAGCTCCTCGCCGAGGTCGGCGCGGATCGCCCGTTCCGCGCGATCATCGATTCCGGTCGCGTCGGCTTCGAGAAGCCCGACCCCCGCATCTTCGCCCACACGCTGGCCACGCTCGGTGCGCTCGGAGCTGGCCACGCGCCGGGGTCGCCACCGCCCATTCACATCGGCGACTCGTGGGCCGCGGACGTCGTCGGGGCCCGCGGCGTGGGGTGGAGAGCGATCTGGTTCGGGCGCAACGCGACGCCCATCGACGATCCCGACATCGCGATCGCCCACGATGCCGCTGGCGTCCGCGCCGCGATCGCGCGCTGGAGCGAGCCGTGAATCCCGCCGCGCTCCTGCGCGGGGCGGGTGCCACCCTCGTGCGCCACGGCATCCCGCTGTTCGCGCTCGCCGCGCTCGCCTGGGGGCTCGTGGCCCGCGTGATCCACACCGGCCCGCCCACCGACGCCGCGCACGCGCACACGATCGTCCGGCTCGTGTGGGTCTATGCCGGCAGCGCGTGGATCGTCCAGCTCGCGCTCGTCGGCGCCGCCGCACCGCTCGTCGGTCGACAGCTCACCCAGCTGCGCGGTGCGCGCGCAGCCGTCATGGGCCTCGCGCGCGGCGCGCTCCCGGTCGCCGCCGCGACGGTCGCCGTGCTCGTCGGCGGGGTCGCCCTCGTCGTCCCGGGCGTCGTGCTCCTCGTGCTGCTCTCGCTCGCCGGCGCGAGCACGGCGCGAACCATTCCCGCCGCGCTCGTCGACAGTGCCGAGCACGTGCGCCGCGCGCCGCTCGCCGTACTCGTGGTCGTGGCCACCATGCTCGCCATCGATCTCGGCATCGCCGCCGCTGTGCTCCACGGCGTCGCCACGCTGCCCGCGAAGGGCGCGAAGCCCGTGCAGCTGGCCACGTATCGCGCGGTGCTCGCGCAGGTGACGGGCGCGCTCGGCATCGTTTCGCCCATCATCGCGACGCTCCTCGCGCAGTGCTACGCGCTCACGACGCCCGTGCTGACGGCGCTCGCGCCGCCGACGCCGTCGCCGTCACCGTCGCCGTCGGAATCACTGGCGGAGGGGCCACTCCCAGCGCTCGAGCGTGCCCCGGACCCCGCCCAGGTCGACGGGCCACGCCTTGGTGCGGCGGAGCCCGAGGCGCTCTAGCACCGGGCCGGTACGCCGGAACGCCGGCGTGATCCAGACGAGCCGGCCCCGGGGCGCGAGCCGCTTCACGAGGTTCGGCAGCGCCTCGACCAGCAGGGCGGCCGCATCGACCTGCACGCGGCTGCCGAGCGGCGGATTCGTGAGGATCAGGTCGACCTCCCGTGGTCCATCCGCCCGCGCATCGCCACTCGACAGCTCGGCGACCACGCCCGCCGCCGCCGTGTTCTCGCGAGCCGCGGCGAGCGCGCCCTCGTCGATGTCGGTGCCGATCAGCATCTGCGCCGGTCCCAGCCGCGCGCGCTCGACCAGCTCCGCACCGGATCCGCAGAACGGATCCCACACGCGGTCGCTGCCCCGCGCCTCGGCCACGCGAGCCAGCGCCGCCGCGACCGTGGGATGCGAAGCCGCCGGGACCTCGGCCACCCGCCACGCGAACCGCGGGTCCTCGAGTTTCTTCGGCACGAGCTCGACCACGCGCGCCTCTTCATCGACCAGCACGTCCCACGTCGTGGCCGTCGGATCGTTCAGCAGCTCCGGCGCGGCCGCCGTCACGGCCTTCGCCACGTTCCACACGACCGCGCGCTTGTGACCATCCGCGAAGCCGAGCCGCCAGCGGATCGTCCCCCGCGTCCACGCGCGGAGCAGCGCGCGCGTCGACGGCGCCGTCATCAGCGCGACGACCCGCTCCACGAGCGGCGCGTCGACGGGGCCGGGCAGGGGCAAGCGCACGGCCAGGCTCACCCACAGGCGCGCCGCGAACAGCTCGGCGAGGGGGCGCGACCACTCGATCTGCGCCGCGCTGTCCGTGGGCGAGGTCGCGCGCACGCGGAGCGCCCCGAGCTCGTCCGCCAGCATGCCCGCGAGGCCGCCGCGCGTCACGAGCCGCAGTGTCACCGGCATCGGCGGTGCGACATCGACCGCGATCGTCGAGTCCTCGGCGCGCTTCGACGTCCGGTCCGCCATCAGCACCGCGCGATCGCGCCGGCGCCCGAGCTCCTGGTCGCCGCTCGCATCGAGCGTCCCCAGTCGCGCCATCGCCGCCTCGCCGCCGACCTTGCCGAGCGCCTCCGCGAGCGCGCGCTGCTCGTCGATCGCGAGCCCGCCCGCATCCCAGCACGCCACGAGCGCCTCGCGCGCGACCTCGTCAGAGACCTTGCCGAGCGCGACGATCGCGGCCCGGCGCACGCGCCCGCTCGCTCCGAGCAGCCCGACCAGCGCATCGCGCGCGATCGCGTCGCCACCCCGCGCGAACAGCCCGATCACGCTCGTCAGCTTCGCGCGCTCGCCATCCTCGGTGCGGGCCGCGAACGCCGCGCTCACCGCCTCTCGGGCCCCGAGCGCCACGAGCGCGGGCCCGGCGCGTCCGCCGACGTCCTCGGTCGTCGCCAGCTCCACGAGCCCCGCGACATCCTTCTGACCGGGTGTGAACCCCTTGCGCGCGAGCGCGGCGCCGAGGTCGAACGACGGCTCGCGCGCCACGTGGATCGAGCTACTTCCGGTTCTTCTTGCGGGCGGCCTTCTCGGCCTTGCGCTTCGCCTGCGCGCGCGCCTTGTCGTTCGGCCGCTGCGCGCCGACCGCCGCCTTCGTGCCGGGAGGCGTGAACCCCTTCGGCATCCCCGGCATGTTCCCCATGCCCGGCGGCAGGCCCGGCATCCCTGGCAGGCCACCCGGCATCCCGCCGGCGAGATCACCACCACCGGCCGCCATCAGCGCGTTGATGTCCATGTTCGCCAGCTTCTTCATCTGGCTGAACTGCTTGAACCCGGGGATCTTGCCCATCAGGCCCGTGGAGGCGCCGAGCTGCACCATCATCTGGCGCATCTGCGCGAACTTCTGCAGCAGCTCCTTCACCTCGATCTCGGTGCGCCCGGAGCCCTTCGAGATGCGCTTGACGCGGCCCGACTCGAAGTCAGCGCGGCGACGCTTGGCGCTCTTGCCCGCCGTCGACGTGAACTCCTCCCACGTCGTCGCGACGAACACCTGCGGGTTCAGCCGCTCCTCCGTCGTCATCGACGAGATCATCGCCTCGATCTTCGTGAGCTCGCGGTCGTCGAGGTTCACCCCCTCGGGCAGCCCGCCGCCGAAGAACGGCAGCTTCTCGAAGAGATCCTTCAGCGAACCCATCTTCTGGATCAGCTTGATCTGCTCGAGGAAGTCCTGCATGTCGAACTTGCCCTTGAGCATGCGGAGGGCGTCCTCCTCCGCCTTCTCCGCGTCGACGACCTGCTCGAAGTCCTTGACCAGGCCGACGATGTCGCCCATCCCGAGGATGCGCGAGGCGAGACCCTCGGGCCGGAACTCCTCGAGCTTGTCGAGCTGCTCGCCCATGCCGAGGAACTTGATCGGCTTGCCCGTGATCTCCTTGACCGAGAGCGCCGCGCCACCGCGGGCGTCGCCGTCGAGCTTCGTCATGATCACGCCGTCGAGGTTCAGGCGCTTGTTGAACGTATCGGCGACGTTCACCGCGTCCTGACCCGTCATCGCGTCGAGGACGAGGAAGATGTTCGCCGGCTGCGTCGCCTTGTCGATATCCTCGAGCTCCTGCATCAGCGGCTCGTCGATCGCGAGCCGACCGGCGGTGTCGTAGATGATGACGTCGCA
>JAYSYE010000464.1:0-3896 GCA_043716635.1 Deltaproteobacteria bacterium | reverse complement strand
TCGACGAGCCGCGCGGTCGCCGCGCGCGCGACACGGCGGTCGAGATGCCGATCGAGCTCGGGTTCGAGTCCGACGGGATTCCCGGCATGCTCGGGAGCTCGCTGTCGGCGCGTCACCGGTCGGAGCCGCAGCAGCCGATGCCGCCGCCGCCCTCTGCATCGAGGCCGTCGTCCGTGGGGGCGTCGGCGCTTCCGGCGCGAACGGTCACGCGCGTGCCGCCTCGCGCCATCACGGCGTCGGGCATCGTGTCGCGGCCTCTGCCGATCGACGAGCGAAGTCGACCCGAGTCCGACGCGATCGAGGTCTACGCCCCCGGCAGTCCGCCTGTCGACCCGGCGCCGGGAGCGTACGAGCGGCCGGGTGTGTACTCCCAGCATCGGCGCCCGACGCGCGCTCCGGTCGAGGTTCGGCCCGAGCGTGCCGACCACTCCGGGCCGATGGCGATCCCCGCGGGCCTGGGGCGTCCGGGGCGCGCCTCGCAGGGCCCGGGATACAGCTCGACCGCGACACCGGCGACGGGCGTTCCTCGCACGCTGTCCCCTCCGCTATCCCCTCCGCTATCCCCTCCGCTATCCCCTCCGCTATCCCCCCCCCAGGTCGCCGATGCGATCTCCGCGCGCACCGCGACCGCGTCCAGGGCGGCCACGCCCACCGCAAGCCGGGCGTCGTCGACGAGCGGCGGAGTCGTGATGACCCGGCCCGCCGTGATCGTGGGCGCGCCCAGCAAGTCGAGCTCGCCCGCCCCTCGCATCCGCAAGGCGCGCGAGGACGAGGGTCGCGGCTTCGGCCAGGGGCTGATCTCGGAGAAGAGCCTCGATGAGGTCATCCTTGCCTACCTCTCCGAAGATGAAAAGTAGACCGGTGCTCGGTTGGAGGGAGCGGCTGCGGAGCCCGGAGCGTCGTCCGCTCCGCTTCCGGAGCCCGCGGCCAGTAGGTGGGTGCTCGCTCGTAGGGAGCGGCTGCGGAGCCCGGGAGCGTCGTTGCCTCTCCGCTTCCGGTGCTCGCGGCCACCAGGCCGCTCCGCTCCGGTTCTCGAGGCGCCTCGCTCGCGGGCTTCCTCGCACGCTCCGAGATGATCGCGATAGCGTGAGGCGTTCCGAGGTGACTGGTTCGGGGGAGGGCGGGAGCTAGAGTGACGGCATGGGTGCGACGGTGAAGGTCTATACGACGCTCGGCTGCGGGTACTGCACCGCGGCGCTGGCGCTGTTGAAGAAGAAGCAGGTCGAGTTCGAGCACATCGACTGCACGAGTGATCGGAAGACCCGCGACTGGCTGCTGAAGGCGACGGGGCGCTCGAGCGTGCCGCAGATTTTCATCGATGGAAAAGCCGTCGGCGGCTACGACGATATCAACGCCCTCGACCGGCGCGGCGACCTCGACCGGTTACTCGCCGGCAGCGCGAACATCGCGTAGCGCGACCTCGGGGAGCGAGGGAGGGCCTACTCGTCGGGGAGGGGAGCGTCGACGGCAGGATGGGAGTCGCGGTAGGCGGCCATCCACTCGGCCAGCTTCGGCATCGCGACCTCGAGGCGCTGGCTGCCCTCGCGCTCGAGCGCGTGTTGCCACGCGAAGCACGCATCGTCGTGCTCGCCACGCTGGGCGTACGCCCACGCGCAGAGCAGCAGCAGGTCGCGGCCCGCCGTCATGCCGAGCCCCTTCACCATGCGGGTGTGCAGCTCGTCGTCCGTGAGCGTGCCCGTGGGGACAGCACCATCGGCCACGCAGAGGTGCATCTCCGCGATCCAGTGCGAGAGCTTCAGCACCTCGCCGTGCGGCGTCCCACCGCGCCCGTCGAGCACGACGCGCGCTTCCTTGGTGCGGCCGAGCGCCGCGAGCAGATTGACCTCCGTGTAGTACGAGAACTGATGCTGGATGAGACGAGGTGACAGTCGGGCGCGCGCGGCGCGCAGGCGGTCGAGTGCGCGCTCGGCATGACCGTCGAGCGCATCGGCGATCGCCAGCCGCAGCTCGGCGAGCGCACGTACCCGTGCCGGCGCCCACCAGGCTCGCGCGACCGGCTCCGCGAGGTCGCGGCCCTGCTTGGCCTCCCCGTTCGAGAGCGCGACGCTCGCCTCGTTCACGCGGCGCACCGCGCGCACGGTGCCGAGGAAGCGGCCACCGAGCAGGAGATAGAACGGGATGAGCAGCGGGAACGACGTCGCAGCGAGCGCGACCCCCGCCGTGGTGACCGCGCCAAACGCGACGTACGCCACCGTTTGGCGCGCGCGTACGCCCGACGGATCCTTCACCTCGCCGTCACGGCCGACGTACACCAGCTGCCCCTTGCCCGCCTGGTCGAGGTCGCGTGCGATCATCGGGCGAGCTAGCGCGAGTGCGGTCCCCGGCTTGCCGTCGTCTCTCCCGTCGGCCATGGGCGCTCGCTAATCGCTGCTCGCGTCGTGGACGCGCCAGTCGGTTCCCGCCGGCGTATCGAACAGCTCGACGTGCAGGGCCGCGAGCTCGCCGCGGATCGCGTCGGCCCGCGTGAAGTCCTTGGCAGCGCGGGCCGTGGTGCGCTCGCCGAGGAGCCGCTGGACCGCCGCGGTGTCGATGCCCATGCGCTTCACGAGGCGGGCACGCCGCTCCGCGAGGTACTCGCTCGGTACCGCCGCGAAGATCCCGAGCGCCGCGCCGACGGCCCGCAGATCGCGACCGAGCGCTGCGAGCGAGCGCCGCCTCACCGCCTTGTCGATGCCCTTACCCTCGTCGAGCAGCTTGTTCGCGAGCTTCGCCGCCTCGCCGAGGGCGGCCATCACGACCGGCGCGTTGAAGTCATCCGCGAGCGCCGCGGTCGTGTCGGGCACGAGCGCCAGCGCTTCCTTCACCACGGCACCGTCGCCCCCGTCGCCGCCCTGCGCGACGAACGCATCGATGCGCGCGAGCGTCTGGTAGAAATACTCGAGCCGCCGGTCCGCGCCCTCGAGGCTGCGGAATCGCACGCCGACCGCCGCGCCGGCCGCGTCGCGGATCTCCTCGAGCTCGAAGTCCACCGGCGACCGGTAGTGATGCGACACGCAGAACAGGCGCAGCGCCTCGGCACCGACGGCTTCGGCGATCTGCGCGCAATCGAAGACGTTCCCGAGCGACCTCGACATCTTGACGCCTTCGAAGTTCAGGAAGCCGTTGTGCAGCCAGTACCGCGCGAACGTGTGCGGGCCATGCGCGCCTTGCGACTGCGCGATCTCGTTCTCGTGGTGCGGGAAGATCAGGTCCTTGCCGCCCCCGTGCAGATCAAACGTCTCGCCGAGGTGCGCGACGGTCATCGCCGAGCACTCGATGTGCCACCCGGGACGGCCTTTGCCCCACGGCGAGTCCCACGCCGGCTCGCCGGGCTTGGCGGACTTCCACAGCGCGAAGTCCGCGGGGGACCGCTTGCGGTCGTCGCCCACGCTCACCCGCTCGCTCGCGCCGGCCCGCAGGTCGTCGAGCGACATGCCGGAGAGCTGGCCGTACGCCGCGAACGACTCGCATGCGAAGTACACGTCCCCTTCCGAGGCGTACGCGCTCCCGTTGGCGACGAGCTTCCCGATCAAGTCTAGGATCTCGGGGATGTGGGACGAGACCTTCGGCTCCACCGTCGGCGGCAACACGCCGAACCGCGCCATGTCGCGGTTGTACTCGGCGGCGAAGCGCGCCGAGAGCGCCATCGGATCCTCGCCGGTCTCGGCGGCGCGGCGGATGATCTTGTCGTCGACATCCGTGACGTTGCGGACGTATCGCACCTCGAAGCCGAGGAACCGCAGGCTCCGCCGGATCGTGTCGAACGCGATCGCGGAGTACGCGTGCCCGACGTGCGCGGCCGTGTACGTGGTCGGCCCGCACACGTACATGCCCACCGTGCCGGGAACGAGGGGCTCGAACGCGACCTTCTGGCGTCGCATCGAATCGTGTAGGCG
>JAYSYE010000463.1:0-3901 GCA_043716635.1 Deltaproteobacteria bacterium | reverse complement strand
CCTGCTACCCGAGCAAGGTGTGCCAGGCGCACATCCACAACCTCCTCTTCAAGCACCACGAGAAGAAGCCGCTCAACTACATCTTCTTCCCCGCGATCACGCACATCCCGACGTTCATCGTGAACCAGATGGACACGGCGAGCTGCCCGGTCGTGTCGGGCACGCCCAAGGTCGTGCGCGCCGCCTTCACCAAGGAGACGGACTTCTTCGCCGAGCGCAAGATCAGCTACCTCGACACGGCGGTGACGCTGAACGAGCCGCTGATGTGCAAGAAGCAGATGTTCGACGAGTGGGGCCCGCTGCTCGGCCTGACCGAGGACGAGAGCAACTTCGCCGTCGACGAGGGCTTCAAGGCCGTGCAGGCGTTCGAGGACGAGATGGAGCGCAAGGGTCGCGAGATCCTCGACGAGGTCACCCGCGAGAACCGCGTGGCGCTCGTGATGCTCGGCCGCCCGTATCACAACGATCCTGGCATGAACCACTCGGTCCTCGAGGAGTTCCAGGCGCTCGGCTACCCGATCCTGTCGATGCGCTCGCTGCCGCGTGACAAGCCGCGCCTCGACGCGCTGTTCGCCGAGGACATCGCGAAGGGCGTGATCGTGAACGGCCTCGATGTCACCGACGTGTGGCCCGAGAATTACTCGACGAACTCCGTGCAGAAGGTGTGGGCCGCGAAGTACGCGAGCCGCCACCCGAACATGGCGTGCCTCGACCTCTCGAGCTTCAAGTGCGGCCACGACGCCCCGACGTACGGCCTCATCGACTCGATCATCGCGTCCGCCGGCAAGGCGTACTCCGCGCTGCACGACATCGACGCGAACAAGCCGAGCGGCTCGATCAAGATCCGCGTGAAGACGTACGCGTACACGCTGATGCTCCTCAAGGAGAAGCTCGAGGACCAGGGCACCAAGCAGGTCGAGCTCGACCGCAGCGTGACCGAGAAGAAGCTCGAGCTCATGGTCGTCCTCCAGCGCAACCTCGCGGGCGCGGGTCGGATCGACGAGAAGCTCGACCAGGAGGTGACCAACCTCGCCACGAAGGTGGCAGGGTGGCGCGCCGCCGACGAGCGTGAATCTGGAACCCGTCCGAAGGGCAAGCGCCCCGCCGGTCTCAACGTAGTCGCGCAGTAACGATCGTCCTCGAAAGCACACCAGGAAATCTATGAGCACCACCAACGACAACACCGCCGGTCTGAACCTGGACTCGATGTCGCTCGAGTCGATCGAGCAGCAGCTGAAGGACTTCGAGAACGAGGAGCGCAAGCGCCTCGGCCTCCCCACGGAGACCTCGAAGCACTGGTTCGACGCCGTCCCCCGCGAGTTCACGCGCGAGCAGCGCGAGCACACGACCATCCTCGTGTCGGGCCTCACGATGGCCCACGACCTCTTCATCCAGGCGGCGCTCCGTGGCCTCGGCTACAAGGTCCTCGCGCTCGACACGCCGGACAACGACGCGCTCCAGTTCGGTCGCGAGTACGGCAACCGTGGCCAGTGCAACCCGACGTACTTCACCGTCGGCAATCTCGTGAAGTACCTCGACGGGCTTCGCGAGCGCGGCCAGTCGAAGGACGAGATCGTCAAGAACCACGTGTTCATCACGGCCGGCGCCTGTGGCCCGTGCCGCTTCGGCACGTACGTCACCGAGTACCGCAAGGCGCTCCGCGACTCCGGCTTCGATGGCTTCCGCGTCCTCCTGTTCCAGCAGACGGGCGGCCTCAAGCAGGCCACCGGCGACGGCGTCGGGCTCGAGATGAACCCGGCGTTCTTCTGGGGCGTCGTGCGCGGCATCCTCATCGGTGACGCGCTGAACGCGCTCGGCTACCGTATCCGCCCGTACGAGGTGGAGCCGGGCGCCGCGGACCGCGCGCTCGAGGTCAGCAAGCGCATCATCTCGACCGCGTTCGAGGAGGGCACGTCGATCGCGATGGCGCTCTACCGCGTCCGCAAGACGATGGGCGCCGTCAAGGTCGACCGCACGAAGCCGAAGCCGCGCGTCGGCATCATCGGCGAGTTCTGGGCGATGACGACGGAAGGCGACGGCAACTACGGCCTGCAGCGCTTCCTCGAGGCCGAGGGCGCGGAGCCGGACATCCAGATCGTCACGGCGTGGCTGCTCTACATGCTCTGGCAGGGCCGCTACGACACCAACGCCCGCGCCGACCTCAAGGGCGCGGACGCGACCCTGGGCGAGGGTGGCTCGAAGTTCTCGCTGAAGGGCGTGGATGTCCGCAAGCGGAAGGCGTCGCTGTGGGCCGGCGAGAAGGTCCTCCGCGGCCTGTTCCACTCGTTCGCCTCGGCGATCGGCCTCTACGGCTTCAAGCTCGCCGACATGGACCAGATCGCGGACATCTCGCACGCGTTCTACGACAACAACCTCCGTGGCGGCGAAGGCCACATGGAAGTCGGCAAGCTGATCCAGAACGTCGCGTACTCGAAGGTCAACATGACCCTCTCCGTGAAGCCGTTCGGATGCATGCCGAGCTCCTCGGTGTCGGACGGCATCCAGTCGTTCATCACCGAGCTCTATCCGCAGGGCATCTTCCTGCCGATCGAGACGAACGGTGACGGCGCGGTCAACGTCTACAGCCGCGTGCAGATGCAGCTGTTCAAGGCGAAGCAGCACGCGCAGAAGGAAGTCGACAAGGCGCTCGCCGATGTCGGCATGACGATCGAGGAGGTTCGCGCCTACCTCGTGAAGCACCCGAAGCTGGCGCACGCATTCCACAAGTCCCCGCACGTCGTGGGCTGCTCGGCCGCCGACCTCATCTACGAGGTGGGCGCGCGCCGCAAGCCGCTCAGCTACCTCAAGGACAAGCTCGTGAACGCGGTGACGGGCGCGGCTGACAAGGCCCACGCCGTCGCCCACGACAACCTGCTCGCGGTGGCCCGCAAGGCCGCCGAGCGCAGCAAGAAGAAGCGCAGCGTCGTGTCGGTGGCTCCGGAGATCGATCCGGAGGACGTGGCCGCGCCGCCGGTCCCGGCCGGCCGCAAGTCGCTCCGCGTCGTGAACTGACGCCCGGCTCGCCTCGGAATCTTCCGAGCGCCTGACCAGGAAAGCCGGCCCGCGTGGCCGGCTTTCCGCGTTTCGGAGCTCCGCGTCAGGGGCCGCGCATCGCGGCGCATCGCGGCGCATCGCGGCGCACCCCGGCGCATCGCGTGTGATACCGAGGCGCATGACGACGTTCGCGGATCGATTGCGTGCGAAGGCCCACGGGGCGATCGAGATGCTGCCGGGCAAGGTCGGCGAGCTCGCGCGGAAGGCGAACGAGGCGCTCGGGCGTCCCCTCGCGGACTCGCACGAGCTCGAGGACCGCAAGGCGTTCACCGGCGTTGCGGGTGGCGCACGCATCGTGGCGGCGAGCAGGCCGGTCGTGGCAGCACCAGACGCCGAGATCGCGCTGGTCGTCGTCTATCACATGGACAAGTCGCGCCGCGACTCGACGGTGCTCACCGACATGCTCACCGCAGAGCTGATCCCGTTCCGCGTCATCAACATCCAGGAGGACCCGTCGGCGCAGATGTCCGTGAAGCGGGACAGCAAGGGCTTCCGCCTCCCGCTGGTGATGATCGCGGGTGAGGCGATCGGCGGCCGCGCGGAGCTGTCAAACCTGATCGCGTCCGGCCAGCTGAAGAAGCGCGTCTTCGGCGCGTAGCGGACCGCGTACCGCGACGATCCAGGCGGGCGCTGCTGGCTGCGACTCGAGCTCGCGTGTCGTGATCGCGGGCGAGCCGCTACGCATCGAGTTCCACCCTCGCGCCGTCCGTCATCCTCCCGACGCGCAGCAACGTGATCCACTCCACCGTGGGTGACGCGAATGGCGACGGCATTCTCGACGTCGCGCTCGCGGGCGCGTCGGGTGTCGTCGCGGCCGACGTGACGGGCGACGGCAAGGCAGACCTCG
>JAYSYE010000462.1:0-11758 GCA_043716635.1 Deltaproteobacteria bacterium | reverse complement strand
GCGGTCGGTACCGCGCGAACGTGTTCCGCCAGCGCGGCGAGGTGGGGATGGTCATCCGGCTCGTCCGCACGCAGATCAAGACGCTCGACGAGCTCCGGCACCCGCCCATCCTCGGCAGCCTCATGAGCAGCAAGCGCGGCCTGCTGCTCGTGGTCGGCGGCACGGGCAGCGGCAAGTCGACGACGCTCGCGGCGATGATCAAGCATCGCAACGACACGGAGACGGGGCACATCATCACCGTCGAGGATCCGGTCGAGTTCATCCACCCGCACGGCAAGTGCATCGTGACGCAGCGCGAGGTCGGCCTCGACACGCTGTCGTACAAGGACGCGCTCAAGAACGCGCTCCGCCAGGCGCCCGACGTGATCCTCATCGGCGAGATCCGCGACGCGGCGACGATGGAGTACGCGATCGAGTTCGCGGAGACCGGTCATCTCTGCATGGCCACGCTGCACGCGAACAACGCGAACCAGGCGATCGAGCGCGTGCTGAACTTCTTCCCGCCGACGCGGCAGCACGAGATCCGGTTGCAGCTGTCGCTGAACCTGCGCGGCATCATCTCGCAGCGGCTGCTGCCCGGGATCATGGGCGGGCGCGCCGCGGTGCTCGAGATCCTGCTCGATACGCCGCGCATCAAGTCGCTCATCAAGAAGGGCGACATCGAGACGCTCAAGGAGGCGATGGAGCAGAGCACCAGCGATGGCTGCCAGACGTTCGACCAGGCGCTCTACGACCTGGTGCTGGTCGGCCGCATCGAGGAGAGCGAGGCGCTGAAGGCCGCGGACAGCGCCAACAACCTCCGGCTCATGATCGACCGGCTGCGCCAGACCGGAGGTGGGGCGACCGCCGCCGAGTCGACGCTCCGCCTCGCCAAGGTGCCGAAGCACGCGATGCGCTAGTCGTGATGGCACCCCGCGGACGCCGGGGGCCACGGCGAATCGCCGAGTGGCCCGCCGGGAGTGTCGATTCGTCCTGACGGCGCGCCGCGGGACCTCGTGTTGGAGAGGGTGACGCGTAACCGGGTGGTCGTGCTGCTGCTCCTGTGCGGCTTTGTCGAGATGGTCCGCGGGGGCTCCGCCGTCGAGCCGAAGGCCGTCCGGACCGCCTCGCGCTGATATGCTGCGCGCGTGTCCACCTGGACGCGCGAGCTAGATCTGAGGGCGTCGGCCAGCGCGGCCCGGCTCGCCGCGGGCGATCCGCCGGAGCTCGTCGTGCACTGGCGTGCGTTCGTGATGGCGATCGCGGCTCCGCTCGAGGCCTGGGTCGCGCGCAACCGGGTGCTGCGTCGGTGCCGGCTGGCCGGCGAGGACGACGTTCGTACGGTGCTCGTGGACGTGCTCGAGCGGCTCGCGGCGGATGACTATCGCAACCTGCGCGCGTACGCGGCGCGCCGGGAGCCGCCCTGCGACGCGCCGGATGCGCCGGGGGCGGAGCCCGACCTCGTGGGCGCGGTCGTGCGGATTGGCAAGCTCGACGAGGCCGACGACGCCAACAACGATCCGACCGCGTCCATCGCCGCCGCTTCCGACGGTGACACGCCGCTCCGCGCGTGGCTGCTCGCGCTGGTGAGCTACGCGGCGCGCGACCACGTGCGGCGGCGGTTCGGGTGGAGTCTCGCGACCGGCGCATTGACGAAGCGCGACCTCCACAGCGACGCGGCGCGGCTCGACCAGGTCGCCGAGCCGTCGGTGCTGCCGGGCATGACCGATCGGCTGACGGTGTCGCGGCTCTGCGCCGAGGTCGACGCGCAGATCTCGACGTTCCCCGAGGCGATGCGCGAGACGGTGACGCTCTGGCTGGCCGATCACGATCCCGACGAGATCGCGCGCCGCGTCGGGCTCGCCGACGGTGCACAGGCCCGCGCGCTCATTCGCGCCGGCCAGGCCCGGTTGCGGGAGCGGTTCCGCGGCCGGTCGAGCTTGCTGTTCGCATGAGGCTCGCCGCCGTACTGCTCGGGCTCGGGCTCGGGCTCGGGCTCGGGCTCCGGCTCGGATTCATGGGCCAGGACTCGCGTGCCGACGCCGGCGTCCCGCCGGCATGGATTGCGACGCGCGGCCGCGTCGAGCCGGGCGTCGCCCTTGGCTCGTACGTGCTGACCAGCGACGCCGCGCCGGGCCGGTACTCCGAGGGGGCACTCGTCACCGCGGCGCCGATCGCGCTCCCGTTCCGGTTCGCGATCACGTGGCGACGGCTCGGTCCGGAGGCCGGACGATCGATGCACGTGATCGTCGCCGGCGGGGTGGTGCTGATCAAGTCGGGCGCGATCACGCTCTACGCGTACGACGATGCGGCGTTCTCGGCGAGCGGCTGGACGCCGCTGCCGGGGTTTCTGACCACCGCGGAGCACTCCCTCGTGGTCACGCAGGACTCGCACGCGGTGAGCGTCGCCATCGACGGCACGGCCGTCGCGACCTTTGCGCTCGCGGTGCCGCAATTCAGCTCCGTGGTCGGCGTGGGGATGAAGAGCGCGCCCGGGCTCCGCTCGGCGATCTATCTGCGGTCGCTCGCGATCGGCGCGATCGGCGCGACCGGCGCGACCAGCGCGCAGTAGCCGACCTCGAGGCGCGCGAAGCGGCGGAGCACCTCGCACCCCGCGGCGAGCGTCTCGGCCGGGGTGGCAGGGTAGACGCGGACCGCGCCGTCGGCATAGCCGATGGCCACGCTGTCCCCGACGAACGCCACGGTGGTCGCCGCCCCGTGACTGCCATCGGCGATCGCGACCGAGGTGATCGGGACGGTCGCCCCTCCGGCACCGAGGACCGCGACCGCCGCAGCCATCGCGCCGCCCGCACCGGCGTGCCCGATCGTCCAGATCCGGACCGTGCCGACGGCATCCGCCGTGGCCAGGCGCTGCCCATCGGTCGACGCGGCTGCGGCGAGCACACTGCTGTGATGGCCCGCCAGCACCTCGCCGTGCGGTGCACCCAGCGTGCGCACGGCGAGCGCGCCAGTCGCGAGCGCGAGCACGAGGTGCCCATCGGAGAGCACCGCAACGAGGCGACCCTCGAGGCGCTCGCGCAGGGTCAGCCGCTCGCGATCGAGCACGAGGGTCGAGCCCGCTGGCCGAACCGCGAGGAGCACGCTCCCCGTGTAGACGAGCTGGATGTGGCCCTCGTGGTCCCCGGGCTCGTCGACTGGATCCTGGTCCGGGCGGCTCGCGAGCTCGCGCCCGTCGCGCGGATCGAGGATGCGCGTCGATCCGTCGCCCCCGCCGGTGGCGATCGCCGCGCCATCGGGGGCCCACGCGAGCGCGGTGATCGCGCCGCGCGGCCCCGGAGCCGCGAGGGTGACGGCGGTCGCGAGGGTGCCATCGCGGATCTCGAGCGCCCCGGCGAGCGTCGCGATCGCGATGCGCCCGTCCATCACCGCGAGCGCGCTGATCGGCGCGCCCAGCACGGCGTGGCTCCTGCGCTGGCCGTCGAATGCACCGAAGACCTGAACGCCGCCGTCGAGATCCCCGACGACGATCGCGTCGTCGCCGAGCCACGCGGCAGCGGTGATCACGGCACCCACCGCGAGCACGGTCGCGCGCCCCCCGCGCCACACCCGCGCACTGCCGTCGCGACTCGCCGCGATCAGGCCGTCCCCGCGCGCAGCCAGCGCGACGATCTCGCCCGTCGCGCCGAGCCGCAGCATCGGAGCCCCGAGGTCCCACATGAACGCGGCGCCATCGCGATCGGCGGTGAACAGCCGATCTCCGAACGCGGCGACCTCGTCGTAGTCAGCGCCTCCCGGGATCTCGAGCACCGACCGGTCGGTCGTCGGGTTTGTCAGGACGATCGCGGACGCGCGGTCGTAGATCGCGAGGTCCGTCCCGGGCGTCCTCCCGCGAGCCGTTCCCGCGACCGTGCGGGGCGAGCCCGCTGCGACGATCCGCGTGACCGGCGCTGCGCCGCTCGTGCTCTGGACCCGCGTCACGGCGAGCCGCCCCCCCGTCGTGTCCAGCGCCTCCACTCGCCCCGGTCCGGGATCGAGCACGACGCCGGCGATCACGCCGGGCGGGTCGGCGCTCGCGTCGTCGAGCGCGAAGCCGCGGACCACGTCGTCGCGGCCGACGACGAGCACGCGCCGCGCGTCCCGGTCGATCGCGAGGAGGGGGCCGAGGGGCGTCGTCGTGCGGTGCACCGCCGCCGGGTGCCCTGGGTGCCACAGCCACAGGCTGCCGTCCTGCGTGGCGACGGCCACCTCGTCGTCGTCCGCGACCGCCATGCCCAGCGCGAGACCGGGCAGGGGATAGCTGGCCGTCACCGCGAGCGTGCGCGGGTCGCGGAGCTGCACGGCCTCCGCCGCGCTGATCACCTGGCCGTCGCGCAGGAACGCGCACGCCTCCAGGTGCGAGCCCTGCGTGAACGTTCGCGACGCGAACGTGTCGAGGTCGATCACCTGGCCGATCGGATCGAAGCCACACACCACGGCGTGCGTACCGTCGCGATCGATCGCGACGTGCTCGGGCTCGGGCAGCGCGAGCGCGACCTTCGCGAGCAGACGCCCACTCGTCGCGTTCCAGATCACGAGCTCGCGTGACTCGTCGACCCCGAAGATCCGGTCCCCGTGCCGCGCGAAGTGCTTGATGCGCCCCGCATGCGCGAGCGGCACGGCGGGGATGCCCGCGGCGAGGGCGTCGAGCACGCCTTGCGTGGGCTCGACGTCCGCGACGCCGGCCGCGAGCCCGGGCGCGAGCGCGCGAACGGCGAGCGCGAGCGCGTCCAGCCGTTGCTCGGGGGCGGCGGCGATCCGGCTCGCGACCACGCCCTGGGCCCGCCGCAGCTCGCGCTCGGCCGCGCGCTGGCTCGTCTGCGCGCGATCGCGCTCGTGGGCGACGCGCGCGAGCGACCACGCACCCACCACGGCGAGGACCGCGAGCGCCGCCAGGCCGACGCCGATCGCGGTGCGATGGCGCCGCGCGAAGTGCCGCACGAGCTCGCCGAGCGAGTACCGGCGCGACGTGAGGAGCTGCCCGGTCTGGAAGCGATGCAGCTCGGCGGCGAGCTCCCGCGCCGACGCGTACCGCTGCGCCGGGTCGTGCGCGGTGGCGCGCGCGACGATGTCTGCGAGCTCGGCGGGGGCCTCGGGCACCAGCTCGCGCAGGCTCGGTGGGCCGTGATTCGTCGACAGCGAGTGGCGCACGCGGGTCGCGCGATCGCCCGCGAACGGCGGGTGGCCCGCGATCGCGTGATACAGGGTGGCGCCGAGTGCGTACACGTCGAAGCGCGGGTCCGGCGCCTCGCCGCGCGCCTGCTCGGGCGGCATGTAGTGGGCAGTGCCGACCCCCAGCTGGGTCAGGCCCTCGCGGGCCACGGGCTGCGGCCCGATGCCGGGATCCGCGTCGGGATCGCGGATGTCCTTCGCGAGCCCCCAGTCGACGAGGACCGTCTCGCCGAACTCGCCGACGATGATGTTGTCGGGCTTCACGTCGCGATGCACGATTCCCTGCTCGTGGGCATAGGCGAGGGCCTCGGCGATGGTGGTGAGGTTCGCGAGCAGCCCGAGCCGCGCCGCCAGCGTGGTCCGGCGCTCGATCGCCGTGGCGAGCGAGACGCCCCGCAGGAGGGGCATCGCGAAGAACGGCTCGCCGTCGGCGAAGCGACCTGCCTCGTGCACGCCGACGATCGCGGGGTGCTGCAGCCGGGCAGTCACGCGAGCCTCGCGCTCGAAGCGGCGCACGAGCTCGGCACGCGCCGCGAGGGGCAGGTCAGTCGCGAGCTGCTTGATCGCGACCTCGCGATCGAGCCGGCGATCCCGCGCCCGGAACACCTGCCCCATGCCGCCCCGGCCCTCGGCGAGCGGCGCCCAGTCGGTGTACAGGGCGTCGTCGACCACCAGCGTGGCCGGGTCGAGGGCCGCGCCGGCGGCGGCGGCGACGGTCACGCCCGCGAGCGCCGCGAGCCGCCGGCACGGTTCGCAGCGACCCACGTGGGCGGTAGCTGCGCCGGCTACGATTGCATCGAGGGTCGGGTGCGCCACGGCGGTCGCTACTGCCCCGGACCAAACGTCGCGGTCTCGATCACGAGGTCGAGCAGCTGATGCCGCATGAGCGCGATGTACAGCAGCGAAGCCACGCCCGCGACACCCAGCAGGGCGTGTGCGATCGCGCGCACGCGCAGCTCGCGGCCGGCGCTGCGCAGCGTGTCCAGCCCCGCGCCCGACAGCCACGACAGCGCGAGCCCGCCGACCGACACCACGAGCACGGCGGGCGCGATCAGCGCGTTGGTCGTGAGCGCCAGCCCGTAGAGCACCGCCGCGACCGGCACGACGAACCACAGCTCCGCGCCCGGCCGCAGCACGGGCCGCCGGCGGCCGCCCCGGAGGCTCGCCTCGACGAGCGACGCGCCGAGCGCTGCGATCACCCCCGCGAACACGAGCCAGCACCACGCCACGCGGGACGCTCGTTGCCTGCCGATCACCGCCTTGGCGAGCACGTCGTCCCGCAGGATCCGATCGCCTTCATCCCGGACGTCGAGATCCATCGCGCGCTCGCCCGCTTCGTCCCACCGGCCCGCATCGAGCGCGCATGTCACGGCCGCGCGCTTCGCACTGCGGGCTTCGTCCGTGCCGGGGAACCGGCGCATCACTGTCTCGTACGCGGTGATCGCGGCCGCGTAGCGCCCGTGACGGCGATGCCACTCGGCGAGCCACAGCGCCGCCTCCGGCGCCCCGGGCCACTGGATGTACGTGAGCCGCTCGACGCGACGCACGACCTCCGCGACCGGGATCTCGTCCGCGCGCCGGACGACCTCGGCGAGATCGCGAGCTTCCCCGTCGTGCGCGGCGCCGGCCCCCACCTCGAGGTCCCCCGCCTCCTCGTCGTGCACAGCGTCGACCACGCCCAGGGCTACGAGTGCGGCGAACCGGACCCGTGCCCGGCCCGCCTGTGGCGAGTCCGGGTCGTCGTACCACTCTCGCTCGGCATACGGATCCGCCGGCACCGTCGGGTCACCGGGCAGCTCCTTCGGCTGCGGCGAGCGCGCCGCCATCGCGTTCGAGCGGCCGCCCACCACGAGCACGAGCAGAGCCATCGCGAGCACCGCGGGCGCCACCGAGGCCACGAGACTGTTCGGCCGCAGAGGTCTCGATCGGTTGGAGTACGGGTCACTGGCCGCCTGGGATGCGCAGACCTGGCGGTCGCGCCTCGCGCGGCATGCCGCAACTGGATTCCCGACGGCCACGCTCGACGAGTATCTGCCACGGGCGCGTACGGGTCACGCAGAAGACTCGCTGGAAGTCGGCCTCCACCAGGCCGCACCGGTCACGGTCGACCGCATCGTCCGGTGGTTCGCGACCGGAGTCGCGCCGTGCCTGGTCCCATTACCGCGACTGGGACTGAGCGCCCGCGAGAGCCGGAAGCGCTGCGGCGCGATCAGCGTGGTTTCGATACCGCGCTGACCTCTCCGCAACGATCAGTCGGTATCGCCGGTGTGCTCGGCGCGGTGGATGCCGAGGGCGCGGAGCTTTTTGTGGAGGTTCGTGCGCTCGATGCCGAGGGCCTGCGCGGTGCGCGAGATGTTCCACTCGAACTCGGCGAGGCGGATGCGGATGAACTCCGTCTCGACCTCCTCGCGAAACTCGCGCAGGCTCTTGCCGGCGTAGCGTCCGAGATCGATCGCCGTGACGGGGCCGGTGCCCTCCTTGCGCAGGCTCGGCGGGCGTGGACCACCGAGGTATGGAGGCAGGTCCTTCTCGCGGATCACCTCGTCGGACATGATCACGAGCCGCTCGACCACGTTACGGAGCTCGCGGACGTTGCCGGGCCAGTCGTAGTGCTTCATCCGCTCGAGCACGGGCTCGTCCACCGGCTTGTAGCCGAGACCGTTCTCGTCGCAGCACTCGCGCACGAACGACTCGACGAGCAGCGGGATGTCGTCGGCGCGGTCCTTGAGATCGGGCGAGCGGATCGGCACGACGTTGAGGCGGAAGAACAGGTCCTCGCGGAACTGGCCGACCTTGACCATCTGCTCGAGATCGCGGTTCGTCGCCGCGACCACGCGGCAATCGGTGCGCAGGCTCTTCTCGCCGCCGACGCGCGTGAACTCGCCCGTCTGCAGCACGCGCAGTACCTTGGCCTGCGCGGTGATCGCCATGTCCCCGATCTCGTCGAGGAAGATGGTCCCGCCATCCGCGACCTCGAACAGGCCACGCTTCTTCGCGATCGCACCCGTGAACGCGCCGCGCTCGTGACCGAACAGCTCGCTCTCGATCAGCTCGGGCGGGATCGCGGCGCAGTTCACCTTCACGAACGCGCCGGCCGACACGGCGCTGTTGCGGTGGATCGCGCGGGCGATCAGCTCCTTGCCGGTGCCGCTCTCGCCCGTGATGAGGACGCGGCTCCGCGTGGGCGCGAGCTTCGCGATCTGGCGCCGCAGATCCGCCATGATCGGCGTGTTGCCGAGGAGCTCCCATCGCGCGTCGACGGCGCGGCGGAGATCGTTGACCTCGCGCCACATCCGCCGACGCTCGAGCGCGTTGCGCGCGGCCACGACCACTCGATGGCGGTCGAGCGGCTTCTCCATGAAGTCGAAGGCACCGAGCCGCGTCGCGGCCACGGCATCGTCGATCGTGGCGTGGCCGGAGATCATCACGACCGGGATCTCCGACGTCAGCGACGAGATTCCGTCCTCGCCCCGGCTCTTTAGTCGGCGTAGCAGGTCGAGGCCGTTGTCCTCGCCCAGCTTCACGTCGAGCAGGATGAGGTCGACCATCGTCTTCGCCAGCACGGCCTCGGCCTCCGTGATGGAGCCGGCCTCGTGCACGACATGGCCCTCGCCCTCGAGCACCATCCGCAGCGTGCGACGGATGTTCTTCTCGTCGTCGACGATGAGGATCGGCGCGGCGGTCGTCGATCGAGTCGCGGTGCCTTCATCCGACATGCTTGTCATCGCTCTCCTCGGTCTCCGTGCGGTCGCCGCTCGCCGCGGCGTGCAGATCATCCGAATCCTCGCCGCGCGACCTGCGCTCGGCGCGTGGGCGTCGCACGGGACGGCCGTCCTCGCATTCGAACCGATCACGGCGCTTGCGGTTCCACCAGAACAGCGCCGCGAACGCGATCATCCCCGCGCCCACGTACACCGGGCGGCGGTCCGGCGCCGGCGCGGGGTCGGCGCCCACGACGATCGGTGCCAGCGTGCCGCGCGTGCCGGTCCGGCCGTCGGACATCACCATCGGCGAGCTCATCGAGGATGCCGTGGTCGACGGTCCCGCAGGCGCTGCCGGCGGCGGCCCGGGATCCTCGGCCACGGGTGCGGTCGTCGACGGTCCGACCACAGGCACCTGCGTCGGCACATCCGTCGCATCCACGATCGCCACCGCCACGCGCACCTCGGTCGCGAGATCGATCTCCAGCGTGCGCAGCGCGGCATCGCACGCCGCGATGAAGGCGGGCGGAGCATCGAGCGAGAGCACGCAGTCTCCGGTCACCGCGACCACGGTACCCGCGGTAGCCGCGACGATCGTCCGGCTGTGGTCGGCGAGCCCGTCCTGGCGATCTGACCAGGTCACCGTGGCATCGAGCTGCTGCAAGCTCGCGTCGGCGCGCTTCGCGGCGGTCTCGATGACGGCACCCGCACCGTGGCGATGCCACGTGCCCTCCAGCTCGCCGAGCTCCGCGGATGCGATCGCGTCGCGCCGAGCCGAGGTAACGCCGATCTCCGTGCGGGTCACGTACAGCACCGCGCCAGCACCCGCCGGCGTGAACGACGAGGCGGAGACGTGCGTGATCGCACCCTGGCGCGCGGGCTCGGCAGGCATCACGGCGGCAGTCCATCCCGGCGGCGGCGTCACGATACCGGCGGGAATCCCGTCAGCGGCCGCGTCTCTCACGCCAGCGCCGACGCCGACGGTAGCCACGAAAACTGCGGCGGCGAGCCATCCGCGAAGCGCGCCTGGCGTCACGACACGCCCCCCAGCAGCGGCCCGCATGCCGCGTCGCACGTCACCGGCTCGCGCTCGCTGGCGAAGCACGCGAGCAGGATGACGCGACCGCCTCCGATCTTCGCGCGCAAGCGCCCGTGATAACGCGCCGGTGGTCCCGCGATCCCCATCGCCGCCGCTGCGGCGACGCTGCTCGCGACCATCGCGCTGCCGACACCTTGCACCGCCGCGACGCCCGTGACCGCCGGCCGCGTCGGCGATCCCGCCCCTGCCGGCGGGTGGACCCGACCGAACGCGAGCGTGAGCAACTGCGTGGCCCCCACGGCGCCGGCACCCTTCGCGTCGCTCGCTCCGCGCGTGGCCACCGGACCTACGAGCTCGCTCGTGACGAGCTCCGGCTCACCACCGAGCCCGCTCACGATCCGGGCGCCGATCGCGGCCGCGTCGCCGGTACCGCGCATCGAGATCCAGACCGCGTAGCACCCGAGCGCCGGTTCGCCCCACGCTTGGGCGCCGTCGATCGCCGTCGGATCCTCGAGTGCCGCCGTGGCCGCCGCAGCGATCGCGGGAATGGGCCGCCATCCCGACGGCATGGTCAGCCCCGAGGTCGCCCGGGTGGACACGTCCGGCACGATCTCGGGTGCCGCGTCGGCAGCGCGACATGCGGTCGAACCGCCGGTCGTGCCCGCGGCCAGCAGCAACATCGCGAGGCGCGAACCGCCGCTCATCCGTATGTCAGCCAGATCTGGTCGCCCTCGTTGACGCCCAGCCGTGCGCGCGCATCGGCCGTGATCCCGACGGCGCCACCTTCCATCGGGAGCACGCGTGCGCCGATCGCGCGGAACGCCGGCTTCTCCTTCGGCAGCTCCACGGCCATCATCGCCCACGGCCTCTCGGCATCGAGCTCCGCGACGACGCGCACGTTCGCGCGCGTCGCGTTGCGCACGACGCTGATCGAGTCCGTAACCGCACTGAAGTGC
Source organism: Deltaproteobacteria bacterium (assembly GCA_043716635.1). GTDB lineage: Bacteria > Myxococcota_A > Polyangia > Haliangiales > Haliangiaceae > JABFXX01. The sequence goes on along the minus strand of JAYSYE010000462.1, from coordinate 914 downwards.
GGCCCTCCGTCGAACGGGTCGATCTGCCCGGCGTACTCGAACCCGATGCGACGCAGCATCACCTCGACGCCCTTCGTGTCCGGCCCGACCTGGCCGATGAGCGCGCGCACGTCGTCCGGCAGCAGCTCGGTATGGATCGGATCGTCGGGGAACAGCGCCGAGATGAACTCCTTGTTGTCCTTCGAGATCAGGTCTGCATCCTGATAGTTCAGCCCGGTGAACTTGCGGCCGAGCGCCTCCCACAGCTTCGAGGCGCCATCGGCTTCGAGCGGCGGCAGCAGCTCCGACAGCACCTTGTCGCGGAACCACTCGCGGTGCATGCGAATGAACAGGAACCGCACGAAGGAGAGTGCCTTCCCGAGCGACTCGGCGTTCCGGCGATACTCGGGAAGCAGGATGAGGCCGCCGATCTCCGTCGGCCCGTCGTAGTTGTAGCCGATGCGTAGCGTCTGATGGACGAAGTACTTGTCGAGCGTCATCGAGTAGCGCTCGTCCTGCTCGACGCGGAAGAAGATGTGCGGCGCCCGCCGCGTCCCGTGCTGGGCGTAGATGATCGACGTCCCGATGATCCGCTTCGCCTTCATGTCCTCGAGCACGAACAGGAACTCGCGATCCTTCGGCTCGACCTCCGCGCGGAAGGACTTCTCGGAGGCGTCCAGGATGGTCTGGATGACTTCGCGATTGGCGGGCAGGTTCACGGTGTCGAGGTGCTCGGCGACGGCCAGCACCTGATCGACATCCTCCCGATACGATTGACGAATCCGAAACATCGTGCCAGCTGCGACCCTATCACAGCAGCGCCGTTTCCACGGTGTGTCACGCGAGGCGCGGGCGCTCGATCCTCCCTCGCCGCGTCGTGAGCGCTCGCCCGCTGGGAGCGCGCTACGGCAGCACGCGCGCGAGCGTCGACGGCA
>JAYSYE010000461.1:0-11759 GCA_043716635.1 Deltaproteobacteria bacterium | reverse complement strand
CCACGCGGTCGCCGCGATGCAGCGCCCACGGGCGCTGTTCGCGCATCGGCCGGGTGCCCGGCGCCGGCCCTCGCTACTGCGGCGTCAGCGCGCCGGCCGAGCAGGCCGTGACCGGCTTCGCCGCGGTGCACGCATTCGGGGCCGCAGCCGCATTCACGCGGACGCGACCGGCCGCGCCGCCGCCCCCACTGCCGCCCTCACTCACCGCGATCCCATTGGTCCCGACGCCGCCGGCGAGCACGGTCGTCGCGCCCATGCCTCCGGCGCGATTCGCCACCGCTCCGCCGTTGCCACCGGTGACGTCGAGTGCCCCGGTCATCGTGAAGGCATGCGCCTCGATCATGATGGTCCCGCCGGCGCCGCCTCCCCCGGCGCCCGCGCTGGGCGCGAGCCCCTGAGAGCCGTCTCCGCCATCCGCGCGGATCGAGCCCGAGCCGCCGAGATCGCCGCGCACGGCGATCTGCAGCCCGCCACCGCCACCGCCGCCGCTCGCTCCGCAGCCGACGTTGTTGCCGCAGGAGCCATCTCCACCGCCGCCGCCGCCGGAGCCGCCCTTGAGCGGATAGCCCAGTGGTGAATCGCACGCGGTCGAGGCCGGACCACCGTCGCCGCCGCCTGCCGCCACCGGGTTCGGCGTGCCCTTGCCGATGCCCTTGCCGCCCGCCCCGCCGACCCCGGCGTGGCCAGCGCCGCCGCCGCCGCCACCGGCCGCGTCTGCCCCCGTGTTGACGTGCGCGCCGCCCTGACCGGGGCACGAGCCGCGACCATCCACGCCGTCCTGATTGTCGCCCGAGAGCCCGCCGCCACTCGAGCCCCCAGGACCGCCGGTCCCCGCTCTCAGGAGCTCCCCCGCGTGGCCCCCGAAGCCCACCGTGGTGTCGATCGTCGCCGACTGCGCGACGAACAACGTGATCACGGTGTCTGCCTCGTAGCCCACCTGCGCGCCCTCCGAGAGCACCAGCGACTTCAGGCAGAACCACGCGTTGGGATTCGTCCCCGCGCGGGGGATCGTCGTGACGCCGCCCGCGCAGCCCGTGCAGTCGATCCGGTCGTTCTTGATCGTGACGCGCGCGCCGGCCGGCGCCTGCAGGTCCTTGTCGTTCGCGCCGGTTCCGCAGGCGACCTGGACCTCGGTCGAGAGCCCGCTCGCCTTCGTACACGTCGGCGCGGACGCGATCACCTCGCACGAGAGCCCGCAGGCCTCGCGCAAGCCGGAGTCGAAGCCGGTACCCGTCGCGTTGCACGTCTCGACCGCGTTGCCGAAGCACTGCTTCACGCCCGCCGTGCAGGTCAGTGGCGAGGGTGCGTCGGCACCCGCATCGACCAGCATCGGCTCGCCGCCCGTGCACTGACCGGACAGGGCTCCCGAGAAGTCGCCGTACTTGCGCCCACCCGGACAGGTCGGGTCCTCGAAGCTGCAGTAGCGGGTGTCCTCGCACACGCCACCGGCACCGCACTGGCCGCCGCCGAGCGCGCAGTGAAACTCGCTCGCGCCGTAGGGACTACACGCCGCGAGCGCGGCGAGGGTGGCGAGCGCGGCGCTGACGAAGAGGCTCCGCATGGGGACCATTCTACTGCAGCACCGCAGCTTTCCGTCTATCATTCCCGGGACGGCCGTCGTGGTGGCATCGGCACTCCAGCAGCCACGGTTCTTCGCGCCGGGGGACAAGCTCGGCACGTACGAGCTGATCCGCCAGATCGCGATCGGCGGGATGGCCGAGCTCTACCTCGCGCGCACGATGGGCATCGAGGGGTTCGAGAAGCTCGTCGTCGTGAAGCGGATCTTGCCGCAGTTCGCGACCAGCCAGAGCTTCGTCGCGATGTTTCTCGACGAGGCGCGCCTCGCCGCGACGCTGCACCACCCGAACATCGCGCGGGTGTTCGACATCGGCCACGACCAGGCCGACTACTTCTTCTCGATGGAGTACGTGCACGGCGAGGATCTCGGCCGGCTGGTCGCGAGCGCGACCGACAGCGGAGTGCCGATCTCCCTCGACGCAGCGCTGACGTTCGCGACGGGCCTCTGCGCCGGGCTTCACTACGCGCACGAGAAGCACGGGACGGATGGCCAGCCTCTGAACGTCGTGCACCGCGACGTGTCGCCTTCGAACGTGCTCGTCAGCTACGACGGCGCGGTGAAGCTCGTGGACTTCGGGCTCGCCCGCGCCGGCAGCTCGCCATCGACGTCGAAGCGCGGCCTCAAGGGCAAGATCCCGTACATGTCCCCCGAGCAGTGCCAGGGCCTGGCGACGCTCGACCGGCGCAGCGACCTGTTCTCCGTCGGCTCGATCCTCTACGAGCTCACGACCGGTCGCCTCCCGTTCGTGGGTGAGACCGAGTACGGCGTGTTGAACCAGATCGTGACGCGGGATGCCGAGCCGCCCTCGACCTGGGTGCCCGGGTATCCGCCTGCGCTCGAGGCGATCGTGATGCGCGCGCTCGCCCGTGATCCCGAGCGTCGCTACCGGACCGCGCTCGAGCTGCAGGGCCAGCTCGAGGAGTTCGCACACGACAGCCGGCTCCGCATCTCCCCGCTCGTGCTCGCGCGCCTCATGTCCGGACTGTTTCCTGCGCGCCTCGAGGAGTGGGCTGACGCGAAGGCACAGGGTGCGTTCTTCGTCGAGCAGCACATCGTGCAGACGCTCATCGAGAGCGGCAAGACGAGCGACTCGGGGCCGGCCGGTCGCCCGCCGGAGCTGAGCCCCGGACTCCGGGATGGCACCTCCGCCGAGCCGCCGTCGCCCCCGTCGCGCGACGGCGACGAGGATCCCACGAACGTCGCGCGCCCGATCCGGGCGTCCACTCCGCCGCCCGTCGCATCACAGCGGGCCTCGCAGCCACCGCACCGGCCGTCCGCGCCATGGCCAGCGGCCCCGCCCCCCGGACTCGTCGCGCCGATGACGGCGGTCGTCACGCCGCTCGATTATGTCGGCGACCACACCGAGCACGTGCGGCCGCTCGACGCGCGAGGCGTCCCGACGGTGTCGAGCGCGCGGCAGCGCAGATCGCAGATGCGCCGCGCGGCCGTGGTCGGCGGGGGGCTCGTCGCGCTCGCGGTGATCTTCGGCATCGCCACGAGCGGGCGGTCCACACCGGGCGTCGTCGACGTGCCGCGTCCGAGCCCGCCTCGGCACGAGCCGCTGGTACCGACGGATCTGGCGTCCGAGCCCACCGCCGAACCTACCCTCGCGCCCGCACCTACCCTCGCGCCGGCGCCCGAACCTACCCTCGCGCCCGCACCTACCCTCGCGCCCGCGCAGGCGCCCGCGCAGGCGCCCGCGCAGGCCGTGACCGTCCCCGTGGAGCCCGTGACGGAGCCCGTGGCGGCGCCCGTCGCGAAGCGGAACGCGAAGCCCGCGGCCGGGAAGCGGCCGACGTCCAAGCGTCCACGGCATCCGTCTGGCAAGCTCCCTCCGAAGCCGGGCCCCAAGCCGGATCAGGAGAAGCCGTGGGACGCCGACTCGCCGTTCATGCCCGTTCGACCCGCCGCCCGGCACTAGGCCGTACCGGCACGAGGGGGTCCCGAGGCGCTACGCGCTGCATCCTCCTGGGCGGTGTGGTGGCGTTCGCGGTCCTGAGCGCGAGCGCGAACCCGGTGGTCGCGGCGCCGAAGCACAAGACCGCGAAGGCTGCATTCCAGCGCGGGGTCGCCGCGTACCAGAAGCAGCGCTACCAGGCCGCCGCCGATGCCCTCGGCGAGTCGTACGACCTCGAGCCCGACCTCGAGACCCTCTACGCGTGGGCGCAAGCGGAGCGCCAGCTCGATGACTGCGAGAAGGCGAGCGAGCTGTATCGCAAGCTGCTCGGGTACCAGATGCCGGCCGAGAACAAGCAGGTCATCCGCGACAAGATCGAGGAGTGTCGAACCCTCCTCGCGGCGCAGGAGCCCGACGTTCGCGTCGAGCCCGACCCCGAGCCTGCACCCCCGGCGCGCGGCGACAGCACCGGTGACGGCGACGGCAGGGGCGACCCGGACGCGGCGCGCGACGGTCACCGCGCGGCCAGTCCGCAACGAGAGCGCGAGCGCGACCGCGATGACTCGCACCGCTCGCGCACCTCGTCACCCTGGTACGCGGACGCGACGGGCGATGCGCTGCTCGGTGGGGGTGTGATCGCGCTCGGGCTCGGTTCGGCGTTCCTGATCTCGGCCAGCACGGCGGCCGCAGACGCCCAGCTGAGCTACCCCGAGTTCGCGACGAAGACCGAGCTCGCGAGGTCGCGCGGCGAGATCGGGGTCGTCGCGCTCGTCGCGAGCGGAGTGCTCGTCACGGGAGCGATCGTTCGCTATCTCGTGCACGGGCAGTCGCAGCACCCTCCGGCGCCGCGCGACCGCGCGCTGTCGTCGTCCGCCTGGATCACGCCCGGTGGCGGTGGCGGCGTGGCGATTCTCGGCCGGTTCTGAGCCGGTTCGGCCGAGCTCAGCCGACTTCTTCGGCGTACGTCATGACGAGGTACATGACCGTCTCGACCTTGCCGACGCTGCGATACGCGTGCGGCGTGTCGGCCTCGAACAGGATCGAGTCGCCCGCCTCGAGGCGATGCGTGTCCCCGGCGACGTCGAGCTCCAGCGTGCCCCCCGTGACGACGAGGTTCTCGCTCGTGCCCGGCGGATGCGCATCCGCATCCTCGATGCCACCCGGCGCGAGGCGCAGCTCGTAGAACTCGACGCGGCGCGGCTCGTCGAACGGAAACAGCGCACGCGAGCTGAACGTGCGGTCCTTGCTCGTCAGGAGCTTGGCCTCCGAGGCGCGCAGCACCAGCGCCCCGGACTGCGTTCGCGCGCTGATCAGCGCGGAGAACGTGACCTCGAGTGCGCGGGCGATCTTCCACAGGACATTGATCGTGGGAGCGCTCTGACCGAGCTCGATCTGACCGAGCATCGCGCGGGACACGCCCGAGATCTGGGCGAGCCTCTCGAGCGACAGCCCGCGTCGCGTGCGGAGGCGCCGGAGGTTCGAGCCGACGACCGGCGCGAGGTCCGTGGCCTCCGGGGGGCCGGACGGCGCGGTCGGCGCGGACGGCGCGGACGCGGCAACCGCTGCGGCCACGGTTGAAGTGACCGCGTGGGGCGGCGCTGCGGCGCCCGTGGTTCCGTTCGACGGTTTCCTCACCAGACCCAAACCGGCACCCAGTATAGCCACACTGCCGGGACGGCCGGAACGCTGGGCGCCGCTACGTGCTGCTGCGGCATCGCGCTGTCACGGCGCTCGGAGGAGCGCGCGCGACGGTATTCGTCGAGGCTCACGACCTGTGCGGCGGCGACGTTGCTCATTGAGTAGATTTATATCCGTTAACACGGACGGCGCGCAATCTGTTTTAACAGATGAAGTGCCAAGTACTTGGAGTAACGACTGATTCAGGCACCATCAGCATCACGAGCGCGGTGCACACGAGCAGCCACGCGGTTTCGCCAGCATTCATGGGTCGATCCTCGACGACCGTGTGGTTCCGGCGCGTAACGCCGGCGTCTCCAGCTCGAACCTACTTGGTGCCGAACAGCCGGTCGCCGGCGTCGCCGAGACCCGGGACGATGTAGCTCTTCTCGTTCAGCCGCTCGTCGATCGCCGCCGTGTACACGGCGATCTCGGGATGCGCGGCGTGGAACGTGCGGATGCCCTCGGGGCACGCGAGCAGACACACGAACTTGATCGAGCGCGGCCCGGCCTCCTTCAGGCGATCCACCGCTGCGACCGCGCTGTTGCCGGTGGCGAGCATTGGATCCATCAGGATCGCGTCGCGGTCGCCCATCGCCTCGGGCACCTTGTAATAGTACTCGACGGCCGCGAGGGTCTTCGGATCGCGATACAGCCCGATGTGCCCGACGCGCGCCGACGGCAGGATCTCGAGCATGCCGTCCAGGATCCCGCTGCCTGCGCGCAGGATCGAGATCAGCACGATCTTCTTGCCGTCGAGCACCGGCGCCTGCATCGGCGCGATCGGCGTCTCGATCGCGCGCAGCGTGGTCTTCATGTCGCGGCACACTTCGTAGCCGAGCAGCATGCTGATCTCGCGCAGGAGATTACGAAACGTGCTCGTGCTCGTCTCCTTCGAGCGCATCAGCGACAGCTTGTGCTGGACGAGCGGATGGTCGATGACGTGAACGGTACCCACGGGCCGGGTGTACCTCAGTCGGCGGTCACCACGAGCGTGGGTCGTCGCTGATCATCAGTGGCAGCGCGCGCGAGCCCGCGAGGCGCATCCTCGTGCCCGCGTCCCGATAGCCCGCGGTGCTCGCGGCGGGATCCGGCTCGGGCACGCCCCGGCCCAGGACCGTGATCGCCTGGTCGACGGCGATCACCGATTCGCGATAGCGCAGGTGCTGCCCCGGTATCCCGGCGTGGTGCGACAGCAGGTGGCGACCGAGCACGGCGCGCTGCCGCAGGTCGGCGTCGTAGGCACCGATCGAGGCGCACTCGTAGTCGTACACGGCGGCGATCTCCGCGAATGCGGGATCGATCGCGGCGCGATGGCCGGCGTCGTGGAGCAGGAACGGGATCGCCGACTGTTCCGTCGCGAGCACCTCGTGCATCCCGACCTCGCCGGTGCGCGCGAGCTCGAGTGCCCAGTACACGCAGGGCCGCGCCGAGAGCGGGGCCTCGAGGACGTGCCCGTCGAGCGGCTTCACGTGGCCGCGGATGCGGGCGAGCACGTCCTCGGTCAGGTCGACGAGGTTCAGGTGCGGAGCGCGGGCGAGGGCGCGGCGCAGCCGGCGATCCATGCGCCAACCCGAGACCGCGGAGAGCGCGCGCTCGATCGTGCCGAAAGGTTCGGGTAGAGACATCGAGACGCCCGTGGGCGAAGCTACCAGGGGTGACTCGCTCGTGGACCGGAACCGTGCTCGCCGTCGTGATCTCGGCCGTGGGGAGCGCGCTGTCCGCGTGCACCACGCTGGGACCGCGGTGACGTGGTGATGAGGTGACGCGGTGATGCCGTCGTGAGCGGTCGGGTGTCCGACGCGCCGCCGACCTCGTCCGTGCGTCGCGGCGTCGCGTCCGGACCTGCGCGCTCGCTCGAGAACCGGCCCGCGCTGCGGCTCGCGGTCCTGTGCGTGCTCTACGTGGGGCAGGGCATTCCGTGGGGCTTCACGGCGGTCACGCTGCCAGCGTACCTCGCGTCGGCGCACGTCGACGCGGGGAGCATCGCGAGGGTACTCGCGATGACGACGCTGCCGTACTCGTTCAAGTGGATGTGGGGACCCGTGATGGACGCGTTCACGATCCGGCGCTTCGGGCGGCGGCGACCGTGGATCATCTTCGCGCAGGGCATGATGGCGCTGACGATCGCCGCGCTCCTGTGGTGGAGCGATCCGACGCACGACACCGACGCCCTCGCGCTGATGGTGTGCGTCCACACGGTCTTCAGCTCGATCCAGGACGTGGCGGTGGACGGCCTCGCCGTGGATCTGCTGCCCGTGAGCGAGCGAGGTCGCGCGAGTGGCTTCACGTACGCGTCGAAGTACGCCGGAGGCATGCTCGGCGGTGCGGGGCTCTCCCGCGTGATCTCCCACGCGGGGCTGCGGACCGCGCTCGTCGTGCAGGCGGCGCTGCTGCTCGCGATCATGGTCGTCCCGATCCTCGTGCGCGAGCGCGCGGGCGAGGCGCCGCCGACGCCGCGGGTCATGGTCGTCGTGGGATCACTCGTGCGCGCCTTCTCGCTGCGCTCGACGATCGCGTGCGCAGCTCTCGTCCTGACGATGAACCTGGCGCTCGGGCTCCTCTCGGGGGTCGGCGTGATGCTGTACATCGGTCCACTCCGCTGGTCGACCGACCGGCTGACCTCGATCACGGGCGGCATCGGCCTGGCCGTCGGGCTGGTTGGATCTGCCGTCGCTGGCATCACCGCGGACCGCATCGGCCACCGCCGGCTTGCCGGGATCGCGTCGCTCGTGCTCGCGGGCGGCTGGATCGCCTTTGCGGCGGCGCGCTCGACATGGGGCGGGTACGGAACCGCGCTCGGCTTCGCGGTCGTCGAGCAGGTCGCGGCCTCGATGATGACGGTCGCGGTGATGGCCGTCTGCATGGACGTGTCCTGGCCGCGCGTCGGGGCCTCGCAGTTCGCCGCGTACATGGCGCTGATGAACTTCTCGACCACCATCGGCGTGCGGATGGTCGGCCCGGCGCTCGGCCGGTTCAGCTACGCCGAGATCTACGTGCTCGCGGCGGGCGCGCAGATCCTGGCGACGTGCGTGCTCCTGGCGATCGATCCGACGCAGACTCGACGCGAGCTCCCGGTCGATGTGCCGCCGACGCCGGATCCGGACCACGTGCCGGATCCGGCTCCGGATCACTCCGGGTAGCGCACGGCCGTCTGGACCACGCTCGGCGCGGCGAGTCCCGCATCGCGGAACGCGCGCCCCATCGCATCGAGACTGCCGTAGCCCACGCTCTTCGCCACCTCGCTCGGCGTCGCGGCAGGGGCCGACAGCAGCAGCACGGCCGCGCGCAGCCGCAGCACGCGCATCGCATCGCGAAACCCGCCGCCGAACAGCCCGAACGTCCGAGTGAGGTCGGCGAGGTCACGGCCGAGCTGGCGCAGCGACAGCCGCGCGAGCACCGCGATCTGCTTCAGCGATGCGGACGTCTGCAGCTCCTCGTACAGCGGCCTGATCACGGTCCACAGCCGCGTGAACTGCTCGGGCTCGCGCTCGACACAGCTCTCCACGAGCGGGCGGGCAATGATGCGAGCCTCCGCGAGCGCCTCCATCACCGCGAGCAGCGCTGGCTCCGTGGGGCGGGCGGCGAGCGCGTGGTACGCGGCCCACACGGCGTCCGGGAGCGCGAGGGCCCCGTGCTGCAGGCCGACCGGGACGAGGAGGTCGCGTCGCGACAACCGGAGCTCGACGATCACGCCGGGGTCCCCGTAGGAGCGGAACGTCCGCGCGCCGGCACCCACGCGCTCGAACTCCGTCTCCGCGAGCACGTATGCCTGGGGGCCTGTCACCGACGACTCGTGGTCGAGCGCCAGCGTCCCGCGCAGGCTCGCGTAGACGTGCACGAACTGCGGCGCCTTGCGCGCGGCCGGCGAGTACGCGCTGTCGTAGAGCAGGCGATTGCGCGACACGAGGTGCGCGCGAAACCGCCGCTCCAGGAAGATCGTGGTCGCGAGCTCGCTGTCGGCGAAGTGGCGCGTGCTGTGAGCCGAGAGCACGCGCTACTTGCACTCGAGGACGGTGGAGCACGTCGCCTGCTGGGTGACGCACGCGATGTGCTGCTGCACCTTCGCGGCGCTCGTCGCGACGTCCCGGACAAGCGCGGCGCACGCCGCGACGCACTCCTTCTCGTCGAACGCGATCTTGCTGCCCATCTCCTCGACGCACTCTGCCTCGCGCTTGCACACCGCCTGGCACTGCGCGCTGCGGGGCTCCGTGCACGCGGAGCTGGCGCATACGGACCCGGCCAGACCGGCCCCACCGACCAGAGCGACGAGCCGCGCCAGGCTTCTCACGCCGCGAGTGTATCGAAAAAGTCGTTCATAGATCCTCGGCGGTCTTCAGGATCTCGGGGATGAAGTCATGGCGCAGGGTGATGAGGCTCGCCGCGTGCGTGAACGTCACGAGCGAGATCGTGGTCTCGCCCGAGCGCGGCACGCTGCCCTCGACGCCCGCCTCCTCGATCGACAGCACGCAGGTCCTGTGCTGCGCGCGGGCCCGGGCGCAGTCATCCGTGGTCATGCGCTGCACATCCGGCTCTGCGAGCGCCGGTCCGACCGTGGCCACCGTCACGACCAGCCCGACGAGTAGTTTCACCATGCTGCGAGAGACACCGAGACCCGGCGCCGGTTGCGCGTGGCCAGCCGGTCACTCCTCGCGGCGGGCTTCCGCGAGCTTGCGCTGCTGCTCCCGCCATCGCGCGAAGTGCCGCTCGATGACCTCCTTGTCGGCCCGCGCCGCGGCCAGCGCCCCGCGCGAGGAATCGATCGCGTCGAGGCGGCCCACATGGCTCGCCCGGGCCCGCGCCTCCTCGACCCGCGCCTCCGCCAGCTCGCGCCTCCGCCGGGCCAGATAGCGGTCCGCCAGCGTCCGCGCCGCCGCTCCCGCGCTGGGGGGCGCAGCGATCGCCAGCCGTGCGCGCACCGTCGCCACGCGCGCCGCCGCCACCTCGACCTCGGCGGCCGTCGCGCGGGCCTCGCTCACCGCGTCTGCGAGGGCATGCTTGCTGCCCTGCTCGACGCGCGCGCGCCGATCACGCACGGGACCCAGCCGGTAGGTCGACGCCATCGTCCGCACATACTACGATGCCCGCGCTCATGGCCGGTGTTGGAGGCCTCCCGGTCGATCGCTACGTCGTGCTCGAACATCTGTCCGAGGGCGGGATGGGCGCGATCTACGTCGGCAAGAAGCTCGGCGCCGGCGGCTTCGAGATGGCCGTCGTCCTGAAGCAGCTGCTGCCCGAGTTCACGCAGCAGGAGGAGTTCATCGATCTCTTCCTGCGCGAGGCGAAGCTCTCGGCCACGCTCGACCACGCGAACATCATCCACACGATCGATCTCGTCACCGCGGGTGGCGAGTACTTCATCGTGATGGAGTACCTCCCCGGTGGCGATCTCCGGACGCTGGTGAAGCGCGCGAGGCGGCGCGGGCAGCGCTTCTCCCCGTCGGCAGCGATCTATGTCGCGCGCGAGGTGCTCTCCGCGCTGTCGTACGCGCACAGCAAGCGCGACTTCGACGGCCGCCCCCTGCGGCTCATCCATCGCGACGTCTCCCCGTCGAACGTGCTCGTGTCGTACGCCGGCGAGGTGAAGCTGACCGACTTCGGCATCGCGAAGGCGGCGACGCACAACTCGCTGTTCTACAAGGTGAAGGGGAAGATCGGGTACATGTCTCCCGAGCAGGCGCGCAGCGAGCCGCTCGATTCGCGCTCGGACCTGTACTCGCTCGCGGTCTGCCTCTACGAGGTGCTGACGGGCGAGCGGCTGTTCGTGCACGCGGGCATCACGACGTCGGCCGAGGAGATCTACTCGCAGCCGATCCCCACGCTGTCGCGCAAGGTCCCGGGCGTCCCGACCGACCTCGACGCGATCATGAAGAAGGCACTCGCGATCGATCCCGCGACGCGCTACCAGACGGCCGGCGAGCTGAACGAGGCGCTCACCCGCTGCGCGCACAAGCACGGTCTGCTGATGTCGGCGCCGGAGCTCGCCGAGGAGCTCTCGCGGATCGTCGGGCCGCGCGAGCAGTGGCGCGACGATGACGACGAGGACATCGCCGAGCCCGACGGCAAGCGCGCCGGCACCGAGGTCTACGACGTCGGCGACGACGACGACGACGAGCACGGCGACGGGCATGGCAGCGACGCCGACGCCGACGCCGACGCCGACGCCGACGCCGACGCCGAGCCCGGTCCCCGGTCGATCCACTCGATCGCCGCAGGGGCGTCGGGCTATCCGGGTCTCGCCGGCGCGAGCGCGCACCTCCGGCCCAAGACCGAGATCGCGAAGCTCCAGGGCATGGAGCTCACGTCGATCATCAACATGATGGACATCGAGGGCGCGCCGCCTCGGGACCACGAGGAGGCGCCGATGCACCTCTCGGGTGCGCTCGCGGCGCCGATGCGCGCGGGTGCCCGGGACGCGATCGTGTCGCGGGACGTCCCCGCGAGGATGGTCCTGGAGCCGCCGCCGCGGCCGTACCCCGGAGGACCGCCGGCTCCGACCGCACTCCGTCCATCTGCGCAGGCCCCCGTGATGCGGCCCTCCGCAACCGACCTCGATCTCGGCGCGCCGCCTCCTGACACGGCACGTACGCGGGCACGTACGCGGGC
>JAYSYE010000047.1:0-2436 GCA_043716635.1 Deltaproteobacteria bacterium | reverse complement strand
GACCGTCCGCGAGATCGGGTTCGTCGGCTCGGAGACCGGCTTCGACGCCGACACGTGCGCCGTGATGGTGTCCGTGGCGCACCAGTCGCCGGATATCTCGCGGACGGTCTTGCGGACGATCGCCTGGTAGTCGAGGTGCGCCTTCGTGGTGATCTCACCGGCGAGCATGACGAACCCCGTCTTCGCGACGGACTCGCAGGCAACCCGGCTGTTCGGGTCGACCGTGAGGCACGCATCGACGATCGCGTCGGACACGGCGTCGCACAATTTGTCCGGGTGACCCTCGGTGACGGACTCGGAGGAGAAGAGATAGCTCGCCATTTGCGGCGCACTATCTTTGTGGGCTCCGCGAATGTCAACGGAAGATCCGCTGCAACGGATTTCGGTGCGGGGTACCATCGTCGCCGGTGCCGAACTCCGGATTCCTCCTCGGTAAATCACTGCGCGGTCGGTCACGCTGGGCCGTCCGCGCGGGGCTGCTGCTGGCGATCGTGACCGCCGTCGCATGTGGCGGCAAGCCGCCCGTGCCGGTGCGCGGCGTGGTGGAGGCGGACCTGGGTGGGTGGAAGTTCCGGCGGTTCCAGCCGCTGCTCGATGTCGAGGTCTGGATCGCGAACAACGACGCGAAGGCGTTCGCGGCGAGCTATGCGTCGGGCGCGGCCGAGGCGCGCGGGCACCTGGCGAACACGGACATCGTGAACGTGTTCGTGACCCGGTACGCGAAGCAGGACGGGATCGTGCGCGAGACCGTGAAGCTCGCGCGGCGCCTCGCGGCCGAGAAGGGCTATCGCGTCGAGGAGGCCAAGCTCGGTGGCGCCCGCGTGCTCGCGATCGCGGGCGCTGACGAGGCGTGGGTGCTGTGGCCGTCCGCGTTGCACGTGGTGAAGCTCGGCGGGGTCGGGCGCAGCGACGTCCCGGAGTCGCTCGTGCGCGAGTACGCAGCGCGGTATCCGTCGAAGCTGCCGGGCGGCTCGCTCGAGGGCGCGCTGCCGCCAGGTCCCGAGGCACCGGGCGATGCGGGCTCGGCGAAGCCCGCGTACGACGCGGACGATCCGAGGCCCGACCTCGAGAAGTACGACCCCAAAAAGGTCGCGATTCCACGCTGAAGTGGCAAGCCTCGATCCCGGTCGGTGCGGAAAGCCTTGTAAAACCGGGCCATGAACCTGACCACATCGATGCTGCTCGTGTCCTCGCTGATTGTCGTTGGCTGCGGTGGGAAGAAGGACGGCGCCTCGACGACGCCGACCGGTAACGACTCCGAGGTTCGCAGTGGCAGCGCGACGGCCGCGAGCGCGCCCGAGGCCTGCTCCATGGAGATCGCCCTGGAGTGCGCGGCGGGGGCCGCCGACGGCTGCCTCGACCAGAAGACGAACGTGCACGTGTGCGTGACCGCCGACTCGAAGGCGGGCCCGCCGTGCGAGCAGGAGATCATGCTGAACTGCGCCCAGGGTCAATTCGACGCGTGCGGTCGCTCGCCCGCGCTGGCGAGCAACCACGTCTGTGTCTTCGAAGTTCCGGCCCAGTAGCGCATGGGCGCGCCCCCTGCGGCGCAGTAGGCTCGCAGCGTGATTCGACAGCTCCGAGGCGGTAGTCCCGAGGCGACCGCGCTGCTGGTCCGGACCACGCGGATGGCGGGCGACATCGACGCGCAGGTCGCGGCGATCCTCGCGGCCGTGCGCGCGCGGGGCGACGCCGCGGTCGCCGAGTACACGCAGCGCTTCGATCAGCGCGAGCCGGTCGACGGCTCGTACGAGGTGACCCGCGAGCGCTGGGAGGGGCTCGCGGCGCAGGTCCCGGCGCCGGTGCGCACGGCGCTCGAGCTGGCGGCGGGCCGGATCCGGGCGTTTCACGCGCGCGTGGTCGAGCCCGATGTCGACGTGGAGCTCGACGGCGTGCGGCTCGAGCTGCGCGTCACCCCGCTCGCGCGGGTCGGCCTGTATGTCCCTGGCGGGACCGCGCGCTATCCGTCGAGCGTGCTGATGACGGCGATCCCGGCCAAGGTCGCGGGCGTGCCCGAGGTGATCATGGTGACGCCCGGCGCATCCCCCGAGGCGCTGCTCGCCGCGCACCTCGCGGGCGTGGACCGGGTGTTCGAGCTCGGCGGGGCGCAGGCGGTCGGCGCGCTCGCGTATGGCACGGCGACCGTGCCGCGCGTCGACAAGATCGCCGGCCCGGGCAATGCGTGGGTCGCGTCGGCGAAGCGCCAGGTCTATGGCGAGGTCGATATCGATTCGATCGCGGGACCGTCGGAGGTGCTGATCCTCGCGGATGCGGGCGCAGATCCGACGTGGATCGCGGCGGACCTGATCGCGCAGGCGGAGCACGACCGCGAGGCGCGCGCGATCCTCGTCACGACCTCGTCCGCGCTCGCGGCGGCGGTGGCAGCCGCCCTCGTCGACCAGCTCGCGGACCTGCCGCGCCGCGCGATCGCCGAGC
>JAYSYE010000460.1:0-3909 GCA_043716635.1 Deltaproteobacteria bacterium | reverse complement strand
CCGGGCTGTCCTCGACGGTCGCGATCGCCCGCGGGTCGAGGTCCCACGCGAGCGCCGTGCACAGGGTCTCCAGCTCGCGCATCGCGATCCGCCGCGGCAGCTGCGACACCACCGTGCGCGCGGCGTGCGAGATCCGCGCGCCCCGCTCCAGCAGCACGAGCCGCTCCGCTGGCGACGCCGGCCCGATCGAGGCCACGAGCTCTCCACCTCCCGCGGGATAGAACCCGTGGCGCACGAGCGTGTAGCGAACGGACCAGCCGATCGCGGCGAGCTGCGGCGCGAGCGCATCTCGCAGGAACTCGAACGTCGGCGCCAGCGGGTTGTGCGTGCCGCCCGTGATCTCGATGCGCGAGGGCGCCGCCAGTTGCGCGAGCGCCGGCACGATCGCCTGGAGCACGAGCACGCAGCTGCCCGCGGTTCCGATCGCGAACGCGTGGTCGCCGGCCTGCACCGGGCCCGGTGAAAACGCGAGGCTCGTCGCGCCGAGCTCGGCGCCTTCGACCTGCGCGCCGCAGATGGCAGCCGCAGCCTTCACCGCGGTGAGGTGCTGCCGCATGAGCCCCGGTCGCGCCCGCGACTTGCGGATGTCCGTGATCCGGAAGCCACGGCCTGTCGCGCACGCGAGCGCGAGCGCGCCGCGGAGCAGCTGCCCCCCGCCCTCGCCATGGGTGCCATCGATCGCGATCACCCCTTCACGCATACGATCTGCTTCAGCGTGTGCACGATCTCCACCAGGTCCGACTGCGCCGCCATGACCGCGTCGATCGCCTTGTACGCACCGGGGGTCTCGTCGATCACGTCGAGATCCTTGCGGCACTCGACGCCCGCCGTCGCCGCGACGTGATCGGTCACGCTGAACACCTTCTTCGCCTGCGTCCGGCTCATCGCCCGCCCGGCGCCGTGGCTGCAGCTCTCGAAGCTCTCCGGGTTGCCCTTGCCGCGAACGATGAACGACTTCGCGCCCATGCTGCCCGGGATGATCCCGAGCTCGCCGAGCCGAGCCCGCACCGCGCCCTTGCGAGTCACGATGCAGCTCTCGCCGTAGTGCTGCTCGCGCGAGATGTAGTTGTGGTGGCAGTTGACCGCCTCGAGGTGCGCCTCGAAGACCGGCAGCGTGCCGAGCCGACGGAGCGCATCGACCGTGTTCTGCATCATGAGCTCCCGGTTGGTGCGCGCGTACTCCTGCGCCCACTCGACCGCGGTCACGTAGTCGTCGAACAGCTCGCTCCCCTCGGGCAGGTACGCGAGGTCCATGTCCGGCAGGTTGATGAACCAGCGGCGCATGTCCGCCTTGGCGCGCTCGATGAAGTACGTGCCGATGCGGTTTCCGACCCCGCGCGAGCCGGAGTGCAGCATCACCCACACCGCGCCCGCCTCGTCGAGACACAGCTCGATGAAGTGGTTTCCAGTCCCGAGTGTGCCGAGCTGGGTGACGCACGCGTCGTGTCCCAGCTTCGGGTGTCGGGCGACGACGGCCTGGTAGCGCGCCGCGAGCCCCGTCCACGCCGTGGCGTGGGCCTCCGGGATGTCGTGCCACGCGCCGCGGTCGCGCTTGCCGCCGTGATCCGTCCGGCCGTGCGGCACGGCCGACTCGATCGCGTGGCGGACCGCCTTCAGGTCGTCCGGCAGCTGGTCCGCGCGCAGCGAGGTCTTGACCGCCATCATGCCGCAGCCGATGTCGACGCCGACCGCAGCCGGGATCACCGCCCGCTTCGATGCGATCACGCTCCCGATCGTCGCCCCCTTGCCGGCGTGCACGTCCGGCATCACCGCGACCCACTTGTGGATGAACGGGAGCGCGGCGACCCGGCGAAGCTGGGCCTGCGCCTCCGCCTCGAACGGCACGCCGTGCGTCCACGCCTTGATGGGAACGTGATCCGTCGCGATGACCTGGTAGGGCAGCAGGGCGTTGGCCGTCATGGTGAACCTGAAGTCTGCAGCCGCCAGGCCGGCTTGCGGCCCCAATCATCTCGCCACCTTCCTCACGGAGCTGATAGACTGTGAGCTCGTTGTTTATCCGCTGGGATAATGTCTAGGGCCACCGTCGTACACGGCATGCTCGGCACCACCCTCGATCAGGGCGGGCGCAAGGGGGACCGCTGGCACCGCTGGCGCCCGACCGTCGCGGTCTGCCAGCACGAGGACTTCCTCGTCGACCGCTTCGAGCTGCTCGTGCCGCCCTCCGCCGGTGCGCTCGCGACCGCGGTCCGCGACGACATCGCGCGCATCTCGCCCGGCACGGAGGTGAGGCTGCACCCCTTCGAGGTGAGCGACCCGTGGGACTTCAGCGAGGTGTACGCGAAGCTCGGCGACTACGCGGACGCGTATCGCTGGCACCCGGAGCGGGAGGACTACTACCTGCACATCACCACGGGCACGCACGTCGCGCAGATCTGCCTGTTCTTGCTGTGCGAGACGCGCACGATGCCGGGTCGCCTCCTCCAGTCGTCGCCGGTGGCCAGGGCCGGCCACGACGCCGCCGACCACGCCGGCCGGCTCGATGTCATCGATCTCGAGCTCGCAAAGTACGACCGGCTCGCCGCGCGATTCCGCGCGCGCCAGCACATGGGTGCCTCGCTGCTGAAGGCCGGCATCGAGACGCGCAACGGCGCGTTCAACCGGTTGATCGAGGAGCTCGAGCAGGTCGCCACGCGGTCGCGCGATCCGATCCTGCTGGCGGGCGAGACCGGCACCGGCAAGTCCGCCCTCTGTCGCAGGATCTACGAGCTCAAGCGCGCGCGGCAGCACCTGGTCGGCGAGCTGGTCGAGGTCAATTGCGCGACGCTGCGCGGCGACACGGCGATGAGCGCGCTGTTCGGGCATGTGCGAGGCGCGTACACCGGGGCCTCCGAGGGCCGGGGCGGCTTTCTGCGCAAGGCGGATGCCGGGCTCCTGTTCCTCGACGAGGTGGGCGAGCTCGGCCCCGACGAGCAGGCGATGCTGCTCAGGGCGGTCGAGGACAAGACGTTCTTCCCGGTCGGCAGCGATAAGGCGGTCACGAGCGACTTCCAGCTGGTCGCGGGGACCAACCGCGATCTGGGCGCACTCGTGCGGTCAGGGCGGTTCCGGGACGATCTGCTCGCGCGGCTGTCGCTCTGGAGCTTCACCTTGCCCGCGCTCCGGGATCGCCGCGAGGACCTCGCGCCGAACCTCGACTACGAGCTCGAGCGCGTCAGTGCTCAGCTCGGCCACCGGGCCTCCATGAGCCGGCCCGCGCGCGACGCGTTCCTGCGCTTCGCGCTCGGGGACGCGACCTGGAACGCGAACTTCCGTGACTTCGGCGCCGCGATCCGCCGCATGGTGACGCTCGGAGACGGCGGCCGGATCGACGAGGCGGCCGTCGACGGCGAGGTGGCCCGCCTGCGTGCCAGCTGGCGGGGCGCGGACGCGAGCGGCGACGACCTGGTGACCCTGCTCGGTGCCGAGACTGCGGCCGCGCTCGATCGGTTCGACCGCGTGCAGCTCGTGGACGTCATCGCGGTATGCCGTACCGCGGCGAGCCTGTCCGCCGCCGGCCGCGCGCTGTTCGCCTCGTCGCGCCAGGGCAAGCGCAGCCACAACGATGCGGATCGGCTGCGCAAGTACCTCAAGCGGTTCGACCTCACGTTCGATGACCTGGCGACTCACTGATGCCAGCCGATGACGGATTCGCGCACTGCTGCGCGGAGCTGACGCGCCGCAGATGACGCCGGGCGCGAGAATCACGCGGAATCGCAGGAGCTCTTCGCGCATCGCGTCGGCATGGCCGCTGCAATCCTGATCGACACCACCAAGGAGCTTCCCATGAGCGGCTCGACCGCGAGTCGAGTAGTGTCCGCGACGTGCGGCGTGACTCGTTCCGTGATCTCCATGTACTGAGTGGTGTGGCCGCCGGACTGGCGGCCATCGCCGCGTGCGGCGGAGCGAGCG
>JAYSYE010000459.1:0-3910 GCA_043716635.1 Deltaproteobacteria bacterium | reverse complement strand
CCTCGAGCTTGTGGTGGATCTCCTTGGTCGCCTTGTAGAGCAGGAACAGCCCTCCACCGAGCAGAATGAGCGCCTTGCCCGAGAAGCCGTGGCCCGCGACCTCGAAGAGCGGCCGATCGAGCTTCACGATCAACGAGATCGTGGCGAGCAGGCCCAGCCGCGACACGAACGCGCCGGTGAGCCCCAACTTGCGCGCGCGCTCCCGTTGCGCTTCCGGCAGTCGCCCCGAGAGGATCGCGATGAAGATGATGTTGTCGACGCCGAGGACGAGCTCGAGCGCGGTCAGCGTCGCGAGGCTCAGCCAGACCTCGGGAGAGGAGAGCAACTCGATCATGCGACATTGTGCGTGATCGTGGGTTCGTTGGTCCGCGCCGACCGCAGCGTTCGGTGGACATTCGGTGAGCTGCGAGCGCTGGAACGCCCCACGCCCACCGGCACGTTCTGCACGGGTGCCCGGACAGTGTTAGATCGACGGATGCTGCGCTACGTCCCACGCCTCGTTCCAGCCGGGACGGCACCGCGCGACGCGCTCGTCGAGCCGCTGATCGAGAATCCGCCGGCGAGTCCGCTGGGAGAGCACGAGCTGATCCCGGACGTCGCATGGATGGTCGAGCGCGATGGCGCCTTCGTCCACGTGCCGGCGGCTGCGCGCGCCGAGCTCGAAATGATGCGCGGCTCCGCCATTTTGACGATGCTCGACGGCGGGCTCGTCCACGAAGCGCTCGACCACCTGCCTGGCAGAACCTTCGCGGCGACCGGCACGTACGCGGCGGAGCTCTTGCTCGATCGCGATCATCTCGACGCGATGCACGCGATTCTCGAGGCGAAGGTGTTTCTGGCCGCCGCGCCGCACCGCGGACGACTCCTCCTCGGCGGCGTGCGAGGCGGCATGGAGGGCATGAGCAAATTCGTGGAGCACGTCCGGCGGGAGCACGACGCTGCGCCGGTAGCCGACCGCATCAGCCCGGTCACGCTACTCGTGCGAGCCGGAGCCGCCAGGGCGGTTGTCGGTGAGATGCAACTGACCGCTCTGGAGCACGCCGCCGGCGACAGCTGACCGAGCTGGAGGGGCCGGTGCTCGTACTCGCGCTGCGATTGGTCCTCTGGTTCAACCCGCTCAGCTACGCGCTCGCGTTCACGATGCTACCGCCTCGGACCTACGTGGCCGCGTACGCACTCGCCCTCGCGCCCGTGGTGGCGATCGCGATGCTGGCCACCGGATGGTTCACCCGCCGCTAACGTTAGATCGATAGGTTGACGCACGGGAGATCGACAGCAACCTCGCGGTACGTGACCTTGCGGGCGGACGGATCATCCGTGAGCTGACCGCGAAGCTTCAGCGTGTACTTGTCTGATGCGCCGACCAGCGTGTACGTCCCACGAAACCGCACGCGCTTGCCGTCCTTGAGCACGATCGCCGCATCCGTCGAGTACTCCACCTTGTTGACGTGCTTTCCCTGGAATAACCGACCCTGGTAGATGTTCGAGAGCGTCTCTTCACGGCTTTCGCCGTCACTCGCTCGGTGCTCGTAGAAGTGAATGAACACCGGCATCTTCTCGCCGCCATCGGCCGGACTGGCGACGGCCGCGCACACGAGCTCGACGTGATCGCGCGCGAACGCGACCTTCGATGAACCGGCGACGAAGGCAAGTACGAGCAATAGCGATCTCGACATCATGGAACTCCTTGCGAACGCACGGGGCAGCATTCGTATTCGTGCGTTCGCCAATTCTAGCCCGCATAGCTCCGACGACCATGCGCAGGCGGCCGGCAATCTCATGACCCTGACCCGGCGGCGACGATACGACCTCGGGATCGAGATCGTCGAAGGAGATCTCGACGGCGCCTCGGCGCAGCTGATCCGACTCGACCGGCGTGGTCGTAGATCCGCTCGCGCGATCAGCACACGAGCTATCGCGTCACCGCCCGCCGTGGCCACGCCCCCGGCCGCGCGGCTGCGACGGGCGCGAGCCGCCGGGGCGACCGGCAGTCGGACGCGGGGGCCCACCGCCGGGACGCGCGCTGGAGCCCGACGGACGCGGCGAGCGGCCCCCGGGGCCGCCCGGGCCACCGCCGGAACGTGCGCCCGGCCCACCGCCCGGTCGCGGTGCGCTCGGCGCTCGCACTGCGCCCGGCCGATCGCGCGCGCTCTGCGTCCCTCTGTTCGCCGCCTCCCCCGCGGGGCGCGGCGGGATCAACCCGGCCAGCTCCGCGGCGGTGAGGCTGCGGTAGCGGCCGAGCGGCAGCTCGCCCAGGTGGACGTGCATGATGCGCACGCGCTGCAGCGCCTCGACCACGTAGCCGAACGCCTCGCACATGCGCCGGATCTGGCGGTTGAGCCCCTGGGTGAGCGTGATGCGGAAGACCTTGGGCCCGAGGCGCTCGGTCTTGCACCGCTTCGTGGTCGCGTCGGAGAGGCGCACCCCGCCCGCGAGCTTCCCGAGGAAGTCGGCGTCGTACGGTCGGTCGACGGCGACCACGTACTCCTTCTCGTGGGCGTGCTCCGCGCGCAGCACCTCGTTCACGATGTCGCCATCGTTCGTGAGCAGGATCAGCCCCTCGCTGTCCTTGTCGAGCCGCCCGATCGGGAAGATCCGCTCGTCGTGATCGACGAAGTCGATGATGTTCCCGGCCACGTGCCGCTCGGTGGTGCACGTGATCCCGACCGGCTTGTTGAGCGCGATGTACACGGGCTTCACCGCCTTGCGCGCACCGCCGACGATGTCGCCGTCGACCTTGACCTCGTCGCCCTCGCCGACCTGCACCCCGAGCCCCACCGGCGCGCCGTTGATCGTGACCCGGCCCTCCTCGATCAGCGTATCGGCCTCGCGCCGCGACCACGAGCCACTCTCCGAGAGGTACTTGTTCAGCCGCATGAGCGCCCGAGCTTATGTCATGCGCTACGCTGCGTGCGTTGCGGATCCTGCTCGTCACGCCGCCGATGACCCAGCTGAACACGCCGTACCCCGCGACGGCGTACCTGATGGGGTTCCTGCGCCTGCACGCCACCCGCCTCGACCTCGAGGTCGCGCAGGCCGACGCCGCGCTCGAGCTGTTCCTCGCGCTGTTCTCGCGTGCGGGCCTGACGCGCGTCCGCGCCGCCCTCCTCGCCAGCGCCCCCGCCACCGCGCCCGAGGCTCCGCCGCCACCACTCTCGGACACCAGCCCCGCCGCTCGCGCGGCCCGGGCGGCCCGTGCGGGCAGCCGCCACGCAAAGGCGCCGACGCGCCCTGCCTCGGTCGAGTCGTTCCTCGCGCACGCGGACCGGTACCTCGCCACGATCGACGCGACGATCCGGTTCCTCCAGGGCCGTGATCCGCAGCTCGCGCTCCGCATCGTCACGCGCGAGCTGCTCCCCGAAGGGCCGCGCTTCGCGGCGCTCGCATCGGCCCCGGGCCGCGACGCCGAGCCCGACGGCGACGCCAGCCCCGGCGCGCCCGCCGACGACGCGCTCGACTGGGCGTTCGGCGCGCTCGGCGTGGGCGATCGCGCGAAGCACCTCGCGTCGCTCTACATCGATGACCTCGCCGACACGATCCGCGAGGGCATCGCCCCCGACTTCGAGCTCGCCCGGTACGGCGAGCGGCTCGCCGCCAGCGCGCCCACGTTCGACCCGCTCCGCGATGCCCTCGCGGGCCCGCCGACGCTCGTCGACGAGCTCCTAGACGAGGTGACCACGGGCCTGATCGCGAAGCACCGCCCGGACGTGCTCGGACTCACCGCGCCGTTCCCGGGCAATCTCTACGGCGCCCTCCGCATCGCGCGCCGCGCCCGCGCCCTCACGCCAGGGCTCCGCGTGGTCCTCGGCGGCGGCTACGTGAACACCGAGCTGCGCGAGCTGTCCGATCCGCGCATCTTCGACGACGTCGACTTCCTGACTCTCGACGATGGCGAGGCGCCCCTGCTCGC
>JAYSYE010000458.1:0-11764 GCA_043716635.1 Deltaproteobacteria bacterium | reverse complement strand
GGCCAGGACGCGCGAGAGCTGCCTCATCGGGCAGGATCGTTACATGTCGCGCTGCGCCGCGCTACGGTCCCGCCGCGATGTGGTCCGAGCTCGAGCGTGCGCTCACGGCAGCAACGGTCGTCGTCCACGGCGCGACCGCCGGCTGGTCGGCCTGGCTCGGCGCGCAGCTCGCGCTCCGCGACTCCCTGGTGATGATCGTCGTGGCCGACGACGCGGCCGCGCGTCGCTTCGAGGCGGACGTGCGGTTCTGGCGCGCGAGCCACCAGGACCTCGGCGCCGCGCTCGACGACATCGTCGGGCTGCCGGGCATCGACGTGTCGCCGTACACGGAGCTGTCGCCCGATCGCGCGTGCATCGTGGAGCGGCTCGCGGCGCTGTACCGGCTGTCGCAGGAGGCGCTGCGGCCCCGCATCGTGGTGACGTCCGCCGAGGCCCTGGTCCGGCGCACGCTGCCGCCCGCCGAGCTCGCGAAGCGTGGCCGCACCCTGAAGGTCGGTGACCTCATCGACCGCGACGAGCTCGCGAAGATGCTCGTGGAGGGAGGCTGGACGCGCACCCCGGTCGTCGACGAGCCGGGCACGTTTGCCGTGCGCGGCGGCGTGGTCGACGTGTTCGCGCCGCTCGCCCCGCACCCCGTGCGCATCGAGATGTTCGGCGACGAGATCGAGTCGCTGCGGTGGTTCGAGGCGGAGTCGCAGCGCACGCTGCGCCCGATCGACGCGGTGCACCTGCACCCCGTGCGCGAGACGATCGCCACCGGCGAGAGCGACGTGCGCTCGCGCATCCGCACGTACGCGGACGAGATCGCGTTCCCATCGAAGGCGACGCGGCGGACGATCGAGCAACTCGAGAGCGGTGCGCTCTACGTGGGCATCGAGGCGCTGACCCCCGCGTTCCACGATCGCCTGGTGCCGATCGCCGACTACGTGCCGCGCGACGCGCGCTGGCTCGTGGTCGATCCCGATGCCTGCCGGCGCGCGGTCTCGGATGCGTGGGCCGACGCCGAGGCTCGCTTCAACACGCGCGATCAAAAAGCGCTCGCCTACCCGCCCGCCGCGCACTTCGCGACGGCAGCCGAGTGCGGTGCATTCACGGCCCCGCGGCGCGTCGAGCTGCCGACCCTGGAGCTCAACGCCGTGAGCGCCGATGTCGTCCTGCGCGTCGAGCCTGA
Organism: Deltaproteobacteria bacterium; assembly: GCA_043716635.1. Lineage (GTDB taxonomy): Bacteria > Myxococcota_A > Polyangia > Haliangiales > Haliangiaceae > JABFXX01. The sequence goes on along the minus strand of JAYSYE010000458.1, from coordinate 10,593 downwards.
CGACCTGCGGGGGCTGCGGCAGCAGCTCGAGCACGCCCGCACGTTCGGGGACCAGGAGCACGTCCAGCCGCTGGTCGACGCGATCGCGACGTGGCGCAAGCGCGACCTGCGCATCGCGATCGCGTGCGACTCGCAGAGCCGCGTCGATCGCCTGCTCGGCGTGCTCGAGGCGCGCAAGCTCGACGTTCGCCTGGCCGCACCCGGCGAGGCCCCCGGCGAGTCGCCTGGCATCACGCTCGTCACGGGCGCGCCCGCGCACGGCTTCGCGTCGGCCCGCGACGGCGTCGCGCTCGTGACGGCCGCCGACATCTTCGGCCAGCGCACGCACCACGCCGCGAAGCAGCGCAAGCGCGCCAAGGACGCCCTGCTCGGCGGGGTCAGCGACTTCAGCCAGCTCGTGGCGGGCGACTTCCTCGTGCATCAGCGCCACGGCGTCGGCAAGTATCACGGGCTCGAGCGGCTCACGCTGAGCGGGCAGCCGACGGTCGAAGCACTGAAGCTCGAGTACGACGGCGGCACGCTGTACCTGCCCGTGTACCGGCTCGGCGAGGTGCAGCGCTACGTCGGCGCCGAGGGCCACGCGCCGCGGCTCGACAAGCTCGGCGGCGTCACGTGGGAGGCCACCCGCAGCAAGGTCGGGCGTCACATCCGCGCGCTCGCCGAGGAGCTGCTGCAGCTCTACGCGCAGCGCGCCGCGCTCCAGGGCCACGCGTTCCCGCCCGCCGACGACTCGTACCGCGAGCTCGAGGCGCAGTTCCCGTTCGACGAGACGCCCGATCAGGCCGCCGCCATCGACTCGGTGCTCGCCGACATGGAGGCGCCGCGCGCGATGGACCGCCTCGTGTGCGGCGACGTCGGCTATGGCAAGACGGAGGTCGCGCTCCGTGCCGTGTTCCGCTGCGTGCAGGGCGGCAAGCAGGCGTGCGTGCTCGCGCCGACCACCGTGCTCGTCGAGCAGCACTTCCGCACGATGACGGAGCGGTTCGCGAGCTTCCCGATGAACGTCGGCAAGCTGTCGCGGTTCCAGAGCAAGGCGGAGCAGATCGCGACCGTGAAGCAGCTCGCCGAGGGCAAGGTCGATGTCGTGATCGGCACGCACCGCGCGCTCTCCGCGGATGTCCGGTTTTCGGACCTCGGCCTCCTCGTGATCGACGAGGAGCAGCGCTTCGGCGTCGCCCACAAGGAGCGCATCAAGAAGACCAAGACGCAGGTCGACGTGCTCACGCTGACGGCGACGCCCATCCCGCGCACGCTGCACCTCGCGATGGCGAACCTGCGCGACCTGTCGATCATCGCGACGCCGCCGGCGGATCGGCGCGCCGTGCGCACGTTCGTCTCCCGCGTCGACGACGCGACGGTGAAGGAGGCGATCGAACGCGAGATCGCGCGCGGCGGGCAGATCTTCTTCATCACGCCGACGATCGGGACCTCCGGCGTCAAGCACGCCGATCCGCGGCTCGCGATCCCCGACGAGGGCCGGCCGCAGGGTCGTAAGACCAAGCCGCGCGACGACGACCGCACCATCGAGCAGTGGGCGGAGTATCTGCGCTCGCTCGTGCCCGCGGCACGCATCGGTATCGGCCATGGATCGCTGAGCTCCGAACAGCTCGAGTCGGTGATGGTCGCGTTCGTCAACGGGCAGACCGACATCCTCGTCGCGACGACGATCGTCGAGAGCGGCCTCGACATCCCCCGCGCGAACACGATGTTCGTCGCCCGCGCCGACGCGTTCGGGCTCGCGCAGCTCTACCAGCTCCGCGGTCGCATCGGCCGCAGCAAGGACCGCGCGTACTGCTACCTGCTCGTGCCCGAGCCCGAGCACATCACCGAGGAGGCCCGCCGCCGCCTCGAGACGCTGCAGCGCTTCACCGAGCTGGGCGCCGGCTTCCAGATCGCCTCGCAGGATCTCGAGATCCGCGGGGGCGGCGAGCTACTCGGGGCGAAGCAGTCCGGATCGATCGCGGCCGTCGGCTTCGACCAGTACGTGCACATGCTCGATGCCGCGGTCGCGGAGCTGAACGGCAAGCCGATCCACAGCGAGGTCGATCCCGAGCTCACGATCGAGATGCCGGGCTTCATCCCCGATGACTACGTCCCCGATCCAGGTCAGCGGCTCGAGCTGTACAAGCGCCTCTCCGCGGTCGACACCGACGACGATCTCTCCGGCGTCCTCCAGGAGATCGAGGACCGCTACGGCCCGCTGCCCGGCGACGTGATCCTGCTCGGCGAGCTCATGGGCGTGAAGGCGCTCGCGCGACGCATGGGCGCGCTCGCGCTCGAGATCTCGTCGACGCGCGTCGCCCTCGCGCTGCCGCGTGACACGACGCATATCCAGCAGCTCGTGCAGGTCGGGTTTCGCAAGCTGCCCGACGGTCGGTATGCGATGGCGCCCCCCGCGCCCGGCGGGGCGGCCGGCTCGCGACGGGCCTTGTTGGACGCCCTCGCGCGTGTTAACTGAACCTATTGTGATGACTCGGGTTCCCGGTGTCGTGGCCCGTTCGGTGACGGCGGTGACGGCAATGGCGGCGGTGGCGGCGCTCGGTGCGGGCCTGCTCCTCGGCGGCGCATGTCAGAAGCGCGACGCGGTGGATACGGTCACGGCCACGGAGTCCGGCGGTCCGGGCGGCGGCCGGGGCGTGAAGCCCAAGGCGGGCACGCAGTCCAACAACGAGCTGCAGACCCCGCTCGCGACGATCGACGACGTGACGATCACGCTCGGCGAGCTCCAGGATCGCATCAACCGGCAATCCCCGTACATCCGCGCGCGCTACACGTCGCTCGAGCAGAAGCGAGAGTTCCTCGACGCGATGGTGCGCTTCGAGGTGCTCGCGAAGGAGGCCTACCGCCGCGGCCTCGATCGCGACCCCGAAGTGGTCCGCACCATGAAGCAGGTGATGATCCAGAAGCTGATGCGCGACGAGCTCGACGCGAAGATCACCGCCGACACGGTCAGCGACGCGGAGATGAAGACCTACTACGACGCCAACGTCGCCGACTACGTGAAGCCCGAGGAGGTTCGCGCGTCGGCGATCATCGTGAAGAACAAGGCGCAGGCCGATCGCGTGGCGCTCGAGGCGCGCGGCGAGGCGGGCACGACGAACAAGGGGTTCCGCGACCTCGTGACGAAGTACTCGCAGGACGAGGAGACCAAGCTGCGCGGCGGCGACCTGCGCTACATGAGCCGGACGGCGCCCGACGCGCGCATCGCGCCGACGGTCGTGCCCGAGGCCGTGGTGGCAGCCGCACTCGCGATGCCGAACATCGGCGACGTGTCCGCGGCGATCGACGCCGGCAACGGCACGTACTACGTGCTCAAGGAGACCGGCCGTCACCACTCGATGACGAAGGCGTTCGAGGACGCGAAGGCGCAGATCCGCAACAAGCTGTTTCGCGACAAGCGACTGCAGGCGCAGAAGGACTTCGTCGATGCGGCGCGTGCGAAGTCGCAGGTGACCGTCGACGAGGCGAACCTCGCCAAGGTGCGTATCGACACCTCCAAGGCGGTCGATGTCGGCCAGCCGAGCGACCTGATGCCACCGGCGCCGGGACCGCTCGATCCCCAGATGAACCCTGCCCCGCCCCCGATGCCGGTGGCACCCATGCCGGTGGCACCGAGCCCTGCCCCGGGCAACCCGTGATGCGTACGAGAGGTCAGAACGCCGTGACGAAGTCTGCTGCACAGCTCGGAGCGCTCCTGCTGGTTGTAACGCTCGCCCTCCCGACGGTCGTCTCCGTCCCGGCGTTCGCTCAACCGGCGACTGGCAAGCCGAAGGCGGGCACCAAGCTCGTCGTCGAGCGGGTGACGGCCGTCGTGAACGACGCGATCATCCTGTCCAGCGAGCTCGAGTCGCGGATGATGCCCGTGCGCCAGGAGGCGATGCAGATCGCCGATCCGAAGGAGCGCGACCGCCGGCTGGCGAAGCTGACCACGCAGACGCTCGACGAGATGGTCAACGAGGAGCTGATCGTCCAGGCGGCCGAGGCGGCGAAGCTCGAGGTCGAGGCGGGCGAGGTGCAGGCCGCGCTCGACGAGATCAAGCAGCAGAACAAGCTCGATGATGCCGCGCTGCAGCAGGCCCTGCTCGCCCAGGGCTACACGCTCGCGGGCTACAAGCAGGAGTTGCGGCGGCAGATCCTGCGCATCCGCGCGGTGAACCAGCTGGTCGCACCGAAGGTCGTGATCACGGACGAGGACGTCCGTGCCCGCTACGACCAGATGCAGCGCCGGAGCGAGTCGGTCAGCGCGGTGAGCCTGTCGCACATCCTGTTCAAGGTGCCGGAGAACCCGACGGAGCAGCAGCTCGCCGATGCCAAGGAGCACGCGGCGACGGCGATCGCGCGGGTCAAGGCCGGCGAGAAGTTCGCGGAGGTCGCGGCGGCCGTCTCGGAGGATGACGCCACCAAGCAGACCGGCGGTCAGCTCGGCTGGTTCCAGCGCGGCAGCATCAACCCGGAGTGGGAGCCGATCGTGTTCGCGATGGACAAGGGCGATGTCCGCGGTCCCGTGAGCGGCCCGCAGGGGCTGCACGTGTTCTTCGTGGACGAGGTCAAGAAGTCGGACCTGAAACCCTACGCGGAGATGAAGGAGCAGCTGACCCGCGAGCTCCGCCGCAAGGACATGGACAAGCAGACGCAGACCTGGCTCGAGGACCTGCGCAAGAAGGCCTACATCGACATCAAGCTGTGAGGATCGGCGGCGACGAGCCGATCAGCTAGGTGCGCGCGGTCAGATCGGATCCATTCTTTTCTGTCTATGATGGGGCGTGGCCGACAATCGCCGTTCATCGACCCGTCACGTGGTGTCGATCGTCACTCAGATCGTGCTCGAGGGTCAGCCCCGCGACGCCACCATGACGAACCTGTCCCTCGGTGGAGCGCTCGTCGAGACGGGGCTGCGTCATGCGATGGGCGCCCGGATCGAGCTCTCGTTCCGTATTCCGACTCTCGAGGAGCCGATCCAGATCGGCTCGACGGTCCGGTGGCTCGACGCGAACGGGGTGGGGCTGCAATTCGACGGGCTCCGTGCGCGTGACGTATGGGCCTTGAACGAGTACTTCAAGCAGCTGGGATGAATCGCGCTGCGATCGCCACCGCCGCGGCGGTGACGATGCTGGGCACGACGAGGCCGGCGCAGGCGCAGCAGGTACCAGCGCCCGCGGTCGCCGCCGCGAGCGTCCGCGTGGCCGCAGCCCCGGCGGACCCGGTGGGTACCACCGAGCGCATCGCGATCATCGATCTCGGCCCCGCCGAGGACGGTGTCGCACGGACCCTCCTCGCGCAGGCGGCGGTCGCGCAGGGGCTCGAGCCGCTGTCCGGAGAGCCGGGCACGCTCGACCTCGATGCCGCGGCGCTCGCTCGTGCGGTGGCAACGGCGCAGACGGCTTATGGCGCTCTCGATTGCGCCGCGGCGGTGGCAGCCAGCCGCACGGCGATGGGTCTGGGGGCCGCGCGCCAGGCGGCCGGGCTCGTGGATCCCCAGCTCCCGCGCGCGCTCGTCTACATGATGCTGTGCGCGGATCGCGCGGGCGATCGCGACGCGGCCCAGCTCGCGGCATCCCGCCTGCGCGCGCTCGGAGCGAGCCCGACCGAGATCCCTGCCACGGTCTGGGCGAAGTACCCCGACGTCGATGCGGTGATCGACCGGGAGCTCGTGCCCGTGACGATCGATGCCGACGTGCCGGGTGCCACCGTGTGGGTGGATCTCCGGCGCGTCGGCGCCGCGCCCGCGCACGTGTCGCTGACCACGACGGAGCACGTGATCGCGGTGGCGGCGGGTGTCCGCCGCGGGTGGGCGCTGGGCACGGCGGTGCGCGCGCAGCCTGCCGTCACGATCCCGACGACCGTCGCTGCGGGCGCGTGGACGGAGGTCGCGACCCGCGTGGCCGCGTGGCGTGACCATTCACCGGCGGGGGCAACGACCGGCCCGACGGCCGCGGACCTGGGCCTCGTGATGACGGCGGTGCGGGCGCACCTCGTGGTCGTGCGGACCGGGGACACGATCGTGGTGTGGGGTCGGCCTGGCCTCGCGGGCCCGGCCCGGATCCTCGTGGGGCGCGACGGCGCCGAGGCGGGACGCGGCACGCTCGCGGATGCATCCCGGTTGATCGGCGCCGCGGCGGTGCGCGCGACCGCGTGGCGGGAGCACGCGCCGGACCCCGACGCGCCGCTGCTGACGGAGCAGCCGGGCTCGGGCCTGCTGCTCCGCGAGCATGACCGGGACGCGCCCGCGCGGTGGTGGGTCTACGCGGCCGTGCTCGGCGCGGTCGTGGCCGGCGGCATCTTTCTGTACGTCGAGAACGCCGGTTCCGATCGTCAGCGCGTCGAGGTCCACGTCCCGTGACGGCCACCACGCTCCTGGCGCGCGCGTGCCGCCGACTCGCCCTCGCGCTCGTGCTCCTGATCGTGTGGCTGCACGCCGGTGCGGCCGACGCGTCGCCGCGCCTCGTGATCGCGGCGCATTCCGGGCGCGTGACCGTGCTCGCCGAACCGGGGCTCGAGCGCGCCGCCGCTCAGCTCGCGGGGAGTGCCGAGACCACGCTCGCGCGAATCGCCGCCGACCTCGACGGCCTGCCGGTGCCCCTTCATATCGAGGTTCGGCTCGTGAGCGACGCGGCGGACCTCGCGGGGATCGCGCCGGAGGGCCGCGGTGCCCCGGCCTGGGCGATCGGCGTCGCGTACCCCGATCTCGGCGTGATCTCGGTCGCGATGCATCGCGGGTCCAACTGGGAAGATCCCGGAACCACGCTGCGGCACGAGCTCGCGCACGTCGCGCTCGGCGCCGCGATCGGGCCGCGCGCGCCGCACTGGCTCCACGAGGGGTTCGCGTACCAGCACTCGGCGGAGTGGAATGCCGAGCGCGTCGAGACCCTGGCCGGCATGGCGTGGCTCGGCAGCATCATCCCGCTCGAGGACCTGGATCGGTCGTTCCCGGCGGCAGAGTCGCCCGCGCATCGGGCGTACGCGGAGAGCTACGACTTCGTCGGGTTCCTCTCGCGACGGGGACGGTTCGATGACGTCAGCGACGACGGTGATCGCTGGCCGTTCCGCCGCTTCCTCTCCGCGATCGGTCACGGTGCCGACCCCGATACCGCCGCGGTGGAGGCCTACGGTCGTCCGCTTCATCTGCTGTTCGAGGAGTGGCGCAGCGATCTGAAGGAGCGCTACCGGCTGGTACCGATCGGGCTGCTCGGGCTCGCGCTGTGGGTGATGTGCGGCATCCTCGTCGTGCTCGCGCACCGCCGACGCCGCCGGCAGGCCCGGGCGCGGTTCGCGCAGTGGGATCGAGACGAGGCCGCGGTGATCGCCGTGCGGCTCGCCGAAGCGCAGGCCCGTGCGCGCGCGGCGGCGGAGGCAGCCGCCGTCGTCGATGCCGATCCCGCGGGTCCCATCGGGCCGGTGAGATAAGTCGCGCCGCGCAAGCGACGAACTCCTCTCGAGCATTCGTACCAGCTACCCGAGCGTTGACCCAGGTGGCGCTTGCGGTAGCCACCCCCTCCGTGAGACGCCTGCGCCAATCACGTTTTGAGGGGGACTACTGTGAACACGACGGGACTTTTTGGGCACGGGGGCAGACTTGCTCTCCGCGCCACGCTCTTGGGCGCCTTCGCTGGCGCCATCGCACTGGGTGGCTGTGGTGATGACATCGCCGCGACGCCTGACGCACGACCGCCGATCGACGCCAAGGCGCTGACACCGGCCGTGCTGTCGATCAGCCCGGGCACGAACGACTTCGGATCGGTCGATCTGAACACGAACAGCGCTTCGGCGACGTTCACCATCACCAACTCCGGTGAGGACGTCAGCGGCAGCATCGTCCCCGTCATCACCGGCGCGAACGCGTCGGACTTCACGCTCCAGAACGGCTGCACCACCCTCGCGGGCGCCGGCACCTGCAGCGTCACCGTGACGTTCCACCCCAGCACGATCGGCGCGAAGAACGCGTCGCTCGTCGTCTCCGGAAGCCCCGGCGGCTCGGTCATGTCCGCGCTGCTCGGCGCCGGCCAGACCCCGGGCACCCTCTCGATCAGCAGCGCGCTGACGTTCCCGCAGACCTCGGTCGGCCAGACGTCCGCGGCGCAGACGTTCACGGTGACCAACACCGGGACGACGGCGACCACGGCCCTCACGGTCTCGAAGGCCGGTTCGACCCCGGGCGAGTTCACGATCGGCACGAACACCTGCGCGAGCGCGACCCTCGCGGGCGGCGCGACCTGCACGTTCTCCGTGACGTTTGCCCCGACGTCGGCTGGCGACAAGAGCGCGTCGTTCGTCGTGGCCGCCACCACGGGTGGCACGGTCACGGGCTCGGCGAGCGGCACGGCAGTCTCGGCCGCGACGCTCACGCTGACGCCGCTGTTCCAGGACTACGGCACGGTCACGATCAACACCAACAGCTCGGTGTCGACGTTCACGCTGACCAACTCCGGTGGCACGACGAGCGGCCTCGTCGCCGCGCCCGCCATCACGGGCGCCGACGCGACGCAGTTCACGATCAACTCCACGAACTGCACGAACACGACGCTCGCCCCGGGCGGCTCGTGCCAGATCGCCGTTCGCTTCACCCCGACCACGGCCGGGACGAAGAACGCGACGCTGTCGCTCACGTCGGCTGGCGGCGGTAGCCCGTCGGCAGCCCTCACGGGTGTCGGCGCGAACACCGGCAACATCACGATCAACAACTCTCCCGCGTCGTTCACGGCGACCGTCGGCACGCCCAGCGCGTCGCAGACCTTCACCATCACGAACACCGGTGGCAGCACCACGGGCGCGCTTTCGACGGCGCTCGGCGGCTCGGCCCCCGACCAGTTCCAGGTCATCCCGGGCGGCAACGGCTGCCAGGGCACGACCCTCGGCGCCAGCCAGTCGTGCACCATCGCGGTCCGGTTCAACCCGAGCTCGGGCGGCTCCAAGTCGGCGACGCTCTCCGTCACGGCCGTCCCCGGTGGCGCTGCCACCGCGGTCCTCAACGGCACCGCGAACGCCGCGGCCGCGCTCGCGCTGACGCCCACCTCGCTCGACTTCGGCTCGGTGATCACGAACGACAGCAGCTCGTTCCAGGCGTTCACGCTGACGAACACGGGTGGCCAGACCTCGGCCGTCCCCGCCGTCACCATCGGTGGCGCGAACGCGACCCAGTTCAACCTGGCATCGCCGAACCCGTGTCCGATGGCGCTCGCCGCGGGCACGTCGTGCACGATCAACGTGCGCTTCTCCCCGACCGCGGTCGGTCAGGCCCTCGCCACGCTCGACGTGGTCGCCGGCTCGCTGACGGCTTCGTCGGCGCTCTCGGGTAACGGCGTCGCGCAGGCAGCGCTCGCGGTCAACCCGACGATCATCCAGTTCCCGCTCACGCTGACGGGCGACAACTCGGCCGTCCAGTCGTTCCAGGTCACGAACAATGGTTCGCAGACCACGGGCACGCTGTCGATCACGTCGACCTCGGGCGACTTCACGCAGACCAACAACTGCACCACGCTCATCGCGAACGCCTCGTGCACCGTCACCGTGACGTTCAGCCCGACCGCTCGCGGCTCGCGCGCGGGTACGATCCAGGTCACCGGCACCCCCGGCGGCACGGTCGGCGTCGCCGTCCGCGGTGATTCGCTCCCCCGCATCGAGCTCATCTCGCCGCCGACGCCGTACGCGTTCGCGGACGCGGTCGTGCACCCGGTGAACCCCAACTCGCAGGTCGTCACGATTCGCAACAACACGGCCGCGACCCAGGACCTCGTCGTGACGGAGACGGATCTGTCGACCAGCTTCCCGGTCGCCTCGAACTGCATCGACCCGGTCTTCGCCGGCGCGACGTGCACCTTCTCGGTCGCGTTCGACCCCTCGGCGGTCGGCGCGCTCTCGGCGTCGTTCAACATCCACATCGTCGGTAGCGCGTCCCCGCTGGACGCGGCCACCCTCGCGGTCAGCGGCAACGGTACGGTCACGACCCTCGCGATCAGCGATGGCGATACCACCCCGACGTCGCACGCGTTCGGCACGCAGGCGATCAACACGTCGTCCGCGGCACACCGCTTCACGGTGAGCAACACGGGCACGAGCACGACGGGCGTCCTCGCGATCGACCTCGGTGGCACGGGCTTCCAGGTCGACCAGAACACCTGCAGCGGTGCGACGCTGGCCGCGGGCCAGACCTGCTTCGTCGATGTCGTGTTCACGCCGACCGCGGTCGCGTCCTCGAGCGGTAGCCTCACGGTCCGCGCCAGCCAGGGCGCACCGGTTCTCGGCGGCTCGGTCACCGCGACGTTCACCGGTGTCGGCACGGCGGCGACGCCGCTGGCGAACCCGACGTCGATTGCCTTCGGGACCCTGTTTGCCGGCGACACGGCGACGGCGAACACGGACAGGACCATCGTGGTCACCAACCCGAACGATGTCTCGACGGGCCTGACGTACGCGTTGACGAACGACCCGCAGGGTGGCTTCTCGCGGCTCACCGGCGCGGCCGGTGACTGTGGCGCCTCGCTCGCGGCCGGCGCGCAGTGCAACGTGCGGATCCGGTTCACGCCGGCGCTGCCGACGGGCCCGCGCAGCGGATCGTTCAAGGTGTCGCAGACGGTCAGCGGCCAGAGCGCGACCGTC
>JAYSYE010000457.1:0-34077 GCA_043716635.1 Deltaproteobacteria bacterium | reverse complement strand
CCGAGCCGGCCCGTGGTGTTCTCGAGCGCGATCTGGCGCAGCGACGCGGGCCGAGCCGTGGTGGCATCGAGCTCGACGATCGTGATCGACGCCGAGTTGTCGGCCCCGATCACGAGCTTGGTGGTCTGCGTGCGGGGGTCGCGCTCGAGGTCGAGCGAGACCGGCCGCGTCCCGGGCCGGGTGAGCTCGCCCGCGGACTCGTCGGGACACGTGATGCTCGCCGCGCTCGCCGCGTCGAGCATCGTGGGGGTGCCCGCGCTGTCGAACCGCACGCCGGACGTGATCGCGCCGGTCGCCATGTCGATGCCGGCCACGAGATGGCAGCCCGGGTACGCGACATACGCCAGCCCCTGCGCGGTCGCCGGACACTTCGTGCCGATCACCGTGGACTGCGGGGCGACGCTCATCGCCATGGGCTTGGCCCCGATGAAGGTACCCGCGCCGTTCGTCACCTCGAGCCGGTCCACGCGGGTCGCGGGATTCGTATCGAACGCGGTGTCCAGGTCGACGACCGACAGATCGTACGACCCCGCATTCGCGGTCACCGCGTAGCACCCGGACGTGTCGACCACGATCGCGAGCGGGCCTTCGCCCACGCTGATGCCGTTCTTCCCGGGGGTGAACGGGTCGGTGTCGAGCACCGTGACATCGGCGCCGGAGAACGACGTGCTGGGCTTCACGCCGAACTTCGCCAGCGCGACCGTGCCAGGGCCCTGCTGCAAGATCAGTCCGTACCAGTCGGAATTAGGAATGGGTTTCCCATTATCCGCGGTCAGATTCTCCTGCCCGGCCACGACCACCTGGGGATCCGTCGCCGCGTGCGGAAGGGAGCGCGTCTCGCACCCGATCGACGGCATCGGCGAGACGATGATCGCGTCCCGATTACCTGGATCATCTACCGTGAGGCGCAGCCCGCCGTAACATGCGAACGCGACATCGACCGGGCGGTCGAGGTTCAGCTGATTGATGGTGTTGGAGGACGTGCCTCCACAAGCGGTGGCAAGGCCCAGCAACCCCGTCACGATGGACCCGCGCAGCGCCAGCAAGTTCTTCATAGCGGCCTCGGCTCCCCGATGCGAAGCACCACTCGATTGCGCAGCCGCGACGTGGGGTCGATGTCGACGACGGCGATGGTGTCCTCGAGGAAGTTGGTCACGTACAGCTTCTTGCGCCCCGGTGCCGCGACCACCGAGTACGGCCCGCGGCCAACGGTGACGATCGCCTCGACCGACCCCTCGCCGCGGGGATCCACGATGTAGAGCTGGCCGTCCTGGAAGCACGTGACGTACGCGCGCTCCCCATCACCGGCGTCCGCCACGGTCACCGTCGAGGCCTGGCGGCACAGATCGGTCGCCCCCAGCGGGGTGTTGCGCGGCGCGCCCGTCGGCCCGACGGCGGTGTCGTAGATCTGCAGCGAGGGCGGCCGGCGGTTCACGAGGTAGAGCCGCTGGCCGTCGCGAGAGAACGTCATCCCCCGCGTATCCGACGAGCCCCCGTTGCTGCCACCGACGGCGTCGAGGAAGAAGAACCCGCCCTGGATGAGGAACGGTGGCGCGGCGTTGACCGGACGCTCGACCGTGAACGTCTGGATCCGGTCCTCCGTTCGGCTACCGACATACAGGATGTCCGACGGTCCGCTGGTGCGTCCGGTGACGCCCGTGGCCCCGCGCAGGCCGGTCGTCGCGTCGGGCAGGAAGATGCCCGCCGAGATGTCCGTGACCCGCGCATCGCCGCCCCGCGGCGAGTCGATCAGCGTGACGGCGCCGGTCGTGAGGTGCGTGACCACCGCGAACTCGCCCGCGGTGTCGGCGTACACGCCGAACGGCTCCTCGGGGAGCGGCGGGTTGTCGGAGTTGTTCAGCACGAACGCGAGCCTGTGCGTGTCGTCGCACAGCGCGAAGCCCTCGCCGTTCGCGTTGCAGCCGAGGCGCGCGCCGTTCCAGTCGATCCACGCCACCGACGGATCCCCGCGGGTCGGCGTGATGAGGCGCAGCTCGCCGCCCCCGACGTTCGTGTCCTGGATCGCGAGCTCGGAGGCAAAGTTGCCGATGCGCACGCCCTGGTCGCGCGTCTCGTCGAGCAGCACGGGCGCGGGGCACACGAGCGTCTCGAGGTTCGCGCCGTCCGGGAAGCAGCCCGAGCGCGCGGTGCCATCGCGGGTCCAGTCGCTCGCGATCTGATCGACGCTCGCGAGCGCGAGCACCGAGATCGACCCGGAGTCGTAGCGCAGCTCCGAGTTCGCGTTGGTCACGAAGAGGTGCGACTCGTCGGGCGCGATCGCGGCGCCCGTGGGGAAGAACAGGAGGTCGTCCGGTGGCTTCACCTGCTCCGCCGAGGCGGTGCAGCCGAGCGCGAGCCCGCCTGCGGGCAGCAGCGCCAGGAGCAACGGCGGAACAGAGCGAGCGAGATCCACGAGCCACACCATGGGATCACGCTTCGACCGGCGCACCCCGCTTTGCGTTGCCTGCATGATGCGGGTCACATCGCGCGTGTCGTGCGCGCCGCCCGTGCCATCCCGAGCGCCCGTCACGACTTCGCTCCCAGGAGCGCGGCCCGCGCTGCCGCCACGCGTGCGATCGGCACGCGGAACGGCGAGCACGAGACGTAATCGAAGCCCATGCGGTGACATAGCTCGACCGAGCTCGGCTCGCCGCCATGCTCGCCACAGATCCCGACCTTGAGGTGCGGCTTGGTGGCCCGCCCCCCGCGCACGCCGAGCTCGATCAGCGCCCCGACGCCATCGGGATCGAGGACCGCGAACGGGTCCGACGGCAGGAGCCCGCCATCGATGTACGCCGGCAGGAACCGCCCGGCGTCGTCGCGCGACAGGCCGTACGTGGTCTGGGTGAGGTCGTTCGTCCCGAACGAGAAGAAGTCGGCGTGCTCGGCGATGCGGTCGGCGACCACGCACGCGCGCGGCAGCTCGATCATCGTGCCGATCGTGTACGGGATGGCGGCACCGGCGAGCGCGGCATTCATCGCCTTCGTCACGAGCGCGCGGAGCCGCTTCAGCTCCTCCGGCACCATGACGAGCGGGATCATGATCTCGGGGAGCACGGTGACCCCGGCGGCCACGCACTCCGCCGCGGCCTCACCGATCGCCTGGACCTGGGTCTCGTAGATCTCCGGATACGTGATCGCGAGCCGGCAGCCGCGGTGGCCGAGCATCGGGTTCGACTCGGAGAGCTCGGTGACCTTGGCCGCGATCGTCGCCGCGGGCTTGCCGAGCGAGGCCGCGACCTCGTCGATGTCGGCCTGCGTGTGCGGCAGGAACTCGTGGAGCGGGGGATCGAGCAGGCGGATCGTCACCGGCAGCCCGTCCATCACGCGAAACAGCTCCGCGAAGTCGGCGCGCTGCATCGGCAGGATCTTCGCGAGCGCCGTCCGGCGGCCGGCCTCGTCGGCGGCCACGATCATCTCCCGCACCGCGAGGATGCGCTCGGGCTGGAAGAACATGTGCTCGGTGCGGCACAGGCCGATGCCCTCCGCCCCGAAGCTGCGCGCGGTGCGAGCATCCGTGGGCGTGTCCGCGTTCGTGCGCACGCGCAGGCGGCGCGCCGCGTCGACCCACGTCATGAGCGTGTCGAGCTCGGCGCCGAGCTGCGCCGGCACGAGGGGCGCCGTGCCGAGGAACACCTCGCCCGTCGAGCCATCGAGCGTGAGCGTGTCGCCCTCCTTGAGCTTCAGCTCCTTGCCGCCACCGAGGATCACGGCCGTGCGCTTCGCCGCATCGACCCGCAGCGCGGTGCACGCGGTCACGCAGCACTTGCCCATGCCGCGCGCGACCACGGCGCTGTGCGAGGTCATGCCCCCGCGCGCCGTGAGGATGCCCACGGCCGCCTTCATGCCGTGGATGTCCTCGGGCGACGTGTCGGTGCGCACGAGGATCACGCGCTCGCCCTTGTTCGCCCACTCCTCGGCGACGTTCGCGGTGAACACGATCCGCCCGATCGCCGCGCCCGGCGACGCCGGGAGGCCCTTCGCGACCGCGGGCGGCCGCGCCTTGGGGTCGATCGTCGGGTGCAGCACCTCGTCGAGCTTCTGCGGATCGATGCGGAGGATCGCCTCCTCCCGCGTGAGCACGCCTTCGGTCGCGAGATCGACGGCGACCTTCACCATCGCCTTGCCCGTGCGCTTGCCGCCGCGCGTCTGCAGCATGAACAGCTGGCCGGTCTGCACCGTGAACTCGAGGTCCTGCAGGTCGCGGAAGTGCGCCTCGAGCAGGCTCGCCAGCCGCACCAGCTCGGCGTGGGCGACGGGCAGGCACTTCGCCATGTCCGCGACCGGCTCCGGCGTGCGGATGCCGGCGACGATGTCCTCGCCCTGCGCGTTCGTGAGGAACTCGCCGTAGAGCACCTTCTCGCCCGTGGCGGGGTTGCGCGTGAACGCGACGCCGGTGGCGCAGTCGTCGCCGAGGTTGCCGAACACCATGGCCTGCACGTTGACGGCGGTGCCCATCGACGCGGGGATGCCCGACATCTTCCGGTACACGTCGGCGCGCGGGTTGTCCCACGACCGGAACACGGCGCCGATCGCGCCCCACAGCTGGACCTTCACGTCGTCGGGGAATGCGGTGCCGGTCAGCTTCAGGATCTCGGCCTTGAAGCGCGCTACCGCTTCGCGCAGCGCGGCCTCGGTGAGGTCCTGATCGCGGTGCGCGCGGTGCTCGCGCTTGAGATCCTCGAGGATGCGATCGAACGGGAGCTCCTCGTGCTCGCTCGGCGCGACCACGCCCATCACGACCTCGCCGTACATCGCCACGAAGCGGCGATAGCAGTCCCACGCGAAGCGCGCGTTGTTCGCCCGCGCGCCGAGCGCGACGACGGTCGTGTCGTTGAGCCCGAGGTTCAGGATCGTGTCCATCATGCCCGGCATCGAGGCGGGGGCCCCGGAGCGCACGGACACGAGCAGCGGGGAATGATCGTCGCCGAACTTCATCCCGGTCAGCGACTCGACCTTCGCGAGCGCGATGTCGACATCGGCGGCGAGGCCCTCGGGGTACGCGTTGGCGCCGTGCGCCGACACGTGGCGCGAGACGTCGGTCGTGATCGTGAAGCCGGGCGGCACCGGCAGGCCGAGCGCCGCCATCTCGGCGAGGTTCGCGCCCTTGCCGCCGAGGAGCGCTTTGTCCTTCGCGCTGCCCTCCGCGGTGCCGCCGCCGAACGCCTTGACGAACTTCACGACGCGGCTCCCGCGCCCGCGCCACCGAGCAGGCGGAAGTCGGCGATCTCGGCGAAGCGTTCGAGCACGGCGTTCAGCAGGCCGAGCCGGTTGTCGCGCAGGTTCGTATCGGGGTCCATGACCATGACTCCGCCCTTGTCGAAGAAGGCAGCGACCGTCGGCTGCATCTGCACCAGAATGTCGAAGGCGTCGGCGTAGCGCAGCTGCGAGACCGCGCTCGTGAGCGGCGCGCGCGCCGCGCTGTACTCGTTCCACAGCCGGTGCTCCACGTCGCTCGTGAAGCGGTCCGGGGCCACGGTACCCGTGACCACGAGGCCCTTGCCTCGCGCGTCGTCGAGGATGTTCGCGATGCGCTTGAACACCTCGCGAGCGGGCTTCGGCACCTTCGCGAGCGCCGTCGCGCGCGCGCGCGCATCGACGGGATCCGTGAAGTCCCGGGCGAGCGCCGCGTCGACGTCCTGCGTCTGCATCCCCGCATCGACGAGGATCCCGCGGAGCCGCGCCTTCAGGAAGTCGCGGACCTTCGTGGCGTCCTTCAGGAGCACGCCCTGGGTCGCGAGCGCGGCCACGGTCGCTTCGAACAGCACCTCGAACGCGCGGGCCCAGCGCGCGCCGCGGGCGTGATCGCCGCCCGGCCCGCCAGCCTGCTCCGCCTTCGCGAGCAGGATCTGCCAGATGCCGATCGCGGCGCGCCGCAGGCCGAACGGATCCGCCGAGCCACTGGGCTCGAGCCCGACCGCGAACGCGCCCACCAGCGTGTCCATGCGATCGGCGAGCGCGAGGATCGCGCCCACGTCGGACGTCGGCAGCGCCCCGCCCTGCCCCTTGGGCCACCAGTGCTCGTCGATCGCGGTCGCGATCTGCACCGAGTGGCCGAAGCTCGCCGCGTAGTGCCGCCCCATCACGCCCTGCAGCTCCGGGAACTCGCCGACCGCGCTCGACGCGAGGTCGCTCTTCGCGACGCCGGCCGCCTCGGCTGCGAGCTCGGGGTCCGCGCCGACCTCGGCCGCGAGCACCCGCGCGATCGCGACGAGCCGCTGCACCTTGTGGCCGATCGTCTTCGCCCGCTCGCCGAGCTTCGCCTGGAACACGACCCCCGAAAGCTTCTCGTTCCACACCGCGAACGACTTCTTCCGATCCTCGGCGAAGAAGAACTTCGCGTCGGAGAGGCGCGCCGCGATCACGTACTCGTTGCCCTTGCGGACGACCGCGGGGTCCTTGACGACCGTCGCCATCATCGTCGCGAAGCGGTTCGCGAGCTTGCCGGTCTGGTCCTCCATCGCGAAGTAGCGCTGGTGGTTGCGCATCGCCGTGACGATGATCTCCTCCGGCACCTCGAGGAACGAGGGATCGAAGCTGCCCGACACGCCGACGGGATACTCGCCGAGATGGATCACCTCGCCGAGCAGCGCCTCGTCGGGACGCACGCGCAGCCCGGTCTCCCGCTCGAGCCGGGCGAGCTCCGCGCGCACGAGCTCGGTGCGCGCCTCGGGATCGACGACCACGTGCGCGGCGCGCAGCGTCTCGCTGTACCGATCCGCCGATGCGATCTCGACCGGCCCGACGCTCAGAAAGCGATGGCCCTGACTCGCGCGACCCGCGGTGAGGCCAGCCCACTGCAGCGGCACGACCTCCTCACCGACAAGCGCGACCAGCCACTGGACCGGTCGCACGAACGTGGTCTCGCCCCAGCCCCAGCGCTGCGACTTCGGCCACGGCATGCTCGCCGCGAGCTCGGCGAGGAGCTGCGGCAGCAGCGCGCGCGCATCGCTCCCCTTCACGTCGCGCACCGCCACGACGTACTGGCCCTTCTTGCCGGCCACCTCGCGCTTCGCGAGCGAGGCCGGATCGACGCCATTCTTCGCCGCAAAACCCTGGCCCGCCTTCGTGAGCGTGCCGTCCGGCGCGAACGCCGCGCCCACCGGAGGTCCCACGACCTCCTCGTTGAGATCCGGCTGGCGGTCGGCGAGCTGCTTCACGAGCACCGCCACGCGCCGCGGCGTGCCGAGCACGCGCACTCCGGCATGCGTCAGGCGCGCCGCCGCGAGCTTCGCCTCGACCTGCGCCGGCAGGTCGGCCAGCGTCTTCGCGAGCGCCTTCGCGGGAATCTCCTCGCAGCCGATCTCGAACAGCAGGTCAGACATGCGTGATCTCCGATGCGTGCGGCGCCACGCTGCGGGCCGCGGCGAGCGCGCTCGCATTCACGCCCGCCTCGGTGCTCGCCTCGTAGGCTGCCACCGCCTGCGCCTGCAGGTGGGACGGCAGCAGCGGGAAGCCGAGCTTCGCGCGCGACGCGACGTACGTCTCCGCACACGCCTTCGCCATGCCGCGCACGCGCCCGATGAAGCGCTGACGCTCCGTGACGCTGATGGCGCCGCGCGCATCGAGGCAGTTGAACGCGTGCGATGCCTTCATGCAGAACTCGTAGGCCGGCAGCACGAGCGGCGCTGCACTGCCGTCCCTCGTGCGCGCGAGGAGGCGCTTGCACTCGCCCTCGAACGTCTCGAAGTTCTTGAACGCGATCTCGGCCGTCAGCTCCTCGAACTGGTACGTCGAGTACTCGATCTCCCACGGCTTGCGGAGCTGCCCGTAGGTGACGTTCTTGTCCCACTTGAGGTCGTACATGTTGTCGACGTTCTGCAGGTACATCGCGATGCGCTCGACGCCGTAGGTGAGCTCCGCGGTGACGGGCATCAGGTCGATGCCGCCGGCCTGCTGGAAGTACGTGAACTGCGTGACCTCCATGCCGTCGCACCACACCTCCCAGCCGAGGCCCCACGCGCCGAGCGTGGGAGACTCCCAGTCGTCTTCGACGAAGCGGATGTCGTGCACCGCGGGATCGAGGCCGATCGCGCGCAGCGAGTCGAGATAGAGCTCCTGCACGTGCAGCGGCGACGGCTTGAGGCCGACCTGGAACTGGTAGTACGCGCCCGCGCGATTCGGGTTCTCGCCGTAGCGTCCATCCGCGGGGCGGCGGCAGAACTGGGCGAACGCCGCATTCCACGGCTCGGGCCCGAGCACGCGCAGAAAGGTCGCGGGATGGAACGTCCCGGCGCCCACCTCGACGTCGACTGGCTGCTCGACCACGCACCCGCGATCGGCCCAGAACTTCTGCAGCGTGAAGATGAGGTCTTGCAGGTACACGGCGGCCGGGACCCTACCGTCGGATCCGGCGGCTGGTCAACCGCCGTCGGATGTCTAAGTGCCTGCGATCTCTTGACGTTCTGGGGATTTTCCGACTAGCCTCGCTGCATGCTTCGGGAGTGCGTGCGCGCCTTGGCGGTGGTCGGGAGTGCGCTCGCGATGGCGCTGCTCGGCGGCTGCGAAGTCCTGCTGAAATTCGATGAGGCGCCGGTGCCGATCGATGCGCCGATCGATGCGCAGTTCGCCCAGGCCGAGTGCGACTACCTCGAGCCGAACGACTCGCTGGAGACCGCGGCTGCGATCACGGCCACGGATGTCGGACCGGCCGCGATCTGTGTCACCGACGCGACCACGACGACCGGCGGTGACACGGACTTCTACAAGTTCACCGTGCCGGCGGGCACGACCAGAGTCGACGTGAAGATCACCTTCACGAACCGGCCGAGCGGCGACCTGGACCTGCGACTGCTCGACGCGGCGGGCGTCATGAAGGCACGGTCGAGCGGGTTCGGGGACGGCGAGGAGATCGTGTGCCCGGCCCTGTCGCCGCAGTGTGACGCCCTCCCGGCCGGCGACTACGTGTTCCAGGTGTATCCGGCCCTCCCCGGCTCGGTGAACCGCTACGACATCGCGCTCACCCTGCAGTGAGCGTCACTCGACCGTGTCGGGCGCGGGCGTGGCGAGGACGTAACGCGTGCGCGCGGTCCCTGCCGGCGCGACGAGCAACTCGGTCCGCACGGCGGTGCTGACGAGGGTCGGCGGATCCGGCCACGAGCTCTCGACGACGCGGTCCGCGCGCGCCGGCAGCGTCTGCTCGATCAAGACCGACCGCGGGGTGGCGCCCAGGTTCGCGACGGTGATGAGGGTCCGCGACCGCACGTGCCGGTTCGTGGGGCGCAGCGGGGAGCGCTCGAGCGTGACGAGCACGGTGGGATCGACCCACAGCGCCGCGCGGGTCGTGCGGGCGCGATGCTCCACGCTCTCGGCGGGCACGATGGCATCGCGCGCGCCGTCGCCGGCCAGCTCCACGTGCGCGACGAGGGCGCCCGCGGGCACCGAGGCCGCGAGCTCGAGCCAGAGCTGCGTCGGCCGGGCGGCGGTCCGGGCGACCCTGCCACCGCTGTCGTCGCTTCCGCGCAGGCTCGGCGACTCGCCCAGCGGAGAGTAGTCGTCGGAGTCCGCGGCGACCGACAGCAGGAAGCGCAGGCGTGCTGCCACCTCGCGCGCGGGCGGCGCGAAGATCGCGGTCGTCCCGTCGAGCGGCGCGAGACCGTGCGCGACGACCGCCGGTGGGCTCTCGCCGCCGGGGCTGCCTGCGAAGAGCGTGATGTCGGCGAGCGCACCGCGCCGGCGGGGCGTCGCCATCGCGTACCGGGTCGCCACGACCGCGCGGTCGGGGGTCGTCATCGCGACGTCGGTCTCCGCCACGAAGCCGAGGCCGGGCGCCACGTACAGCACGCGCACCCGATGGGGACCGCTCCGACCGGTCGCGCCGCAGCGGATCAGCGGCACGACCACCTCCTCGACGGTCGGCGACGGCGGCGACGGCGGTGGCGGCGCGGGTGGCGGTGATCCCCGCGAGGCGAGCGACGGCGGGACCACGAGGGCGTCACGGTGACACGCGCCGATCACGAGACCGTCATCGCCGAGCGGCTCGATCACCACGGACGCGAGCGACGCGTTCGCATCGACGTCGTCGAGCTCGAGCATCCCGCCCGCGAGCGTGACCTCCCGGCGATCGTCGACGACGGCGTACGAGGTGTCCTCGTTCGTGTAGACGGCGATCGCGATCCCGGCGCGCGCGCGAACGGAGTCGCGCACCGCCGGATGCGCGCACCCCGCACCGAACCCGGCGACCGCGCCGAGTGCGGCGACCACCGCCGCGGTTCTGCTCGCAGCGGGACCACTCACGGCCGCAATGGTAGCGCTATTCGAGCGCGGCCACGTCGTCGGCGACGATCCGGCCGACGGAGCGCGCTGACGTCGTGCCCGCGAGGACGGCGGCGACCCCCTGCAGCACGGGCATGCGGACGCGCAGCGAGGCCGCGAGCTCCACCCCTGCTTGCGCGGCCCGGGCCCCCTCGGTGGTCGGGTGGTCCGCGAGCGAGGTGCCCTCGGCGAGCCGCTTGCCGAGGAGGTAGTCCGCGCTGCGGTCGCCGGTGGAGCGCACGAGCAGGTTGCCGAGGCCCGCGAGGCCCGCGAACGTCCGCTCCTGCGCTCCGGCGGCCACACCGAGGCGGGAGGCCTCGGCGACCGCGCGCGTCACGAGGACGGCACGCGGCCCGGGCCCCATGCCGAGCCCGTCGCAGATGCCGAGCGCCACGGTGTACGCACCCGCGAGCGCGCTCGCCAGCTCGACGCCGACGAGATCCTTCGAGCCGTACACCCGCAGCGCGGGCGGGAGGTTCAGCAGGCGGCGCGCCTCCGCGATCACCTCGTCGAACGCGGAGGCCACGACCATCGACGAGAACTCGCCGTTCGCGAGATCTGCCGGCAGCGCCGGACCGGCCAGGACGCCGACCTTCTGGGTCGGTAACCCCTGCAGCATCACCTCCGAGACGCGCTCGTTGGTCGGGCTGGCCAGTCCGCCGATCGCGTGGACGACGATGTGACTGCCATCGAGCACGTCGCCGAGCTCGCGCGCCCGGTCGCGCGCGGTGCCGGAACCGACCGCGAGCACGAGGAAGCGCGCCCCGGCGGCGAGCTCCCGCGCATCCGTCGTCGCGGTCAGCGAGGGGCCGAGCTCCGCCGCAGGCATGCGCGGGCTGGCGCGCCCGGTCGTGATCGCCTCGACGACCGCCGCGTCACGCGACCACACGATCACGCGCCGACCCGCGCGCGCGAGCACGGCGCCGAGCGCGGAGCCGAACGTCCCTGCGCCGACGATGCCGACCGTGTCCGCGCGCGTAAACGTGGTGGTCATGCTGCGCCCTCGGGGGGGAGGTGGGCGGTGCGGTTCTGATAGTAGTAGAGGAGCTTCACGTCCTTCACCTGGAACAGCGAGCCGCTGCGCTGCACGATCGGCCGCGTGTGATACGTCGAGAGGCCGCGCACGGCATCGTCGAGCTTCTCGGCGTCGGTCTGGCCGGCGTAGAGCGGATGTTCCGCACCGACCTTGCCACTGGCGGCGATCCGCGCCCGCAGCGCACCCAGCGCGCGCACGGCCTCGTCGACGGGCACCTCGAGGTGGCCCTGGGGCGCGCGCATGAGCCGATACACGTCGCGCGTGCCCGCCTGACGCGCGACGAGATCGTACAGCGCACGCGCCACGAGGTGCGTCGAGTGGAAGACGGTGAGGGTGGGGTACGCCGCCGCCAGCCGCCGGCCGAGCGCGCGCGTGTACTCGGCGTCGCGCTGATCGTCGTCGACGACCTCGCCCGTCGCGCCGCGCACGAAGCTCGCCGGATCGACGATGCGCCCCGCACGATCGATCGACTCGCCCTCGTCGGTGACGTCGTTGCCGAACGGATCGAGCGGCCGCCCGAAGCGCACCACCACGGAGCCTTCGTGCGCGAGGATCTTGCGAAAGAACTCGACCATGCGCCCGACGCGAGAGAACTCGTCGTCGGTGATGATGTAGCGATTCTTGCCGGTCTCCGCGAGGTAGTCGTCGACGAGCGTCTCTGCCTCGAGCACGAGCCGGTAGTTGATCGTGGCTGGCACGATGTACAGCCGCTTCTGCGGCGCGCCGTCGCGGACGCTGTGCTTGTACGCGGTGACCGAGGTGCCGAGCAGGCCGAGCTTGAGGTGCTTCTCGACGACGTTCGAGCGACACCGCGTCCCACCCGGAAAGAATAGCGAGTGATAGCCGTGCTCGAGGAGGACCGTGGAGTACGCCTTGAGCACGTCCTTGTAGAGCTCGAAGCGCAACCGGCGATCGACGCGGTACGCGCCGAGGTTGCGCATGAAGAACGAGATGAACGGGTTCGAGAATAGATTTTTGCCGGCGCCGTACGTGACCGGTGGCAGGCCCGCGCGCAGGAGCCCGAGGCCGATCGCGGGCGAGTCCATGTTCGACGAGTGCGTGGGCGTGACGATGATCGTCCCCCGCTCGGCGCATGTGCGCGCGACCTCGACCTCGCCGTCGGCGTGGATGCGCGCGTCGAGGTTGCGGAGGGTGTTGAGGCCCTCGCGGACGCTCGTCATGGGGTTGAAGACGAACCCCAGCAGCTTCGGCCCGATGCCGGTGATGACCTTGTAGACGCGCGGGTCGAAGTTCCCGACGACATCCTTGCCGTAGTAGCGCACGAGGCTCGTCAGCTCCTCGCGCTTGTCATGATCGGTCATGCCGAGCAGGCGGCGCGAGAGCTCGCGCCAGCGATCGGCCCCGGGCGTCCCTTCGAGGCGCCGCATCTCGCAGTAGGCGACGTCGTTCAGGACGTACTCGAGCGATGCGTCGCCGCCCGCCCGGGCATCCTCGACCTTGTCGGCGACGACGCGCCGCTCGACCTCTGCGAGCAGGCGCTCGCGATCGGCGTTGAAGCGCTCGAGTCGGTTCTCTGCTTCGACGACGGGGCGATGCGACGCCATGGGTGGAACGTCATATCATGTACGAAACGGGATCTAGGCCCCAGGGGTTGCACCCGCCGGTGGGGTATGCTGAAGATAGAGCTAGTCGGAGCGGTCCTCATCAGGATGCTTCGAATCGGGTGCAGAGAGCTCGGAACCGCGCGGCGGCTCCGGCGCTGCGGAACCTGAACTTGAGGGTACGCACAGTGCAGACTGACTCCAGCGTGAGTGATCGAGTGCAGACGTAATGTCGACGGTAAAGCGCGCGCGCGCAGGCGCGAAGGCCGCCCCACCCCCGCGACCAAAGGCGGCTGCCAGGCCTGCGGCCAAGGCCAAGCCGGTCGCGAAGAAGGCATTGGCCAGACCCGCGGCGCCCGCCGTCAAGATGCCGCCGAAACGGAGCTGGGCGGCGGCCGCGGCGGCCAACGTGAACCGGGCTCCAGTCGAGCCGATCGAGGTCCAGCGCGATGCCGAGCCCCAGGAGATGAGACCGCGAGCGAGCAAGCCCGCCGGTCCGCAGGCCCGAGAGCACGCGGCCACCCCCGACACCGCGTCCGCGTCGGAGCCAGGCCCCGCGCCCGCGCCGATGGCCGCCCCGCCACTGGCCGCCCGCAAGCGGAGCCGTGCCGCCGCCGACCCCGCGCCGACCGCGCCGACCGCGCCGATCGCGCCGCCCCGGAGGACCTATCACCTCGACGGGCCGATCCCGCCCGAGGGCGCGGGGCTGCCCCCGAAGGTCGGCGGCCTGCTCGCCGTCGCCCAGCAGGCGCTCGGACTGAAGTCGTTTCGCCCCGGTCAGGCGGAGGCGTTCGCGCACCTCCTCGAGGGCGAGGATCTCCTCGCCGTGATGCCCACTGGCAGCGGGAAGTCGCTCCTGTACCAGCTGCCCTCGCTGGTGCTGGAGGGCGTGACCGTCGTCGTCAGCCCGCTGATCGCGCTGATCAAGGATCAGATCGACAAGATGGTGGCGAAGGGCGTCACCGCCGTTCGCATCGATTCGACGCTGACCACGAAGCAGCGCCGCGAGGTCGATGCGCTGATCCGCGCGCCGGGCGGCAAGCTCCTGCTGACCACCCCCGAGCGGATGGCGGACCCGGAGTTCCGCGTGTTCCTGCGGGAGGCGTGCGGCGGCGTCGGCGTGTCGCGATTCGTCGTCGACGAGGCGCATTGCGTGTCGCAGTGGGGCCATGACTTCCGCCCGGCGTACCTGTCGCTGCGCAAGGCTCTCGAGGATCTCGGTCGCCCACCCGTCCTGGCGACCACGGCCACGGCGCCGCCGCACGTCCGCGACGATATTTTGATGGCGCTCGGCATCGAGAGCGCCACCACGGTCACCACCACGTTCGACCGCCCGAACCTGCACTACGAGGTCATCTCGTTCTCCGGCGAGGACGAGAAGATGAAGACGCTCGTCACGCTGCTGAAGAAGCTGCCGCGACCGGGCATCGTGTACTGCGCGACCGTCAAGAAGGTCGAGGAGCTCCACGAGGCACTCACCCGCTGGGGCGTGCCCGTCGCGAAGTATCACGGCCGGTTGACGAAGAAGGAGCGCGACGAGAGCCAGAACGCCTTCATGGCGTCGTCGGAGCTCGTGATGGTCGCGACGAATGCGTTCGGCCTCGGCGTCGACAAGTCGAACATCCGGAACGTCCTGCACTATCACGTCCCCGGGTCGCTCGAGGCTTACGCGCAGGAGGCCGGCCGCGGTGGTCGCGATGGCAAGCCCGCGCGCTGCGTGCTGCTGTTCTCGCCCGACGACGTGGCCATCCAGGAGTACTTCCTGAGCGGGACGTACCCGACCAAGCGCCAGGTCAAGATGGTGTACGAGTCGCTCGAGGCGTTTTCCGCGATGCACGCGAAGGGCTCGCACCTCGCCGAGGACTCGCCGCCGACGTACGCAAACATCGCGCTGTCGTCGGGCGTCGGCCAGAGCCGCACGCGCACCGTGCTCTCGCTCCTCAAGGACGAGAAGTTCGTCGTCGAGCGCGAGAACGGCACCTACTTCATCGCGGATCCGCCGCGGTCCCGCGAGGAGCTGATGGAACGCGCGCGGCAGTACGAGGCGCGCCGCATCGCCGACCGGCAGCGACTCGAGTCGTTGCTCGCGTTCGTGAAGGCTCCGGGCTGCCGCAACCAGATGATCCTGCAGTACCTCGGGGAGCCCGAGCCGCCGAAGTGTGGTCGCTGCGACAACTGCCTGCGCTCGCGCGAGGCAGCCCTCGCGGCGTCGACCGAGGCGACTCGCTTCGGGGCGATGATCGCGCGCCAGCTCGACGACGAGGCGGTGGAGGCCCCCAAGCCCCGTCGCGAGATCAAGGCCCGCGTCGTCCGGATCGATGCGCCGGCTCCGACGCTCGCGGCCGTGCCGGAGGCGGCACCCGCGCCGAAGGCGGCGACCGTGCTGCGGCGCAGCTCGCACGCGGCGGTGGCGACGGCGGCCGCGCCAGGAACCGTCGTGGCCGGTGCGTCGGGGCCCGCGCTCGCTCCGCCACCCGTCCTCGCGAAGGCCGGCGCGGCCCTGGAGAAGCGCGATGGCGAGCGCGACGAGGACGTGCGCACCACGGGTCTGAACGTCGAGGACAGCGACCTCGACGACGACGATCTCGACGATGACGATGACGACGACGACGATCTCGATGACGACGACGATCTCGACGACGACGATGACGACGACGAGATCGAAGCGATCGACCGCACGGCGGCCGAGATCGCCGAGGAGGGCGTCGAAGGTCCGGGCGAGATCACGGTGCTCGCGCGCAAGAAGGTCCCGAAGGCCCTGAAGACGCGGTCCCCACGCCCGGGCGAAGAGGAGCTCACGGGGGATGCGGCGGCCGAGGCCCGGAGGCGCCGGCGGAGGCGTCGGCGGAAGCGACGATCGATGCTCCCGCCGAAGAGCGCGTTCTCGTCTCCGATCCTGTCCACGGGCGGCCCCGCGGTCGAGATGATGCCGCGTCGCGGCGGTGCGGCCGGTGGCGGTGGGCCCGTGATCGAGTACGTGCGTGGGCCGATGCGGATGGGCACCGCGCCCGTGGCGTCGGCGAACCCGAATGATTCGGGCGTCGGCGTCGGCCGGCGCACGAAGAAGCGCAGTCGCTTCGATCGCCCCGTGCGCGGCGGCGGCGGCGGTGGCGGCGGTGGCGGGTACCAGGAGCGCCCGCGATTCGACGGCCGCAGCGGCGGTGGCGGTGGCGGTGGCGGTGGTGGTGGCATTCCGCAGCCGAGCGTCGGCTGGCAGGCGCGGCCCGGCGATCCGAACCAGCCGGTCGGCGAAGGCGGCGAGCGGAAAAAGCGACGGCGTCGGCGCCGCAAGCGCGGCGACGGAGTCCCGGCACAGGGCGGCGCGCCGGGCGCGAGCCCGGACACCAGCTTCGCGGTCACGACGGGCGAGGGTTCAGCCGTGCCCGTCGCCGGTGCCCCACGTCCCGACGGCGCGGCCCAGCACCATGACGGCGGTGGCAACGGCGGCAACGGCGTTAACGGCGGCGAGGTCGGTCCGGTTCAGCTCGGTCCCGACGGGCTTCCGTTGCGCAAGCGGCGGCGGCGCCGCCGGCGCGGTCGCGGCGGCCGGCAGCGCGAGTGGAAGGCCGACGGGTCCGGGCCGATGCCGCCTGGTGAAGGCGGCAGTGATGGCGCGGGGCCCGACGGCGGCGGCGGTGATGACGCCGGCGACGACGGCGGCTCGGACGCCGACGCCGACTGAGACGCCGACTGAGACACCGACTGATCGGTCGCGCTCGCCAGGAGGCGGCAAAGGTCCTACGCTGTAGTCGCGATGTTCGATTGGCTGGGGTCCGTGCAGGTGCGCAGGCGCACCAGCACGCGCGTCGAGCTCGGCTTGACGCGCGCGACGGCGTGGGCGGGCTGGACCATCGTCGGCGTCGGAGTCGCGCTGCTGTCGCTGCCTGCTCTCTGGGCGCGCATCCTCGGCGGCCTGTGCGTCGCGTTCGGCGCGCTGACCGGCACCCTCGAGCGCACGCTGATCTTCGATCGCGATGAAGGTTTGCTACGGTCCGAGCAGCGGATCCTCGGAGTTCGGCGTCGCGCAGCCATCCCGCTGTTTCACCTGCGCGCGGTGGTGATCGAGGCTCGCAAGGGCCGCGTGTACGTGGCCCACGTCGAGCGCAGGCTGGGCGGCACGATCCATCTCGACGAGATGCGGCGCCTCGCCCCGCTCCTGAAGCTCGCCGAGGCCGTCGCCGAGGTGGCCGAGCTCCGGCTCGTGTACGACGCGACCACGCGCTCTGCCGCGGTTGATTGATCCGCGGCGCGCGCACAGTTACCGTGCCGCGCCGCCATGAAGTCGATTCGCCGCCTGGGTCTCTGTGCACTGCTGGTCGCCGCGGGCTGCGAGAGTGGCTCGTCGAAGGCCACGCCGGGGTCCGCTGCGGGCACCCCCGGGTCGGCCGGTAGTGCGGGAGCGGTGGACGATCGCGCCCCCAAGCACGCCGGCGTGTGGCCCGACAAGTTCGAGTGCGACAGCCTCGCCACCGTCGAGGTGCTGGGCGCCCTGCTCGGCGGACCGGCGCAGCGCGTGGGCACTGTCGTCTCGGTTTCCACCGGCGTGCCCAAGCCGTGCGCGTACGAGGTGGCGATGCCGCAGCCAGCGGTCCTCCCGCCCGATGCCCAGCCCCGGCCGCCGGAGTCGTGGTCCTACGACCTCGACTGCCGCAACAACTACAAGGACACCGCCGATGCGCTGTTCCTGCAATACGCCGACATCAACGGGCGCCGCATCGAGGCCTACAACGAGGCGAGCGACGCGGGCATCCCGCCCAACGACGCGGGCATCGTGTACCACCAGCCCGGTGCGGCGGTGGTCGTCGACGTCGGCGCGAAGGGCCTCGACCACAACGACCAGAGCATCCTCTTCATCGACGACGATGCGCCCTGCTACATCCGCGTCAATGGCCCCGACGCCCCTCGCCGTCTGCTCCTGGCGAAGCTCGTCGCGAAGAACCTGACCTACGTGAACGCGCCGATGGAGCTGCGTCCGCTCAAGTGACCGCGCCGGCGACGCCCGGCGACGATACGGGACCGCGCCTCCTCGGGGCGAATCGCTCCGAGCTCCGACAGCTCTTCGAGCTTGCCGTGCCGCTCGCGGCGCAGCAGCTCGGCTTCCAGCTGATGGGCAACGTGGACGCCGCGATGCTCGGGCACCACACGCAGGCCTCGCTCGCGGCCGCCGGCGTCGGGAACACGCTCCTGTTCGCGATCAGCTCCGTCGGCATGGGCCTGGTGATGGGGGCCGACAGCGTGATCCCGCGCGCGATCGGCGCCGGCCGCCACGACGACGCGCGGCGCTCGCTCGGGGCCGCGATCCGCATCGCATTCGCGGCCGGGCTCGTGCTCGTCGCGCTGGTCGTGGCCTCGCCGTATCTGCTGTCCGTGATCCACGTCGACCCGCAGGTCGCCGCCGAGGCCCGCACGTACACGCAGCTCCGGGCGATCGGCATCATCCCGTTTCTGCTGTCGATCGCGCTGCGGTCGTACCTCGCGGCGCGCGACGTCACCCGGCCGCTGATCGTCGCCGTGGTGGGCGCGAACCTCGCGAACGCGGCGCTCGACCTGGTGCTGATCTTCGGAGTGCCCGCGCTCGGCATCCCTGCCATGGGCGTGGCGGGCGCCGCGATCGCCACGGTCACGGTCCAGATCCTGAGCGTGCTCGTGTACGTGGCCGCGGTGAGGTCGCTCGACACGGGCCGGCCCGTGCAGCGGCCGCGACGCGCAGACATCCTCGAGATCCTGAAGTTCGGCGGTCCGGTCGCCGGACAGCTGCTCGCCGAGATCGGAATCTTCGGCGTGGCGACGCTGCTCGCGGCGTATCTCGGCACCATCCCTGCCGCCGCCCACAGCATCGCGCTGAACCTCTCGAGCTTCACGTTCTCCGCGGCCGTCGGCATCGGGAGCGCCACGAGCGTCCGCGTGGGCCAGGCGATCGGTGCCGGCAACCTCGGGCTCGCCCGGCGCCGCGGCGTGATCGGCCTCGAGCTCGGTGCGCTCACGATGGGCGCCTGTTCGATCGCGTTCATCGCCATCCCCGCCACCATCGCAGGGCTGTTCACCACGGACGTCGCGGTGATCGCGGCCACCATCCCCCTCCTCCAGATCGCGTCGGCGTTCCAGCTCTTCGACGGCACGCAGGCGATCGCCGCGGGCGCGCTGCGCGGCATCGGGGACACCCGCTCCACGCTCGTCGGCAACGCGATCGGCCACTACGTGATCGGCCTCCCGATCTCGCTGGCCCTCGCCTTCCACTTCGCCCAGGGCACGCCAGGCATCTGGTGGGGCCTGTCCGCCGGCCTCCTCGGCACGGCGTCGTACCTCGTGTGGCGCCTGATGGCGATCACGCGCAGCCCTCGCGCCGCCGGGCCCACGGGCCGCGAGCCGGCCCCGCACGGCTAGCGACCGGCGCCGGTCTACGGCGTGGGCGTGATGCGATAGAACGGCTCGGTCGCGGCAAGCTCGATCGTCTTCAGTGCGGGAGCGGCGACCGAGATGCCGCCCATCACCGTCGACCACGGTCCGCTGTCGCTGGCTGCGGACTCGACCTGGTAGGTCATGCCGGGGATCAGGGCCGTGGTCTTGATCGTCATCGTTCCGCCAGCCACGGCGTACGTCGTGCCGTACGGTCGCGCGAGTGGCTCGCCGATGAACAGCCCTTCGCCCGGCCACGCCACCGACTTCCAGTAGGCCTCGATCAGGGTCGCACCGGCGAAGTACCTGGCGACGGCAACGGAGGCCTGCGGAAATTTCGTCGTGTAGTTGCACGGCTCGACCACGGTGCCGAAGCTCCCCGTCGCGCCCGCTTCGATCCAGCGCAGGATGCTCATCTGGCCACTGTTCGGAATCTGGCCGCCGTAGGACGTCAGGTGGTCGGCCATCGCCCCGGGGACGTACTGGTTCGTCGCGATCTGATCGACCGCGGCGAAGCCCGTGAAGTAGAACAGCACGTCGGTCTTGCCGGTCACCAGGCCGGTGCCGCTCGCGGAGTCGTCCTGATAGACGAACGCGAGGCTGTCGGGTCGATTCCACGAGCTGAGCGTCGAAAGAAAGTCGGGATAGCGAACGCTCCGCAGATCGTCGCTCGTTCGCACCAGGTAGCCCGTCCCGAGCGGGTACGTCGCGTCCGCGCTCACGCCGCGATCGATGAGGGCATTGGCGTTCGCGATCGACGTTCCCGCGATCACCATGGCCGGGCGCATCGCATGCGTCGTCATCGGCGTGGTGCCGTCGGTATCGAAGTACGGCGAGGGCGCGGTGCCCGCACACGGTGCTGGTTTCGAGCACCACTTCTCGTCGTACCCGAAGGCGAGCGCGCTCGTCAGCGACATGCAATCGACGACGGAGGGATAGGTCCAGGTGACCGCATACGCCTGGATCGCCGACGGCGTCGCCGCCTCGATCTGCGCTTTCCAGCTCGCAAACACGTCGGGGGTGACCGTGGTGGTCCCCGCCGTGGCGTAGGTCGCGCCGAGCGGTAACGAGATCAGATTGGCGGCCGGGATGCCGCGCGCCTGCATGTAATGAGCACCGACCGCGACCGACTGCGGATCGTCGGAGTTTACCAGCACCGCGAGGTCCGCGGCCGCGAGCGACTCGCGAGGAAGCACGAGCTGGGGCTGAACCGAGGCGCCGTCGACGCCGGCAGCATCGGCTGCATCGGTCGCGTCGGAGCTTCCCGCTGGGTTCGACCCGCAGCTGATCAGCAGGCTGGCGAGCAGTAGGGTACGCATCGCGTCGACACTAGTATGAATGCCGGTCGAGTTGGGATGATCCTCGATGGGTGCAACGACCAGCCGCTTCAGAGCATATGAGCGGTGCGCCGCTGGTGCCACGACGGCAACCCGCAGGTCCCCGGACGTGATCGGCCGAGCGTTCAGGCCGCATTCACGCGGCGCGGGCAGCACTCGCCGCTACCGCTGCAGCGTCAACCTGGAGTGGCGAACACGCTGATCTCGCCGCCGCGCTTCCAGCCCTCTCGAGTGAGCCACAGCAGCGGCGTGGCGATCGGCACCCGGTCGAATCCATCGTCGCGGACGAACTGCCGCGTGCCGCCGAGCTCCTTCCAACCGAGAAAGTCGGCGCCACTCGAGTACGGGTCGACCTCCTCCATGATCTCGTAGTGACTCGGGCGATGGTGGAGCCAGTTCGCGAGCACGTACTGGAGCGCGTTGCGCATCTGGGTTGGCTTCGCGATCGCCCGCGCGTGGTACCGGTCCGCGAACACGGGCCCCCGCCGGCCGAGCTTCGCGTTCAGTGACTTCGCGACCGAGATCGAGAATGCGCGGACGCCGTTGGACAGCGCTGCACGCGACTCGGCCTCGACGATGAGGTGGATGTGATTGCTCTGGATGCTGAAGTGCACGAGGCGGAATGCGCTGCGTGCAAGCACGACGCGTGCGGCGTTGCGGACCGCTTGCAAGAGCCTTGCAGCGCAGCAACATCGCGTCTGGAATCGCCAAGCTCGGCAGTGACGTCACCTGCGAGATCTCGCTCCATGAGATCTCTCGATGAATAGCATCAGAACGATGGCGGCGCGCCGACGGTCGACAGGTCACGGCCGATGGAGCCGTGAACGGCTCGGCTTCGGCGGTGGGCGATCGGAATCGAGGCGGTGCCTGTCGCGCCATGACTCGCCGACGATCTCGATGCGGTGGCAGTGCTGCGGCCGCCCCGTGAACGTTGGCCCGCTCCCGTCCGCCGGACCCTGGGCTCTTCGCTCCGGCGCGAAGGTGGTGGCGCTTGCGCGGCTTCGGTGACTCATCAGGCTTGTCATCACCCTCGTCGTCCGCTCGGTAGCCGCGCGACCGGAACGCGGCCGCCGCGGACTCGGTCGGCCAGGCCGATCCGTTCACGCTTCGCTACGCCCTTCACCCTCTCGGAACGTCCCTAGAACGCGGATTCGAAGCCGGCGAGGAAGCGCGGGTGGCCGGCGCTGGTGCGGCCGGTCGTCTCGAGTGGGAATGCGAGGTCGAAGCGAAACACTTCGCGCGAAGTCTGCGGGATCAGCATGCGGAAGCCGAAGCCCACGTCGTGGTGAACGTTCATCGTCTTCACCGTGTCGGCCGCGCCGGCCGCGTCGTAGAAGGCCACGGCCCCGAGGCGCACCGCCCAGACCGCGGTGGGGATCGTGCGAGCCTCCACGTTGATCTTGAACAGGCGCTGGCCCTGGAACTCGTTGATCGAGTAGCCGCGCAGGCCGCTGTCGGAGCCCGCCGTGTAGAACGTGTTCTGCGTGTTGTGCCAGAGCGTCGAGAGTGACGTCTGGGCCACGACGCGCGCGAATTGCACCGTCGGAGTCACGATGCGGAGCGTGCCCGTCGCGGTGTCATCGATGAAGGCACCATCCTGGTGGCGGGTGCTGATGCTCGCCGATGGATGCACGAAGCCGTCGCGCCCCCACGGCAACGTGTACCCGGCCGAGGCGCTCGCGCGCTGGAAGTTGTTGTCGCCGCCGAGCACCCTGGTGCCGAGGCCTGCGGAGACGTCGAGATCGGGGCCGAACCGGACGTCCTCGGCGAGGTCGTAGGTCGAGACGTTCCGCACCGTCTTGTAGACGGGCGTGAACAGGCTGTAGCTGACCGACGCGACCGAGGCGAGCTCCGACCGCGGCAGGATCGCGGCGGCGAGCGCGGCGCGCTGCTCTGCCGTACCCCCGGTTCCCGCGAGTAGCCGGGGCCGGGAGTCATCCACGCTGTAGCCGAGCGTCACCTGGTGCTTCAGGCGCTTGCCGCCGAGCTGCCGGACCCCGTACGCAGACATGCCCCAGCGCTTCGTGCGGTACTGGTATCCGAACTGCTCGTCGGCGGGGACCATCGTCGGATCGAACTGGATGCTGCAGTCGGCCCCGGGCGGACAGTCCACGGTGCGCAGGTCCGTCCCGCGGTAGGAGCGCTCGATCGCGTAGCGGTGCGACAGCGCAACGCCCGCCCCCCACTTCGACGCCAGCGACCACAGCTGGCGCGACATCGTGATCGAGCTCTGCGAGCCTTCGCGCTCCCAGTCGCCATCGAACAGCTTCTCGCGGTTCAGGACCGCATCGATGCGCGCGCGCAGCTGGATGTACTGGCCCCCGAGGTTCTTGTCGACGAAGAGCGGCCCCACGGCGACCGCGCCCTGGTCCATCGAGATCCCGAGCGCCGTGATCGTGCGAGTCCCGAGGAAGTTGTTCTCGGAGAGCGACATCGTCAGGTCGGTGAGCTTGCCTTCCTGGAACAGGTACTGCGTGTTGAGGCGCAGGCTCCAGATGTCGCGCGTGACCACGAAGACATCGACCGTGGTCTCCGCGTCCGCCCCGAGTGCCGCGACCGGGATGATCGCGACCACGGAGGTGAACGACGGATCGCGCAGCCGCCGGGAGGTCTCGCCGATCAGATCTGGATCGAACGCTTCGCCTTCCCGGATCACGAGCTCGTCGCGGATCGTAGACTCGCGCGTGGTGTAGTGAAACCGGTTGAAGAACCGGAGGGTCTTGTTGCCCTCGGCAAAGACATCCTCGTTGTAGATGTAGATGTGACCGATGGGCTTGCCCCACGGGGAGGGCTCGACGGTGTAGCCCCGCGCAGCGAGGCCCCGGCTCACGCTCGCGCGTTCGAGACTCGACAGCGTCGCGAGCCAGTCGCAATCGGCGGCGTGCGCGTCGCACTTCGTCGACGCCGCATCCCGTTCCGTCCGTGCATCGGCGTGCGCGGTTCGCGCGAGCCCGAGCCCGAGCCCCGCTGCAACCACAACCGCAGCACTTGCCGGCAGGCGCACGCCGGCATCGTACACGCGGGCTGGCCGGATGGGCCTGCAACCCAGCGGCGACTGGCGAACGGGGCTGCGACGCGTCACGTCGAGACGGGCGGAGCTGCCGGTTCCGAGCCAGGCGGCGCCGCTGACGCCCCTCCGGGGGCCCGGCCGCGCGTGACCCGCGGATTCTTGCCGAGGTCGTGGACGAGCGCGATGTCGACGAGGCCCGCACGCTCGAACCGGACGCGGACGGCCTCCGCCTGGTCGAAGCCATGCTCGACGACGAGCGCGCCCCCGGGCTCGAGGTGCTCGACGATCCCCGCGCAGATCCGGTCGTAGAACGCGAGGCCATCGGCCCCACCGTCGAGGGCGAGCATGGGCTCGGCCCGCACCTCCGCGGAGAGCGTCGGGATCACCGCGCTCGCGATGTACGGCGGATTCGCGACCACCAGATCGAAGCGCTCCGCCCCGATGGGCGCGAACAGGTCACCGACGCGCACCTCCACGCGATCCGCGACGGCGTTGCGGACCGCATTCTTCACGGCGACCGCCGCGGCCGCCGCTGACACGTCCGTCGCCACCACCGTGGCCGCCGGGAGCTCCTTCGCGAGCGCGATCCCGATCGCGCCGGAGCCCGTGCAGAGATCGAGGACGCGGCACGGCGCCGTGCGGTCAGCGCGCAGCGCGCGGGCGACCTCGATGACCGTCTCGGTGTCGGGGCGTGGCACCAGCACCGAGGGATCGACGTAGAACGGCAGGCCCCACAGCTCCTGCTCGCCCACGAGGTACGCGACACACTCGCCGTGGAGGCGCCGTTTGATCAGCGCGCGATAGGCCGCGAGCTCGGGCTCGCCGAGCGGCTTGTCGAAGCCCATGTAGAGCTGCGTGCGGGTGCACTGCAGCACATGCGACAGCAGGATCTGCGCCTCGAGCCGCGACGAGTCGATACCGGCCTCGGCGAATCGCTTCGCCGTCCAGTCGAGCACCGCGAGCGATGTCCAGACGGCCACGCGACGCGTATAGCACTGCCATCAGGCGACGATCACGATGTCCGCGTGATTCACGCCGGTCGGGCCGGTCACGAGGAGCGCGCCCACGGCGGCGAGCGCTGTACCCGCGTCGCAGCACGCGACGGCGACGGTGGGATCGAGACCGGCCTCGCGGATCGCTTCCCACGTCGTGCCGTCGACGATCGCACCGGCAGCGCCGTGCGGGCCGGCGCCGTCGCGGCCATCGGTGCCCGCGACGAGAACCACGCGCGCGGTGCCCCGAATTCGCTCGGCGATCAGGAGCGCGAGCTGCTGCGCGCGGCCGCCGACCCCGGGGACGTCCGGTAGCCGGACCGTCGGCTCGCCATGGGCGACCAGCAGCTCGCCTTCGCGATGCGCGCCGAGCACGCGCTCGCACGCGTCGGCCACGTCCTCCGTGAGGGGCGGCTCGAGGCGCCGGACCGCGCGAGGGGCGAGCGCCGCGACGACCGCGTCGGCGCAGCCCCTGATGGATGCGACGAGCACCACGCGATCACGGGCGCGGGCCGGTCCGCCACCGGGCGCGACCGTCGGACCCGAGCCGACCACGGCGACCTCGTCGCCGACGACATCGCTCGCGACGAACGTGGTGATGCGCGCGGGGGTGGCCGCCGCGAGCTGGCCGCGCTTGAGGCGGGAGTGCAGTGCACGCACGCGATTGAGCTCGGCGATCGGGGCTCCGCTCGCCATGGTGGCCTGCGCCGCGGCCTGCAGGGCGGCGAGCGTGGTCATCGGCAGCTCGACCAGTGCCGAGGCTCCCCCGGAGATGCACGCGACCACCTCGTCCTCCGGCGCCGTGCCCGCGAGCAGCGCGAGCACGGCCTCCCCTGCCGCGACGCTCCGCGCATCCGCGACCGGGTGGCCGCCGATCCGCAGCTCCCAACCGGCAGGCAGACCGCCGCGATCGTCGCCGACCGTGACCGCGATGCCGCGCCGGACCGGCCCGATCCCACGGGCCATGGCCATCGCCGCCTTCCCCAGCGCCGCACCGACCACGGTCCCCGGCTCCCAGCCGCGCGACGCGGACGCCCATGCGCGGGCCACGGCGCGCTCGGGGTCGACCGCGCCCACCGCGGTCACGAACGCGATTCGCAGCAACTCGCGCAACTCGCGCAACTCGTTGCCATTGGTGGTTGTCATACCGATCACGGGTACGCTCGTGTAGGCCTGCCGACCGAGTAGACCGACGCATCGGCTGGCGCGTGGAATGTTGATGCTATCCTCGAACGTTAGAGGCAGGGCTCGCTGAGGGCGGGTCCTGCGCAGGAGCCATCGTGAACGCTGGGCACAGACCCGACCTATCCGCGATCCAGGGCCTGGTCGGACGCACCCGCCGGCGCATCCGCGGCCAGTGGGCGCTGGAGGGCGCGACGACGGCGACCGTGCTCGCGGCGGCGGCCGTGCTCGCCTCCGTGTTCGCGGTGCGCGTCGAGCTGATCGACCGCTCCACCGGGATCGCGCTGGTCGCGAGCGCGATCGCGATCATCGTGCTCGGGGCGATCGTGAAGGCGGCCCGTCCGCTCGACGACGAGACCGTCGCGCGGCGGATCGATCGGGCGTCGAACCTCTCCGATCGCCTCTCCACGGCCATCGCGTTCCGCCGCGCGCTGGCCGACTTCGGCACCGCCTCCGCGACGGCCACCGGGACGCCGACGGACTCCGAGACCGAGGCCCTGATGGCGGCCGCCATCGCCGACGGCGTGAGGGCGGTGCCGCGTGCCAACGTCAAGGCCGCCGCTCCGTTTCACATTCCGCGCGACTACAAGGCCGCGGCCGGCTTCGTGCTCGTCTCCGCGCTCGCCGCCGGCCTCGCGATCCCCATGGAGGACCGCAGCCCGCACCTCACGATGGTGGTGCCGAGCGCGGGCGTGCCGGGCGCGGTCGTGGTGATCCACGGCGATCACCTGTTCGCGTCCCTCGTGCCCGACTATTCGAGCGTCTACCTCGGCACCACGGCTGCCACCGGCGGGCGCCCCGTGTTCGTCGTGCAGTGGCTGCGGGACGAGATCACGGTCCGCATCCCCACCACCGCGCCGATCGGCGACACCACGCTCACCGCTCAGGTGGCAGGTCGGTCGATCGGCCCCGTGGCGTTCACCGTCATCGACCCGAAGGATCAGCGCTACCACAAGGCCGATTCGGTCGCGCTCGATCCCGACGAGAAGGCCTACGTCGAGGCCATCCTCGCCGAGCTCCGCGCGCTGGCGAAGCGCGAGCACCTCGACGATCTCGAGAAGTTCGCCGACAGCATCGAGAAGCTGCTGAAGGACGCAGAGGAGGGCAAGATCTCGAAGGAGCAGCTCCTCGCGGCGCTGTCGAAGGCCGAGGATCTGCTGAACGCCGGCAAGGAGCCCGACCAGCAGCAGGTCGACAAGCAGCTCGGCGAGCTCGGCAAGGAGCTCGCGAAGGCCGAGCAGACGAAGGAGCTCGGCAAGGCGCTCGAGCAGCACGACCTCGAGAAGGCGAAGCAGGAGCTCGAGAAGCTCGCGGCGAAGCTCGATCCTCAGGAGCAAGCGGAGCAGCAGAAGGAGCTCGAGAAGCAGCTCGCGGATCCCACCACGCCCGACGAGCAGAAGAAGGAGCTGCAGAAGCAGCTCGACGAGCTGAAGGCCCAGAAGCCGATGACCGAGCAGCAGAAGCAGGAGCTCCAGAAGCAGCTCGAGCAGACGGCGAAGACGATGGAGAAGCAGCAGCAAGAGCAGAAGTCCAAGCAGCAGCAGATGCAGCAGCAGGTGGAGGAGCAGATCCGCCAGCTGCAGAAGAAGAAGGACCAGGCGAAGACGCCGCAGGAGCAGCTCGATGCCGAGCGCGCGCTGCAGAAGAAGCAGGACGAGCTCAAGAAGCTGCAGAAGGACCAGGAGGAGAAGGAGCAGTCCGCGCAGCGCGAGTCCGTGAAGCGGCTGCAGCGCGATCTCGAGAAGGCCGCCGAGTCGCTCGAGCAACCGAAGGACAAGGACGGCCAGCAGGAGTCGCAGGAGGAAAAGCAGGAGCGCGAGAAGCAGGCGTCGCAGAAGATCAAGGAAGCGGCGCGCGAGACGGGGCGCGTCGACCAGGATCAGCGCAAGCAGGCCACGCAGAAGAAGCTCGCGTCGCAGATGGACGATCTGCGCGAGGCGATGCGCCGCGCGAAGCAGAAGGGCAACAAGGGCCCGCAGGACCCGTTCAACAAGAACGGGAAGAACCAGGACTACGCGTCGCGCTCGCGCGGCCAGAAGGGCTCGGGACAGGCGTGGAAGCCCGGGCAAGGCCAGCCCGGTGGCCCCGGTCAGGGCCAAGGCCAGCCCGGTGGTCAGGGTCAGGGCCAGGGCCAGCCCGGCGGCCAGGGTCAGGGCCCGGGTCAGAACGGCAACGAGGCCGGCGTCGGACACGATCCGAACCTCACCGACAGCGCGACCAACAAGTCCGGCAACACGAAGGATCAGGACCTTCAGGGCACCACCGGTAAGAATGGCGGCTCGACGCGCGAGACCATCCTCGCCGCGGCCCAGAAGGGCTTTGCCTCCGCGCGCTACCAGAAGGTCTATGCGGATTACCAGCGCATCGTCGAAGAGGTGATGCGCACCGAGAAGCTGCCGTCGAGCTACAAGTATTACGTGAAGCGCTACTTCGCGAAGATTCACCCGAGTGGCTCGCCCTCGGACGACAAGGAAACCGAAACGCCATGAGCACTGCCGTGTCCGCGCCCGCGCCCGCTGCCCCGAAGGATGTCCTCGCGAACGTCGAGAGCTTCACTGCCGACCTGCGCAAGCTCCGCCAGGAGATCGGGACGATGATCGTCGGCCAGGAGACGATCGTCGAGGGCGTGCTGATGTGCCTCCTCGGCGGTGGTCACGCGCTGCTGGAAGGCGTGCCCGGCCTCGGCAAGACGATGCTCGTCCGCACGCTCGCGGAGACCATCCACGCCACGTTCTCGCGCGTGCAGTTCACGCCCGACCTCATGCCGGCCGACATCGTCGGCACGAACGTGATCGTCGAGGAGAGCGGCGTGAAGAAGTTCGAGTTCTCGAAGGGCCCGATCTTCGCGAACATCGTCCTCGCCGACGAGATCAACCGCGCGCCGCCGCGCACGCAGGCCGCGCTGCTCGAGGCGATGCAGGAGCACCGAGTGACCGCCGCAGGCGAGTCGCTGCGGCTCCCCGAGCCGTTGTTCGTGCTGGCGACGCAGAACCCGATCGAGCAGGAGGGGACGTATCCACTCCCCGAGGCGCAGCTCGACCGCTTCCTGTTCGACGTGCGCGTCGGCTATCCGTCGGCTGACGACGAGGTGTCGATCCTCCGCGCGACGACCGGCGCGGCGATGCCGGCACTCTCGCCCGTGCTCGGCGCCGACGAGGCGATGGCGCTCCAGCGCGCGGTGCGTGACGTGGCCGCGAGCGAGGCGGCGCTGCGCTACGCGGCGTCGCTCGCTCGCGCGACCCGGCCGGACGATGCAACCGCGCCAGCGCTCGTGAAGCGCGCGGTCCGCTGGGGCGCCGGTCCGCGCGCCGGCCAGGCGCTCGTGCTCGGCGCCAAGGCGCACGCCTTCCTTGCTGGCCGCGCGGTAGTCGCGCCCGAGGACATCCGCCGTGTGGCGCTGCCGGTGCTGCGGCACCGCGTGCTCGCGAGCTTTGCCGCCGAGGCGGAAGGAGTGACGCCGGAGCAGGTGATCGGCGACGTGCTCGAGCGCGTGGCGCCGCCACGGAGCGGGCTGGCGCTCTAGGATGACGGCGGGGCCGTACGGCGCGCTCCTCGACGCCGTGCGCGGCGTCCGCTGGCCCGCCGCGCGGCGCGTGATGGGGACCACGCTAGGCGCGCATCAGTCGAGCCTGCGGGGCAACTCGTCCGAGTTCAGCGAGTTCCGCCCGTATCGGCAGGGCGATGACCCGCGGCGCCTCGACTGGCGGTTGCTCGCGCGCAGCGACCGTGCGTACGTGCGGCTCACGGCCGACCGCGCGACGCTGCGCACCGGCCTCATCGTGGACGCCTCGGCCTCGATGGCCTTTCCGCTGCCGTCGCTCGACAAGTGGCGACTGGCGCGCGAGCTGGCCATCGGCCTCGCATCGGTGGCGCACGGCGAGGCCGATCCCGTTGGCCTGACGATCGCGCGCGAGCGGCCGCTGGAGCTCGCGCCGCGCGCGCGGCGCAGCGTGCTCGTGCAGATGATCGGCGCGCTCGACGCGACGACGCCAGCCGGAGGCAGCGCCCTCGCGCCGCTGGTGGACGGCGTGCGCGCGTCGCGCATCGTCGTCATCACCGATCTGCTGGGCGACGCCGACGCGCTGCTCGCGTCCGCGAGGCTGCGCCTGGCCACCGGAGCGGAGGTGCTCGTCGTGCACGTCGTCGCGACGGAGGAGGTGGATCCGCCGCGCACCGGGGTGATGGCGGTGGACCCGGAGATCGCGTCCGTGCGCCGCACGCTCGATGCGAGCACGCGGGCCGGCTACGAACGGGCCTACGCCAACTGGCTCGACGAGACAGCGGCGGCGCTGACGCACGCGGGTGTCCGCTACGTCCGTGCGTTCACGAGTGAGCCGGCGGCGAAGCTGGTCCGACGCATCGTCGGCGACGCAGCGCGTGTGGGCGCATGACGTTTCTCGCCCCATGGGCCCTGGTGATGGGCGCGGCCGCGGCGCTCGGGACCGTGCTGCTTCACCTCGTCGCACGTCAGCGGGCGGCCGCGTTCGTTCTGCCGACGGCGCGCTTCGTTCCGGACCAGCGCACTCTCGTGAGCCGTGCAGCGTCGACGCCGCGCGACCTGCTGCTGCTGGCGATCCGTGTGCTTCTGCTGCTCGCGGCATCGGCGGCATTCGCGCACCCTGTGCTGGTGCCGCATCGCTCCACACGCGCGCGCATCGTGCTGCTGGATCGCTCGGCGGCTGTGGCGTCCGTGGACGACGCGATGGCGCGGATGCGCGCGCTGGTCGCTGATGGCGTGCCGACCCGGGTGATCGCGTTCGATAGCATCGCGAGTGCGCCGGACTCGGCTCGGGTGGCGGAGACGGCACCGCAGGTCGCGCGTGCCGATGCACGCTCGAGCGCGCGCGGTTCGATCAGCGCCGCTCTGCTTCGTGCACTTCGCGTGCGCGAGACCATCACCGACGCGGACTCCGTCGAGCTCGCGCTCATCTCACCCGTGGCCGAGAGCGAGCTCGATGCGGCGACGGACAGCATCAGGCGGCTCTGGCCAGCGGCGATCCGTCTCGAGCGCCTGGGGCTCCGCGCGCCCGGCGTGACTGCATGGCGGATGGAGGGAGTGCTGCGTGCGGGCGATCCACTCGCGCCCTCCGTCGCCTCCGTCTCCTCCCTGGCATCGGTGGCCACGGCGGGCGCCGGACGAACCGCCGCTGTGCCGACCGGCCCCGTCGCGGTGTCGCGGCTGGTGCGTGGAGCGCCGAGCGCCGCCGACAGCGCATTCGCCCGCGGCGGTGGCACGTTGATCCAGTGGAGCGATCGGTTGCTGGGTCAGCCACGCGCCGAAGGGCTCGCGGCGGGAGACGATGTGATCGTCGCGCTGCTCGGTCGAGTCGCATCGAAGAGCGGAGGACGCATCGCCGCGCGCTGGGCCGATGGCACCGCCGCGGCGGTCGAGCGAACGGTTGGCGATGGCTGCGTGCGTGACATCGGCGTGGCTGTGCCCGCGGCGGGTGAGCTGCCCCTGCATCCGGCGTTTCAGCGCATCGTGCGAGGGCTGCTCGCACCGTGTGGAGTCTCGGCGATCGAGCGGCCGGCCGACAGCGCGAGTGTGGCGCGGCTCGTCGCGCGCGCGCTGCCCGCGATGGCGCGCACGAGCCAGCGTAGCGGTGCGGACGTGCCGTCGCCCATCGTGCGCTGGCTGCTTGCGCTGGCGCTCGCGCTCGCCGTCGGAGAGCTGCTCGTGCGCCGCGTGCCGCCGCGAAGCGGGTTGGGGACAGAGAGCGCATGACGGCGCGCGATCGACTGCTGCGCGTCCGCCGCGCGATGATGGCCACGCTCGTCGTGCGCGCTGCGCTCGCCGCAGGCGCGGCCTGGCTGCTTGCGCAATGGGTGCTTGCCGGCTCTCTCGCGAGTGCCCCCGTAGCTGCTCTCGCCGCCATTGTCGTCGTCGTGTGGCAGATGCTTCCGGTTCGGTGGGCCGCGTCACCGGGGCGCGTCGCGCTCTGGGTGGAGGAGCGGAACCCGCCACTCCGGTACGCACTCGTGACGGCAGTCGAGTCGCCAAGTCTCGCTCCGCGAGACGCGCGTGTGGAGGCGCAGGCGCTTCATACGCCATGGTGGCGCGAGGCGTATGGCGCGCTCGCGCGATCGCTCGCGGTTCCGGCGCTGCTGTTTGCGCTCGCGCTCGGGGTGATGATGGTCGTACCTCTGCACGGAATCGGCTCGTCGGCCACCGCAGTGAAGTCGGGTGCAGGGTCGGCCCGGGCGTCGCGAGTCGTGCGCGACCCGCTCGCGACCGTGCGCGCCGAGATCGCCTCTCCGGCCTACTCCGGACGCGCCGCACGTGCGATCGACGACCCCACGAGCATCGACGCACTGGTCGGGAGCCGAATCACCCTGCGCGGCGATGGCGACGCGAGCACCGTCGAGATTCGCGCGGACTCCATTGCGCAGACCGTGCAGGGCTCGGCCGACGAGTGGACGGCGACCTTCGTGATGCCGACGCGCCCGTCCGTGCTGCGACTTCATTCGCGCGCGGGCCGCGAGCGCCTGATCGTGCTTGCCCCCGTGCCCGATGCGCCACCCGTCGTCACGCTTCAACTGCCGATGCGTGACACGATAGTGCGGCGTGCCACCGGCGCACTTCTGCTGCACGCGCAGCTGCGCGACGACATCGGACTGCGGGACGCAGCGTTCGACCTCGTGATCAGCTCCGGGGAGGGCGAGAATTTCACCTTCCGTTCCGCGACGATTGCGCGGCGCGCGCTCGACGGGCGGACCGACGGCACGCTGGACGCGCGGCTCTCTCTCGATTCTCTCGCGCTCAAGCCGGGCGACGTGCTCCAGATCCGTGCGGTCGCTCACGATGCCAACAACGTGACCGGTCCCGGGCTCGGCAGCTCCGACACACGTGCCCTGCGCGTCGCGCGCGTCGGGGAAGCGGACTCGGTGGCGGTGGACGGCGCGCCGCCGGCCGAAGCAGAGGGGCAGGTGCTCAGCCAGCGGATGTTGATCATGCTCGCCGAGGCGCTCGTGCGTCGCAGGTCGAGCCTCGCGCGCCCGGTCATGATCACGGAGTCGCAGCGCATCGCTGGCGACCAGCGGCGGCTGCGCAAGCGCGTCGGTGACGTCGTCTTCCAGCGGACTGGCGGCCAGCCACTTGGCGAGGAGGGCACCGACGACGAACCGGCTGGCAAGCTCACCCCGGAGGAGCTGCTCAAGCGTGCCGAGGCGGCTGGGACGAAGGCTGGCAGTCCGATGGACATCGAGGGAGACGAGACGCCGATCCTCGCCGTCAACAAGCCGCTGCTCGAAGCCTTCAACGCGATGTGGGACGCTGGCCGCGCGCTGGAGCAGGGGGAGCCGGCGCAGGCGCTACCTCCGATGCGGCGCGCACTCGCCGCGATCGAGCGTGCGCGCCAGGCCGAGCGGATCTACCTGCGCGGACGTCCAGCCACGGTGATCGTGGACGTCGCCAAGGCGCGCCTCGCCGGCAAGGACAAGGGGACGGCTACGGTGCGCGAGGCACGCTCTGCCATGGATCCCAGGGCGCTCCGTCG
This sequence comes from Deltaproteobacteria bacterium, assembly GCA_043716635.1. Taxonomy (GTDB): domain Bacteria; phylum Myxococcota_A; class Polyangia; order Haliangiales; family Haliangiaceae; genus JABFXX01. The sequence continues at coordinate 812 of JAYSYE010000457.1, read as the reverse complement.
GAGCGAGCGGTTCGCGCGCGCGTCGGCGTTGGTCGCAGGCGATCCGGCGGCGGCGGCGGACTCGCTGCTGCTGATGCGCGTCGACGCGCTCAGCGACGACCCGGCACTCGCGCGCGCGCTGGACGACGCCGCGCGTGCAATCAGGCGCGATGGGGTGGCCGCCGGCGCGGTCGCCTTGGCGCGCGTGCGGCGCGTGCTGGCCGGTCCGGTCGTTCAGCGCGCGCTCTCGCCATGGGGCGGTGCACCGTGAGCGACTTCGTCTTCGCCACAGCCCAGTACGAGTCGGGTGACTGGGACAGCGCGCCGCTCCTGCCGGCCAATGTGATCGACACGATTGCGCGCTACACGTCGATCGACGTGGCGCCGACCGGCGTCATCGTCCCGCTCTCGTCGCCTTCGCTCTTCCGCTATCCGCTGGTCTATCTCACGGGCCACCTGCCCGTGCGCTTCTCCGGAGCGGAGCGCGCCAATCTGGCGCGATATGCGCAGCGCGGCGGTCTGCTCTTCGTGGACGATCACAACCACGACATCGACGGCACCTTTCACAAGACCGCCACAGAGGAGCTGACCCGCGTCTACGGTCCGATGCGCGACCTGCCGTTGGCGCACCCATTGTTCAAGGCCTTTTTCACATTCGACGAAGGCCCGCCCACGACGAGCCACGAGCTGAACGGGTGGGGAGACAATCTCGTGCACAAGACGCTCTCCGGCGTCGAGCGCGGAGGGCGGCTCGTGCTGCTCTACAGCAGCAAGGACTACAGCTCCGAGTGGAACTATCATCCGGAGAACAAGCGCTTCCTGTCGGTGGACAA
>JAYSYE010000456.1:0-3920 GCA_043716635.1 Deltaproteobacteria bacterium | reverse complement strand
CTGCGGACGGCGCCACGGCGCGGCCCATCGCGCTCCTCGGCGTGCGCGGCGCGGGCAAGTCCACGGTGGGCGCGCTGCTCGCGAAGAAGCTCGCCGTGCCGTTCGTCGAGCTCGACCAGGAGATCGAGGCGGCCGCCGGGCTCGCCCTCGCCGATGTCTTCGCCGTGCACGGCGAGGCGTACTACCGCCGCGTCGAGCGCGAGGTGCTGACGCGGCTCCTGGCCGCGAACCAGCCGATGGTGCTCGCGACGGGCGGTTCGATCGTGAACGACCCGGCGACATTCGCGCTCCTGCGGGCTCGCTGCACGACCGTGTGGCTGCGCGCGCGGCCCGAGGACCACTGGAATCGCGTGGTGGCCCAGGGGGATCAGCGGCCGATGGCCGAGAATCCCCACGCCTTCTCGGAGCTACGCGGGCTCCTCGCCGCGCGCGAGAACCTCTACGCGCGGGCCGAGCACGCGATCGACACGGCCGGCACGCGGCCTCCTCAGGTGGTGGGCGCCGTGGTCAGCGCCGTGACGGCCGTCGCGAGCCCGTCGCCGCCAAAGTTGTCAAAGTTGACTCCGTCCCCGGTCAGGTCCGGTTCCACTGGAACTGGGGGCGCTGGGGACGGCCGTACAGGGTCAGGGCGCCGTGCTCGCCCGTCGAGTTCGCGCGCGTGAAGATCCAGTTCTGCCACGCCGACAGCCGGCCGAAGATCTTGGTCTCGAGGGTCTCGGGCCCGACGAAGCGAAGCGACTGCTCCATTCCCGTCAACGCATCCGGCGACAGCGAGGCCCGCTCCTCGATCGCGATGCGGAGCTCGTCGTCGAAGTCGATCTCGTCCGCCGCGATCGTGGCGAGCCCGATCTGCTCGGCCTCCTCGCTCGGGATCGGGCCCTCCTTGCCGCGCCCGAGCACCTTGCCCACGCGGTCCGGCTCGCCGTAAAAGCGCGCCGCCAGCCGCGACAGCCCCGACGACATCACCATGTAGCCCTCGTTCGCGACCGAGAGCTGCACCGCGATCGCCTCGTCTCCATCGATCCGCGCGTAGAAGCGGTCGGCGCCGAGCGCGAGCTCCAGCAGCACGCCCGCGAAGCACGAGTCGGGCGCGTCGGCGACGGCGTAGAAGCTGCGCGCCGTGTTGTCGAAGCGCTTGAGCACGCGCCGCTGGAGCAGCCGCACCTCGCGCGCGAACCCGCTCGTCGAGGCCGCGAGCGCCTCGTCGTGGGCGATCACGAGCGCGCGATTGCCCTGCGTGCGGACGCTGATCATGCCGAGCTCCGGGAGATCGAACCGCACGTGCAGGAGCGCGTCGTCGAGCTCGCGGAACGCGCGCAGGCTCCACAGCTCCGGCGAGGCGAGCTCGCTCGGCGGCGCCGCCGTCGGCCCCTTCACGAGCAGCGCCGCGGTGCGGGCGGCTCGATCGATCGTCAGCTCGACGTACTTGTACGCGAGCCCCTTCGCCGTCACCGTGGGGGCGAGCTCGGGGAGCTCGACGGCCGGCCCGCGGCTCACCGTCTGCGCCGCCGCCAGGGCAGTCGCCCGCTCGCCAACTGCCTTGTCCCAGCCCGTGCGCGAGATCACTGCGTCGACGAGCCCCCACTCCTTCGCGCGCTTGCCCTTGATGCCCTCCGCGGTGGTGCAGAACACGTCGGCGCGATCGCGGCGCACCTTGCGCTTGTCGACGAGGCGCGTGAGCCCGCCCGTGCCCGGCAGCACCGCGAGCAGCGGCGTCTCGGGGAACGACACCGCGGAGTTGCCGTCGTCGACCAGCAGCGTCTCGTCGCACGCGAGGGCGAGCTCGTAGCCGCCGCCCGCCGTGGTGCCCTTGCACGCGGCGAGGCTCGCGAGCCCACCCGTCGCCGAGGCGTCCTCGAGGTAGAGCCGCGTCTCGTTCGTGAACTTGCAGAAGTTCACCTTGAACGAGTGGGTCGACAGCCCGAGCATGTAGATGTTCGCGCCCGAGCAGAACACCCGGTCGAGCTCCGCGGTGACGACCACCGCCTTGACGCCGGGGTGCTCGAAGCGCAGGCGCTGGATCGCATCCGCGAGCTCGATGTCGACCGAGAGGTCGTACGAGTTGAGCTTCAGCTCGTAGCCGGGCTTGAACGGATGGGCATCATCCACCGCCATCACGAGCGTGGCGACGTCGCCGGCGACGGTCAACCGCCAGTGCTTGTAACGGGACGGGTGCGTCTCGAAGCGGGTGAGCTCCATGCCCCTTCCGTACCGCGACGGCGCCGGCTTGTCACCACACGGCCGGGTGCGCGCGTCCGCGGGAGCTACCATGCAGGCATGTTCGACCTCGACGAGCAGACGCGGATGGTGGGCACCGTGATCCGGCAGTGGTGCCAGGCGACCCTGCAGCCACGCATCCCCGCGCTCGAGGCGGGGACCGAGCAACCGTTCGAGCTGATGCGAGCGTTCGCGAAGACCTTCGGCTTCGATGCCATGCTCGGGGCCGCGGTCAGGAAGCGCGTCGCGAAGCTGCGCGCCGGTGAGGCGAGCGATCCGGAGCGCACGCTCGGCATGGGCGGCTCGCCGATGATGATGCACGTCGTCGTGAAGGAGCTGTCGCGGGTGTCACCCGGCTTCGCGATGGGCTTCGGCGTGTCGCTCGGGCTCGCGGGCGGCGCGATCGTGGCGAAGGGCACGCCCGACCAGATCGAGCGGTGGGGCCTGCCGCTCACCACCCTGCAGCTCATCGGCTCGTGGTGCCTGACCGAGCCCGGCGCCGGCAGCGACGCGTTCGGGTCCATGCGCACGCGCGCCACGCCCGTCGGCGACGGGTACACGCTCGACGGGAGCAAGACGTTCATCACGAATGGCCCCGGGGCCGACGTGTTCGTGGTGTACGCGCGCCTGGGCGATGGCGTCTCGACCTTCATCGTCGAGCGCGGGATGCCCGGCGTGACCGTCGGCCCACCGTTCAAGAAGATGGGGATGCGCGACTCGCCGACGAGCGAGGTCTACTTCGACGGCGTGAAGCTCGGCGACGAGCACCTCATGGGCGGCCGCGAGCGGGCGACCACCGGGCGTGGCGATACCAAGGACAGCCTCGGCACGGAGCGCAGCGGGGTGCCCGCCATGGCGTGGGGCATCATCGAGCGCTGCTACGACGCATCGCTCGCGTACGTGCGCGATCGCCACCAGTTCGGCCGCGCGATCGGTGACTTCCAGGCCGTGCAGCTGAAGATCGCCGACCTGTTTCTCAAGCTACGCACCGTCGAGAACATCGTGTTCCGCCTGGCCTGGATGCAGTCGGCGAAGGTCCGCGACCAGCCGTACGTGAACGCCAGCAAGGCGCTCTCGGCCCAGCTCGCCGTGGATGCCGCGCTCACCGCGATCCAGCTCCATGGCGGCTACGGCTACCTGGAGGAGCTCGGCATCGAGAAGCTCGCCCGCGACGCCAAGATGCTCGAGCTCGGGGCGGGCACCACGGACATCAACCTGCTCGCCTGCGCGCGCGAGTTGATCGCCCTGCCTGCCTGATCGCCGCGACGTCCAGCGGCTACGCCGTGGGTGCGTCCATGCCCTCGTCGGCGAGGTACCCGCGGGCCGTCGCGCTGCCGAGCGCGGCCGCGCGCTGGAGCCACTTGATGCCCGCCGCGTGGTCGCGCGGGAGCCCCCAGCCCGTCATGAGCGCGTTCGCGAGCACGAGCATCGCGGACTCGCGGTCGATCGGCGCGGTGGTGATCGCCGTTGCTCGGCTCACGCGCGTGAGCTTCGCGACGGCGGCGGCGGGCTTGCGCGGCGTGCCGAGCCCGTAGAGCTCGGCGCGCGCTACCTCGAGCAGCGCGGACGTGTCACCGCGCGCGGCGGCAAGGCGGAACCACTTCTCGGCGTCGCGGTGGCGCTCGCGGTTCAGGTAGGTGACGCCGCAGTTGAATGCCGCCACCACGTCGCCGAGCTGGTAGCCGCGCCGATAGAGCGCGACG
>JAYSYE010000455.1:0-11795 GCA_043716635.1 Deltaproteobacteria bacterium | reverse complement strand
TGATCGCGGGCATCGCCGGCACCCGCTACGTGCTGCGGGTCACGACGCGCAGGGCGGCGTGAGGTCGCGGCCCGCGAAGAACTCGGTCACGATCGCCTGCCACGCGCGCGCATTCTCGACGGGACCGCACTTGAACGCCGGCGCGGCGAGCGCACCGGTCGCGAGCATCGCGCGTTGCTCGGTCCAGTACCGCACGGCGAGCTCGGCGGCGTACTCGCGGACGGCGTCGCCGTTGTTCGGCTGGAACGCGTAGTACGTGCCGCCGCGGACCTTGGTGTGGTTCGGCGCGTACGGCACGAGGCACTTCACGCGTGTGCCGCACTTCGCGACGATCGCGTCGTAGTCGGTCGCGAGCACGCGCATCGACCAGTCGGAGTGCGCCGCGTCGTTCGTGTGGAAGATCTCGTGCCAGAGCGTCTCGGCGACGCGCGCAGCGCTCGTGTTGAGCGAGCCCGCGACGTTGTACTCGACGAGCCAGCCGATCGCGTACGCACTCGGCGTGCGCTTCTTGATCGAGCGAACGAAGCGCAGCTCGAGTGCGCGCCACCGATACGCGGGCTGCGTGGGCTGGCCCGCGAACAGGTCGGCCACGAAGCCGTCGTACGAGCGCAGGGCGGCCGCGGTCCATCCAAGGTGCGCGCGGTACGTCCCGGTCGGGAGCTGCGGCACGAGCGTGATCATCCCGCGGTACCCGCCGTTCATCAGCTCGTGGGGGCCGACGCCCGCGACGTCGCCCGTGTCCGCGAACAGCCCCGCCGCGAGCGCCGCCGCCGCCGGATCGCGCGCGTACGCGGCCGCGAGCAGGCACGGCACGTCGGCGCAGCGAGCCGCCGCCGTCGGCAACAGCGCGCGCGCCGCATCGATGCCGACGACCGGCACCGGCGCCGCCGCGATGGGAGCTGGCGCGACCGGCACCTCCGCGCGGACGTCGCCGCTGCGGGCGACCCCGAGCGTGGCCGCGATCGCCGCCGCCCCTGCCACCAGCACGCTGCGCCGCCTCACCCGTTCACACTAACCGAACCCTCGGATGCACGCATCCGCATGTCAGCGTGGCCCGGCCCAGGCACCGCGCGGATTCGCCGTGACGGATCTCGAGGCCCGCCCGCACCTACCGAGACGTGAGCCCCCCTCCGTCCGCTGTCCCCGCGCTGTCCGGACTCGTCACCATCGGGCTCGGCCTCGGGCTCGCGCTCGGCCTCGGGGCGTGCCCCGACCGCACGATCGCGGAGGTCGAGACCACGCAGACCAAGGTCGAGTCGAAGGACATCCCGGTGACCATCAACCGCGACCTCGACATCCTGTTCCTCATCGACAAGTCGCCGACGATGGCCGACGAGCAGGCCTCGCTCGCCGCGAACTTCCCGCGCTTCATGGAGGTGCTCTCGCAGATCGACGGCGGCCTCCCGAACGTTCACGTCGGCGTGATCTCGCAGGACATCGGCGCGGGCGGCACCTACGTCATTGGCACGTGCTCGGGACTCGGCGACAACGGCCGGTTGCTCTCGACCCCGCGCGTGCCCGGGTGCACGCCGCCGAACGGCGCGTACATCTCGGACACGGACCCCCGCGATGGCGGCGCCCGCATCCGCAACTACACGGGGTCGCTCGCGGATACCTTCACGTGCATCGCCTCGCTCGGCCCCAGCGGCTGCGGCTTCGAGCAGCACCTGGGCTCGCTCCGGAAGGCGCTCGACCACAACCCCGCGAACGACGGGTTCCTGCGGCCCAACGCGTACCTCGCGATCATCATCATCAGCGACGAAGACGACTGCACCGCCTCGAACCCGCACATCTACGATCCCGCGCCCGCAAGCGTCGCCGAGCTCGGCCCGCTCGCTGACTTCCGCTGCTTCGAGTGGGGCTGGGAATGCGACGAGGGCACGATGACGCGCGGCGCGGGCGTCTACACGAACTGCCGTCCGCGCACCGACTCGCCGTACCTCTCCGAGCCCGACGAGGTCGCGGCCTTCTTGAAGACGCTGAAGGCCGATCCGCGGCAGATCATCGTGGCGACACTCACGGGTCCGAACGCGCTCAGCAATCCCGCCGTGGTCGAGACCCGCGTGAAGCTCGACACGGCGCACAACAACGTCCCGATGGTGCTGCCATCTTGCGAGAACGGCACGCAGAGCGCGTTCCCGATGCCGCGCATCTCGTACTTCGCGAGCCTGTTCCCGGATCGCAACGCGTTCTACTCGCTGTGCAACAACGACCTGCGCGCGGGGCTGACCTCGGTCGCGCAGCTCATCCGCCGCGTGATCGGCAACCCGTGCTTCGAGGACGCCATCGACACGACCGATCTCGATCCCGCGAACCCCGGGCTGCAGCCGCAGTGCGCGGTCTCCGAGGTGACGGCTCCCGGCTCGGCGTCGCCGCACGAGACCAACCTCCCGCGGTGCAAGATGGCGGATCCGCGGACGCCCGCGACCGACACCGTGCAGCCGTGCTGGTACGTCGAGGAGGACCTCCAGCAGTGCGACGCCTTTCCGACGAAGCTCGCGCTCGCCATGTACCCGACCGACCGCGTGACGCCGGCCGACACGCACATCGTCGCGCAGTGCGTGACGCGCTGACGCGCTGACGCGCTGGGCTAGCCGACGGAGCGGTTGCGGCCGGAGCGCTTCGCTTCGTACAGGTTCGCGTCGGCCCGCTTGATGAGCTCGTCCGGCTTACCCGGGTTCGTCACGTCGATCTCGGCCACGCCGAGGCTGATCGTCGCGGGGATCACCGTCGACTCGTACGTGAACGGCGCGGACTCCACGAGCGCACGCAGCACCTCGGCGAATTCGAGCGCGCCCTGCTTCGCCGTGGCCGGCAGCACCACCGCGAACTCCTCGCCGCCGTAGCGCGCCAGCAGATCGGTGTCGCGGATGCGCGGCTTCAACCGCTGGCACAGCTGCTTGAGCGCCGCGTCACCGGCGAGGTGGCCGTGCGTGTCGTTGATCTTCTTGAAGTGATCGATGTCGACCATGACGAGCGAGAGCGGCGTCTTCTGGCGCGTCGAGCCTGCGAGCTCGCGCTCCAGGAACTCGAGGAAGTACCGCTTGTTATGGACGTCGGTGAGGCCGTCCATGATCGACAGGCGATAGATCTCCTCGTGGTACGCGGCCTCGATGTTGTCGCCCGAGAGAAACTTGCAGATCGCCACGCCGAACCTCAAGAGATCGCCGTCGCTCAGCGCCTGGATCGACACCTTCTCGTCGTTGACGTGCGTGCCATTCGTGGACTGTAGATCTTCGACCTTCCAGCCCGACTCGTCGCGGAAGATGCGCGCGTGCTTGCGCGACAGGCCCTCGCCCTCGAGCGGGATGTCCAGGTCCTCGAGGCGCCCGACGAAGTGCTCGGCCTTGTTGAGCGCGAACCGGCGCCCCATGCCGGCCCCCGTCGGGTAGATCGCGAGCAGGACCGCGTCGCCGCTCGTCGTCGCCGGCTTCGGCACCTGAAACGGCGACTGCATCAGATACACCGTCTTGACTTGCTGGTCCGACATGGCGACCCCGCCAGCATAGCCCCACGGCGCTGGTTTCGGGCGCGTGAACGGTCGCGTCCGCCGCTACCGCGCCCGTCGACTCGCGATTTTCGCGTCGCGCGTCATCCGGCCGGCGCGCGGGAGCGTCCGCCGCGATCGCTCAGGACGGCGCGTACCCGAGCAACTCGGCGTCGACATCGAGCACGGCGAGGATCGCGGACGGGGTCGTGGCGCCCAGCACGTCGGGGAGCCGCTCGTAGCCAGCGTCGTCGTCGGGACGGTTGTCCCAGCGCGTCGGCTGCGCGTGGCCCGTGTAGACGGTGACGGAGAACCAGCCGGTCCGTGCGTTGTACATGAGGTCGTACACCGGACCGCCGAGCACGTCGGCGTAGTCGATCACGCGGGCACCGGGGCGGCCCGTGATCAGCACGCCCTGCCGGTTCGCGCGCAGCTCGATATGCTGCTCGCCGCCGATCGCGCGGACGGCAGCCACCGTCGTACCCGGGATCACGACGGCGGTCTTCGTGCGCGTCGCGGGAGGTTCTTCGGTCGTCGCCATCGCACAGGACTATGACGCGCGCGCGACTCGGGGCTAGTACCAGTGGTGCTTCTTCCAGAAGCTCTGGGCGCCGTCCCACGATCCGTACCGGTCGCGGACGTAGTGCGAGGCCGCGGCGTACTGGTTGCCGCGCGTGCCGTCGCCACGCCCGACGCTGTGCAGGTGGCCGGCCGTGGCGCTGCCACCCGACTCGTGCATCATGATGAAGCTGGCCGCGGAGCCGAGCGCGCCGCTGACCTGCTCGAGGTCGGTGGTCGAGAGGGATGCGATGGCTTCGAGAGACTGGGGGGTGGCGAACGTCATGGCGAGCTCTCCTGCGAGGTTCGTGGTTGCAGACCGTGACCGTCTCCCGCGGTATCCAGCGCGCTGCGCGCGATGTGCACGTGCTTGGTGAGGTGCGTTTCGGTTCGGCGTCCGTTCGCGTGCGTGCGCGCCCACCGTCATGCGCATCGGATCCGCTGCGCCCCCGCGTGACGCATCGACCTGCCGTGGCGACAACCGTGTCCGCCGCCGGGTCCACCCCGACGGCCGGTGGCCGCAATGTCCGCCCCCTGTGCGAAGGTGCGAGTCATGAGAGGTGACGCGATCGAGGACACGGGCGACCCGCGGCTCTGGAAGAAGGACGGCTGGATCGCGCGCGTCGTGAAGAACGAGGACGACCACGGCTGGGCCGTCGAGATGACGCGCATGGGCGACTCGGAGCCCGCGCTCGTCACGCCCTGGACGATGGGGCGCGACAAGGTGAACCCCAAGCCGCTCGACCACAGCTCGTTTCACACGCTCGTGAAGACCGTGAACGAGGTGCTGCTGCGCCACGAGCAGCAGGCGCGCGCGAAGTTGCACCGGACCTTCTCGTACGCGCGCAAGGAGGGCGGCGGGACCCGCGTCGATCTCGACATCGTACCCGACGATGACGATCCGCACGCGATCCTCTCCGTCTACGACGAGATCACGAACGAGCTGCTCCGCTCGGGGCGCGTCAGCCCGTCCTTCAAGCTCTCGGCCTCGACCGTGTCGCGGTTCCTGTCGTCCGGCGAAGGGTAGGTCCTGCAAGCCGGCGGGCGCCCTGTCATTCCGGCACGACCGGGAGTGGGCCCGAGGTCCCCCGGTGCCGTTTTGACTCGTGTTATCAGGACGGCACGGCACGGCGCGGAATAGCGACGGCGTTTCGCTGGTCCTGCCCTTGCTCCGCCCGGCCGCATGAATCGACGCAGAGACTCCATGCCGTTCCCCACGCTGGGATTCTCGTGCTCCAGCATCGAGCGCTGCCGTACGGCCACGCCCAGGGTGCTGGCGATCATGGTGGTCGCGCTCGCGAGCCCCGCCGCCCACGCGGATGAGCCGGCCCCCTCATCCGAGGCGCCGACCGCGCCGGTAACGGCCGTGCTCCCGGTGCCGCCGGTGCCCGTGGCTGACCCGGTCCAGGAGCCCACGCCTGCAGCTCCGGACGTCCCCGCCGTGCCTGCTCCACCCGCGCCACGGTCGGCGCCCGCGTCGTCACCCGCTGCCGTCACCACCGCGATCGCGCCGCTCCGCGTGACGATCCAGTGCGAAATCTACGGCCGAACGAAGGCATGTCCCGCGTTCCTGCTCGGGTTCGTCGACAGCCATCCGGCCTTGCTGAGCTCACCACGGGCGGCAGCGGACGTCGTGGTGTACGCGACGGCGAACCAGGTCGCGCTCGTCGACCGGATGCACCTGCGCTTCGTCGGCCACGTGCCCGGTGCGCCGTCCGTCATCGAGCTCGATGTCGACCTCGACACGCGCGGCACGGACGACGAGCAGCGCGCGGCGCTCGAGCCCGCGTTCCTGCGGGGCATCGCGCTGTTCGTCGCGGCACGCGATCCGGCGGCGGTCACCGTGACGATCGCCGCTCCGTCGGGTCTCGCCGCTGCGAAGAAGCGCGGCTCGCCATGGGGCGCGTCGCTCTCGGTCTCCGGCGGCGGCAACTACACGAAGCAGTATCGCTCGGCCAACTCGGAGGCGGTGATCGTCGGGCGCTACATGACCCGGCACTTCCGTGCGCTCACCCTCAATGCGATCAGCGGTGGCATCAATCGACAGCCCGCACTCACCCTCGACGACGGCACCAAGGTCTCGCTCGATAGCCAGCAGTACGCGCTCCGGCTCGGCGCCGAAGCCATCCACTCGTTCGACGATCACTGGTCGCTCGGCGTCGGCACCTACACGAGCTTCGAGGATCCGAAGGGCCAGTACCGCTATAACTCCCGGACGCGCGCGGCGTTCGAGTGGGACAAGTTTCGCGCCGACGATCCGCGCGGCAACCGCCTCGGCATCTTCTATCACCTCGGCTACGCGGCCGAGGGCTACAACATCCGCAACGAGATCGGCGAGCGCTCTGCGCGCTACACGCTGCACGGCATCGACGCGGTCGGGAGCATCCGCCACGACAAGATCACGATCGGGCTCGAGCTCAAGACCGATGTCCAGCTCTGGCACCCGTCGCGGCGCTACAGCGTCACGGCGGCCCCGTTCACGGAGATCCAGCTCGGCGACCATGTCGATCTGTCGCTGAACTTCTCGTACACGCAGCGCCAGCTTCCGGCTCCCGATCGCAACGCGATCGATCCGTCCGACTTCCAGACGCTGTCGCGCCTCCAGTACGCGGAGCCGCTGTCCGTCCAGGGCTGGTTGTCACTGACCGTCCACTGGGACCCGACGAACGGCATCCGCAACGACCGCCTCGAATCGATCTGACCGGGGCGCGCGCAGCTCAGGGATCGACGACGAGTGTCATCGGGACGAAGTCGGTGACCGGGACCACCGGGCCGACCTCGTAGAATGCCGCACTCGTCATGGTGGCCGGCGAGCAGGTCCCCGCGAGCAGGTACAGCGGCGTCGTGATCTCGGCGCCGACGACGTGCACGGGCTCGCGATAGGTGCAGGCCGCGATCTCGTCGAGCTGGAGCTCGAGCGCGTAGGCAGGGGCCGGAGGGCGCCCGCACAGCGGGTCTCCCCCGAACACGCGCGCCACGCTGACGGCCTGCGTGCACGCGGCGTCGCGGAAGTAGGTCTGCACGAGCGGAGCGACCGGCAGGCACCGCTGGACGCCGTCGCTCCCCGGGCCCCGGTAGCAGGCGGTCGCCTTGCCCTGGTCGTAGAGCCCGCCGTCCTGGAGCTGGATCCCGTCGGCGGTCCAGCCGAGGTTCTGGATGCGCGTGGGGCCGGAGCGCGAGGGTGCGGGCCGGGCGACGGTGACCTCGGCGCCCACGCCGTACACGTGCGAGCCCGCCGGCAACCCGGCCGCCGTGCAGACGAGCGGCGACCCGGTGTAGGCATCGGCGCCCGCGAGCTCGGCGCCCGTGCGGAGATACGTCGGCACCGCATACGGGCAGTTCAACCCGTCGTACGTCACCGCGAAGGTCGACACCGCACACGACCCGGTCGTCGCAATCGCGGGCGTCGCGCAGGTCGCGTCGGCAAAGTAATTCACCGATGCGGCGGTGCTCGGCACGCAAGCCCCGGACGAGCCCTCCGGATCGCCGGCGATGTAGCAGCGAGCGTCGAGCTCGGTGTCGCGTACTCCCGAGCGCGTGATCATGCCGTCGGCGCTGGTCCAGAACGTCGGGTGCAAGCGACCGGATCCCGCCTCGCTCGGGGTGAGCGCGACGAGGTCGGCGGCCGGGACCTCCGCGCCCATCGCGTAGTACTTGTCGTCCGCGTTCTCGATCTCGGGGACGCACGATCCACCCACGAGCTGATAGTGCGGGGCGGCCGCGACCTCGGCACCCCGCAGGTAGAAGTGCCTGATCCGTTGATCACTGCAGCCGACCGAGTCGTACTCGACGAAGTATCTCGGCGCGGGCGTCGAGCACGTCCGGCTCTGATACGCGAGCCCGAGCGGCACGGTGCACGCCGCGTCGCGGTACGCGACGGTTCCCACCTCGAGGACTGGCGTGCAGCGCGTCGAGCCATCGGTCCACCCCTGCGCGCCGCAGTCCTCGTCGCGCGCGCTGTCCGTGATGCCGGACCGCTGGCGCGTCCCGCCCGCCTCGTACCACTGCCGCTTGAGCCGACTGCCACTCCGCTCGGCCGGCACGTCCACCGGCGCGGCATCGACCGCGGCAGCGTCACCGCCCGCGTCCACGGGCGAGTGCGGCTGCCCGTCATCGCCACACGCCCCGAGCGCGAGCACCACCCACACGTAGTTCTTCACCCGGGAAGGTTACCAGGTCGGCGCGCGAGTCGATCCTGCCGCGACAGGCACGCGCATTCCCTCTACCTTCTCGAGAGTCATGACCACCATCACGCGCGTCTGGATCGTCGCGGCCCTGGCGGCCGTTGGCTGCAGCGATTCATCGTCTGCGACCCCTGATGGGGGTGGCACCGATGGCGATGGCGTGGTCGTTGGACCTCCAACGGCTTCCTCGTGGATGAGCACGAACGTCGCGGGCGATCTGCCGTGGACGGACATCACGCATCAGCTCTCCGGCTTCGACACGCCGGTCGCGCAGCGGGACGCGAATGGCTATCCGGCCGCGGGCGCCTCGGGCACGAGCTCCACGGACCTCGGGTTCGTGCTGCCGTCGGGATCGTACAAGGTCTCGTACCGGGGAACCGGCACGCTCGCGGTGTCGGGCATCGCGGCGCTCGATGGCGCGTGGCAGACGGTCGGCGACGAGCACCGCGCGACCCTGACGATCACGGGCGCGCCCGGGCAGTTTGGCCGGTTCCTCACGCTCGCGGTGACCAACGCGAGCGGGCAGGCGGTCACCGACGTCCACGTCTACGCGCCGGGCATCGACTACGACCCCGCGCAGACGTTTCACCCGCAATTCCTCGCGTTGCTCGCGCCGTTCCGGATGCTGCGCTTCATGGACTGGGAGGGCACGAACAACTCGACGGTCGCTAGCTGGACTGACCGTCCGACGGCGACGCAATTCGGCGCGGGCGCGAGTGTTCCGTTCGAGCGCATCGCGGAGCTCCTGACGGTCACCGGCAAGGATGGGTGGATCACGATCCCCGAGCACGCGACCGACGACTACATCCAGCAGCTCGCGCAGCTCCTCGTGACTCGCCTCGACTTCGCGCAGATCGCCGCCGCGCGCCGCGCGCAGGGCATCACTACGCCGTTCCAGCTCGTGGTCGAGCCCAGTAACGAGACCTGGAACCAAGGGTTCACCGCGTTCCAGACGTACTTGACTGCCGCGAACGCGAATCCCGGCCGCTATACAGGCGTCTATGACGGCACCTATGGGCCGGCGTTCATGTCGAGCAACGTGGACCTCATGAAGGTCGGCCAGTACGAGGCGGATCGACTCGTAAAAATCGCGGAGATCTTTCGCGCGGCATTCGGCGAGCGCGCGTCGATGATCGCGCCCGTGCTGTCGGGCTGGGCGCTCGGGGCGGCGTACAGCGACGTGGGGCTCCGCTTCATCCGGGCGAACTACGGCGAGCCGAAGCTGCACGTGGGCTACGTCGCGCAAGCGCCATACTTCGGCGCCCCCGACGCGCAAACCGGTTCACTCGACTCGCTGTTCGCCGCGCTCAGGGTCGACATCCAGGCGATGGACGCGACGTTCGCTGACTTCGCGCGACTCGGCGCGGAGTACGAGATCCCGATCGCTGCGTACGAGGGTGGCCAGGGCCTCACCGGGACCACGAACCAGACCATCAAGCACCTCGCCCAGCACGACCAGCGCATGTACGACGCCTACAACGCGTACTTCGCGCTGTGGAAGCAGCACTTCGGCAAGTCGTTGTTCTGCCACTTCCAGCTCGCGGGCACACCGGGCGTCCCGGAGTTCATCTTCCAGTACGGCTACTGGGGCTCGATCATCTCGACGCTCGAAGACCCCGCGACGTGCGGCCCCGCGCTGCCGACGCTCACCGGCACCGAGTCGATCGACACCGTGGTCCACCACTGCCCGAAGTACCGCGCGCTCGCCGAGCAGGCGCTGGAGTAGTCCCGCGCACGGCGGCGCGAGAACCCGCGGCTCTCGATCAGCGTCGACCCCGACACGACGGTTCCGGCCGCGCGGCGATCCCGATCCGGGGACGACCACGTGGGCGCAGCTCCGGGTCGCCGCGGTGGGGTGATCAGGGATCGACGACGAGGCTCATCGGAACGAAGTCGGTTGCTGGCACGAGCGCGCCGACCTCGTAGTACGCGCGAAGAGAGCGGTCGGCAGGCGTGCACGTGGAATCCATCTGGTACAGCGGCGTCGTGATCTCCGCGCCCGCGAGGTACACGGTCTCCCGGTCGGTGCAGCCCTCCGCGCCATCGAGCTGGACGTCCAGCGCATACGCAGGTGCCGGTTGTGGTCCGCAGGCGGCATTGCCTTCGAACACGCGGGCTGCGGTGACGGGCTGCGTGCATGCGGCGTCGCGGAAGTAACTTAGGGTGCTGGGCGAGAACGGCAGGCACCGCTCGATCCCATCGCTCGCCGTGCGCCGGGAACACGCGGTCGACTTGTCCTGATCATAGAGTCCGGCGTCCTGGATGGGCCTGCCTTCTGCGGTCCACGTGATGTTCTGGATGCGCGAGCTGCCCGAGCGCACCGGGGAGGTCGCAGCGGCCGTCACCTCCGCGCCCACGCTGTAGAGGTGGAATGTGGGTGGGTAGTCCGCGGGGCTGCAGGTGGTCGGCGAGCCCATGTATGCATCCGTGATCGGGAGCTCGGCGCCGGTGCGGAAGTATCGCGGCGACGCATACGGGCAGTTCAGGCCATCGTACTTCCCGGCGATGGCGGATACGGTGCACTGACCCTCAGTCGCGATGGCGGGCGTCGTGCACGTCGACTCGGCATACGCGTTCACCGAGCCGCCGGCGCGGGGCACGCAGGTCGAGGCCGTGCGCGTGACGTCGCCATAGCTATCGCAACGCACGTCGAGCTCGCTGTCGCGCACGCCCGAGCGCGCGACCAGGCCATCGGCGCTCGTCCAGAACGTCGGGTGCAAGCGACCGGCGTCGGCCTCGAGCGCCGTCATGGCGGCGAGCTCGGTGGCGGGCACCTCCGCGCCCATCGCGTAGTACTTGTAATCCGGATTCTCGATCTCGGGCGAGCACGTTCCACCGACGAGCTGATAACGCGGCGCGGCCGCGACCTCGGCGCCCCGGAGGTACAGGTGCCGGACCGGCTGGTCGATACAGGTCGCTTCAGCGTATTCGATGAAGTACTTCGGCTCCGGCGTCGGGCACCTGCGGTTCTGATACGAGGACCCGAGCGGCACGGTGCACCCCGCGTCGCTGTACGCGACCCGGCGCGCGTCGTTCAGTGGCGTGCACCGCGTCGATCCATCGCTCCACGCCGCGGCGCCGCAGGCTTCGCCACGGGCGCTATCCGTGATGCCGAACCGCTCGCGCGTCCCGCCCGCCTCGTACCACTGCAGCTTCAGGCGCGTCCCGCTCCGCTCGACCGGCAGGTCCGCCGCGGCATCCACCACGGCGTCCGCGCCCGCGTCGACGACCGCGTGCGTCGGCCCGTCATCGCCACACGCCCCGAGCGCGAGCACCACCCACACGAAGGTCTTCACCCGGGAACGTTACCAGCTCGGCGCGCGGGCCGCCCCCTGACGCGACAGGCACGCACATTCGCTTCGGGTTCCGAGGAGCTGGTCGCCGGGTCGCCGGGGCCGCCCGGTCGCGCCCATCGAGCCGAGCTGCGTGACAGGATGCGCGGCCATGAGTCTCCGTCGCCGCGCGCGTTACAAGTTCGACAACGTGATGGCGCGCGGCGTCGGCGCGCAGATCCTGCTGCTGGCCGTGTTCACGGTCGTGCTCGTCGCCATCACGGTGGGGCTCCT
>JAYSYE010000454.1:0-11823 GCA_043716635.1 Deltaproteobacteria bacterium | reverse complement strand
GCGCTTGCTCGCGTGCGAGCGCATCTGCAGCATCCGCGTGAGCAGATTCATCGAGCACTGGATCCGGCCCATCTTCGCGTACGCGCCGGCGAGCACGTAGGTCCCGTCGACGTTGTACGGGTCGGCCTTCAGCGCCGTGAGCAGCTTCGCGACGGCCTGGGTGATGTAGTCCTCGCGGGTCATGCGGTCGATCTCGGCCGTGTCCGCCGCGCGGAGCGAAAGCTTCGCCTCCTCCGCCAGCTTGTCGGACTCGGGAATCGAGCGGCGGTCGAACGGGATTGCCTTGATCTGCTCGCCCGCCTCGAGCGGCTCGCAGTCGGTGAGCGTGACCTGCTTGGCCTCCGTCGCAGCGGGCTCGGGCCGCAGCGGGGGAGGGGGCGGCGTCAGCTTCTGCGCGCCGCCGCACGCGCTCCCGAGCGCGATGGTCGCGACGAGGAACAGGTTGCCAGCGTGCGACATGACGCGAGCCATGTCAGCGACCGACCGCCGCCGTCGCTTCACTCGTGTAGCCCGGGAAGCTCGACTTGTTCCCGGCCACGTCGTCCGCGACGCCCTGCGCGCGTTGCTGGTAGCGCGGGTTCAGCTGCATCGCGCCGATGCGCTTCAGCAGTGCCAGCGTGCACCCCTTGCGGTACATCGCGTCGTACGCGAGGGCGAGCTTCACCGTGATGCCCGGGTTGTACGGGTCCTTCGCCAGCGCCACGCGATACCGCTCGATGCCCTGGACCGTCAGCCTCACGTGCGTGGCCATATCGGGCGCGCGGTTCGCCTGCGACATCGCCGTGTCGCCGTCGGAGAGCGCCGCGGCCGAGACCTTGGCGTCGGACGGCGAGCGCGGATAGGTCTTCGGGTCGTCGTGGAACGCCGTCACACAGGCCTCGATCGGCTTGATCACGACCTCGACCTCGGGCGGCTCGGGCGGCCGGCGCTTGATGCCGGGGTTCACCAGCTTGTCCGGCTTGCCCGCATAGAGCGGTTGGCACGCTGCGACAGCCGTGAGGCCGACGAGCGCGCACGCGAAGAAGCTCCCCTTGCGCATCGCTGCGACGGTAGCGCGACCGCGCCGCCGATTCAACGGGGCGCGAGGATACGCAGCATCGACGACGCGAACGGCGCGGTCGCCGCGACCAGCAGCCCACCCGCGAGCGCCGGCTTGATGGCCGCGGCGCCGATCCCGTGCTTCGCCAGGTGCACACCCGCCACCGCCACGAGCAGCGCGCCCGCCGCGCCGAGCGCGAGCACGCCCCACGTCTTGAGCTGCACGAGGCCACGCAGGCCGAGCGTCGCGAGCACCAGCACGCCGACCGCACCGAGGGTCGTCAGCATCGAGTCGTCCGGCTTCGGCGCGAGCGCGTAGAGCAGCACGAACGGCAGGCTCACGCCCGCGCGGATCACGCTCTTGCCCAGGCGCTGCACCGCGTGATCGTCCATGTGGAACTTCGTGCGCCACGCGGTCTGCCCGTCGAACGGGACGCTCATCGCGTCCCCCCACAGCATCGCCGCCGCCGCCAGATGCGTGCCGCCGATGAACAGCACCACCGGCTCGGGTCCGACCTGCCAGATGCCCACCGCCGCCGTGATCACGCCATACAGCGCCACGCCAACCGCGAACCAGCGGGCCCAGAAGTACCCGGCGACGAGCGAGAAGAACGCGACGCCGTAGACGCCCGCCAGCGCTCCGAGCGCGGGGGTCAGCTCCGGCACGATTCGCGAGAACGCGAAGAAGCCGTAGAGCAACGTCCAGAACGCGAGGACTGCGGCCGCCAGGGCGCGCCGTTCACCGACAAGCTTCATGTGCAGAGTATAGCGCCGGCAGCGAGACCGGCGAGCCCTACTTCGGCGCGGTCTGCGGAAACGCTTTTTGGACGATCAGCCGGAAGCGGTTGTAGCCCGCCTCCTTCTGCTTCGCGGAGAACATGACCTCGACGAGCACGTGGTACGGCGTCGTCCGGTCGGCGATCACGAGGAGCTCCGCGGGATCCTTTGCCGGATCGTACGTCGGGTCCTTGCTGCGCTTGTCGATCATCTCCTGCTTGCGCAGGTTGCCGAGGAACGTGGTCAGCCGCGGGATCTTGAGCCCCGTGGCGCCGCCTTCCTTCTGCGCGGGATCGATGTTGCCGTTCGAGATCGACGCGATCGGCTGACCCTCGAGGACGATCCCTTCCTTCGTGATGATGAGCGTCGACGCGCCGTCGGGCAGGTCATCAGCCGCGAGGGTCTTCGGAAGCGACACCGAGTTCGACGTGAGCGCGGTGGTGCTGGTGGCGGCCTGGAAGATGAACGCGACGAGCAAGATCGTCATCATGTCCATCATCGGCATGATGTTGAGGTGCGTGATGGACTCGCCCTCGGGCACGCGCTGAACGGCCTTGCGGACGAGCCTGCGCGCTTCGCGCTGCGTGAAGGACATTAGAGGTGCTCGAATCCTGCCGAGAACTGGATGTCGTGGAACAGCGCCATGGTCTGGGGATCGTACTTGGCGCGTGTCGTGTCGTAGAGCTTCGCGGCGATCGGGTTGGCCGCGGCGTGGAGCGTGGGGTCGTCCGTCGGCAGGAGACACGAGGTGGGCTCCTTGCCGATCGCAGGGAGCTTGCAGCGCATCGCCGCCATCACCGACACCACGGTCGCGTACGGGATCGTCGCATCGGCCTGGAGCACGATCGTGTAGGTCTCCGGCTTGCGCGGCCGTCCGGCGTAGCGGGTCTGCGCGATGGTCACGAGCGTGTCGTTCAGCCGGCGCAGCTCGAAGACCGGCGCGATCGCGTCGTCGCCCGCGGCGCACGTGAGCGTCACGGCGTCGCACTTGTTCGTCTCGCACATGTAGCTGCCGTCGCAGGTATCCCCGACGCGGCCCGTACGTTTGAACACGTAGCCCGGCTTCGGCGCCGAGAGTGTGCCCTCGAGCCCGGTCGCGGACCAGAGGATCATCTCGTCGCGCTTCACCGAGACGAACAGCTTCAGCGGCTGATCGTTTGGATCGGTCTGCGGCGCGACCTGGGTGACCTGCGGCGGCCCCTTGTCGGGCAGCGTGGTGTCGATCTGCACGAGGATGAGACCCGCGGAGACCGACGCCAGCAGGAACAGATTCAAGTTCGTGACGATATCGAGATAGGGGATCAGGTTGAGCTCGCCGCTCTCCATCTCCTCCGTCTCGATCTGCCCCTCGCGTCGCCGTACGGCCGCGCGGACCTTGGCGCGGACGCGCTGGGCCGAGAGTGTCGACGACGCCACGAATTAGCTCCGCGCGCTCCGCGTCTCGTCCTCGGTGGGCGCCGCCGGGGCACGCGCACCGGCCGCCGCCGCCGCGCCGCCCTCGGCGAGGAGGTTCTCGAACCGGAGGTTGAACGCCTCGAGATCCGAGATGACCTTCTTGCTCGCCGCGGAGAGCACGAGGTGACCGAGCATACAGATGAGCGCGATCGAGAGGCCGAACGCGGTGTTGTACATGGCCTCGGAGATACCGTCTGTCAGCTGCTTCTGGCGGTCCGCCGGGTTCGCGTTACCGACGGCAGAGAACGTGCGAATCAGGCCGGTGATCGTGCCGAGGAGGCCGATCAGCGTGGTGATGTTCGCGAGCGACCAGAGCGCGCCGATGCGCGTCTTGATCTCGGGCACCGTGTCGGTCATCGTCTCTTCCATCGCCTGGGCGACGGCCGCCTCACCGCGGTGGAGACGATTGAGACCGGCCTTGGCGACGCGCGCGACCGGAGCGGTCGTGGCGTCACACAGCTTCTTGGCGCGATCGACGTTGTTCGCCGACAGCAACTTGCGGAGCTGCTCGAGGAACGCCTTCGCGTTCAGATGTCCGCGCCCCAGGAAGTAGATCGACCGCTCCACGATCAACCCGACGACGATCGCCAGGAAGAACGTGTTGACGATGAGGAGGGGACCGCCCTTTTGAAACAGCTCGCTTAGCCAGCTCATCTATATAGCTCCCGCCATGTTGTAACGAGGCTCGGCGAGTCGCGTCAAGCGAACGCCGGCCGGACTCGATGAGAAATCGAGATCTTGAGTGAGATGTCAGTCATTCGGGGCGCCTGCGGTGATCCACCGCTCGATCGCATCGCGCTTCTCCTGGCACAGGAGCGCGCCGCCGGTGCCCTGCGGCATGAGGCCGACCGTGTCGGGCGGCGCCGTCCCCGGGGGCGACGCCTGCGCCGGCGGAAACTGCCCGAGCATCAGCATCAGGTAGCTGGCCTTGGGATCGCCCGGGACGACGAGCGTGCGACCGGTCGCGACCTCGGAAGCCTTGTCGACGAGAAACGCGTGCGACATGCCGGGGCGGTAATCGAGCCGACCCGCATCCGTGACCTGGCCGTTGTGGCACCCGCTGAAGGTGCACGACAACTTGAAGATCTTCGTCTCGATCGTGGCGAGGTCCTGGTACGTGGTCGCCTGCAGGCACGCGGCGGACGTCATGGCGTCGACGCCGTCGCTGGCATCGACCGAGCCGCTGGCGGCGTTGTCGAGGCTGATCCGGCAGCCCCCGCCGGTTCCGAGCACGACGGTCGCGGCGACCAGGGCCTTCATGAGCAGGCGAAACATCGGCGTGAGGCTAGCACGAGAGCTAGAGGCACGAGATGGAAGCGCACTTGGGAGGGAGCGGCAGCTTCGGCGCCGGCACGAGGTCGTCGAACGACCGCACCGGTGGGGCCGCCAGGAACTGCCGGGGCAGGGTGCCGCGCACGAATGGCATCCACACGGCCTCCGTCGAGCGCGGCCCGGTGGGATCGCCGCTCCACGGCTCGACGCGCGCATACGTCGTCCCGGGCGGGGCGGGGAAGTCGCGGATCGGGGTCCGCGGATGGGCCTTCTGCATGAAGTCGACCCAGATCGGCACGCCGATCCCGCCGCCGGTGATCTTGTCGCCGATCGGCGTCGAGTCGTCGCGCCCGACCCACACGCAGGCGAGCAGGTCGGTCGTGAACCCGGTGAACCAGACGTCGCGGTAGTTCGCCGAGGTCCCGGTCTTGCCGGCGACGGGGCGGCCGAGCGTCAGCGCGTACTTGCCCGTGCCGCGGGCGATGACGCCCTTCATCAGGTTGATCGCGACGAACGCGACCTCGGGGGCCAGCACCTGCGGGCCCGGCGGTGAATTCCTCAGATCATCGACGGTGTTGCCCGCGGTATCGGTCACGAGGTCGTAGAAGCGAGGGGTCACCCGCCGCCCGCCATTCGCGAGGCCGGCGTACGCGGTCGCGATCTCGAGCGGCGTGAGATCCGGAGTGCCGAGCGCGATCGAGATGTGGCGCGGGATGTCCGACGTCACCCCGAAGCCGCGGAGGATCTCGATCAGGCGGTCGATCCCGATCTGCACCATGAGCTGTACGGAGATCGTGTTCAGCGAGTAGGCGAGGGCGGTCATCAGCGTGACGTTGCCCATGTACTTGTTGTCGTAGTTCGCGGGCGTCCACGTGCCCGTGGCCGTCTGCACGCTGAACGGTCCGTCGGTGAGGTGATCGACGGGCGTGTGGCCGGCCTCGATCGCGGCCGAGTAGATGAAGGGCTTGATCGACGACCCGACCTGCCGCTTCGCCTGCGTCACGCGGTCGAACTGCGAGGTGGTCCAGTCGTAGCCGCCGACCATCGCCACGACCCGGCCGGTCGCGGGCTCGAGCACGACCATCGCGCCCTGGAGGACCGGGCGCTGGGCCAGCATGGCGGCCTTGCCGTCGGCGCTGACACGCACGGGGATGATGTCGTCGAGTGCGAGCACCTCGCCGGTGCCGGCGGGTGCCGGGGGGAGCGGCTTGGGCGGCGGCAGGGAGTGGCCGCGCGCGTCCCGGATCGGCGGCTTCATCTTCTCGCGCGACCACGCGCGCAGCTCCTTCGCGTCGGCATCGACGAGCGGCAGCTTCTGCGGGCCGAGGTTCACGACGACCCCGCCGCGCTTGCCCATCTCGACGACCTGGCCGCCGTACGTCTGGTTCTCGACCACCTGGTCGGCGAGGGCCGACGTATCCCCGGCCGCGCCCGTGATCGGGTGGGCCACGCTCGTGCTCCAGATCGCCTTGTCGGTGACGCTGACATGCCCGATCGGGCCGCGAAACCCGAGGCGTCGATCGAGGCTCTCGAGCCCGCGCTTCAGCGCGCTCTCCGCCGCCGCCTGCATGCGGCTGTCGACCGTGGAGAAGAACTTCAGCCCGCCGCGGAACAGGTCGCTGTTGCCGTACTTGAGCGTCGCGAGCTTGCGCACGTGCTCGACGAAGTACGGCGACGCGAGGTGGTTCAGATCGCTCTCGTCGACCAGCGCGATCGGCTCGACGAGCGCGGCCGTGTACTCGGCCTGCGAGATGTACCGATCCTCGACCATGTGGCCGAGCACGTATTTCTGGCGGTCGCGCGCGAGCTGCATGTTGTTGTGCGGCGCGTACTTCGTGGGCGACGCGACGAGCCCCGCCAGCATCGCCGCCTCCGCGATCGTGAGGTCCTCGACCTCCTTGCCGAAGTACGTCCGGGCCGCCGCGCCCACGCCGTACGCGCCGTGGCCGAGGTAGACGTGGTTCAGGTAGATCGTGAGGATCTCCGACTTCGTGAGCTCGCGCTCGAGGCGGACCGCGAGGATCAGCTCCTTGAGCTTGCGGCGGTACTTGAGCGCCTTGGCGAGCTTCACGTAGCCCGCCTCGTCGAGCCCCATCGCCCCCATCGACTCCTCGTTGGCGAGCAGCGTCTGCTTGATGATCTGCTGGGTGAGCGTGGAGCCACCCTGCTTGATGTTGCCGTCGCTGCGGAAGTTCTTCAGCCCCGCGCGCGCGATGCCGAGCGGGTCGAAGCCCTGGTGCTTGTAGAAGCGTCGGTCCTCGGCGGAGAGGAACGCCGCCGGCACGTGCGGCGGCATGCGCTCGAGCGCGATGATGCGACGGTTCTCGATCGAGAACGACCCGATCTCCTCGCCGTCGGAGGAGAGCACGACGCTCTTGCGGTTCGGCTGATAGTCGAGCAGCTGCGAGAGGTCCTCGGGCAGCTCCTTGTTGGTCTCGCGGACCACGAAGTAGAAGACCGCCGCTCCCATCGAGGTGCCGTAGACCCCGAGCAGGAAGATCAGGCGCAGGATCGAGAACATCTTCAGGCGACGGCGGCGCGGATGGGTGTGCGCGACCTGGACCCCCAGCGCGCCGCGAGATGACGGCGAGGTGCCGGTCACAGGGGGGCGATCGCGGTCGGCCACGGTATGCTCTATCTTATGTGGTCTCGGCCCCGGCCGCACGTCCTCGCGCTGTTCGGTGCCGCCGCGCTTGTCGTCGGCGCGCGCGCGATCTCACGCGGGGCTCCCCTCGGCGGCAGGCCGCCGCGCGGAGCTGGCAGCGGCTCGGGCCTGGGCCCGGCGCCCGTGGACGAGCCGTCCGACGAGCCTGCCGAGGTGACGGCGGAGGCGGGCGGCAGCGGGGTGCCGGTCGGGCCCGCGCTGCAGGAGACCACGACGGTGCCGCCGTTCCGGCCGAGCCCGCCGCGCTTCGCCGTCGCGAAGTTCGACAACCAGAGCGGCGCGCGCGCGTACGACTGGCTGGTCGCGGAGGCCCCGTTCGAGATCAGCGAGAAGACGGAGGCGCTGCTCGGGCTCCAGCCGACCGGTGGAGCGCTCCACGTCACGGAGGAGGGCGTCGAGCCGGAGCCCGACCCCGTCGTCGCGTTCGCGGCGAAGCGAGGCGCGGTGCGCTACGTGATCACGGGCTGGGCGGACCGTCCGAACTGGCAGCTGCGCGTCGGCATCGCGCTGTGGAGCGTCACCGGCCCGTCGGCGGTGGTCGTCGCGGAGACGCAGCGCACGGGCGACCCGAAGGACTACCACCGGCTCCTCGGAGAGCTGACGGCGGAGGCGTGGACCAAGGCCGGGTTCGCGGTCGACGAGGCGCGGCTCGCGGGCTTCACGAAGGCGCTCGCGAGCGATCCGTACGCGCTGGCGCTGATGGGGCGCGGGCTCGGTCACCTCACGGGTGCGCTCGCGCCGTTCTCGACGAAGCTCGCCGAAGCGGACCTCGAGAAGTCGGTGTTCGTGGACCCGAAGAACTACGCGGCGCAGCGGCTCGTCGGCGAGCTCTACCTCGTCGAGCTGGCGACCGATCCCAAGGCCGACCCGAAGCTCGCGGGCAAGGCGGCTGGCAAGTTCAACTACGCGACGGACCTCGCGCCCGACGACATCGCCTCGCTGCGCGGCGCGGCCGCCGCCTCGACGCGCGCCGAGAAGCACGACCTCGCGCGGGACCAGTGGTCGAAGCTCGTGGCCAAGCAGCCGTGGGATCTCGACGCGCGCTACAACCTCGGCGCCGAGCTCTGGGCGCTCGGGGATGCCACCGGCGCCGAGCGCCAGCTCGACCAGGTGACCGCGCAGCAGCCGAGCTTCCTGGCGGCGCGTCGCGTGCTGGTGCTCGTCCACGCGGCGCGCGGTGACACGTCGCGGCTCGTCACCGAGCTCGAGGCGATCGAGCAGCGGACCCCGACCGATCTGGCGGTGAAGGGCGATCTCGCGACGGCGTACGGCGCCACGGGGAACTGGGCGAAGGCGAGCGCCGAGCTCGAGCAGCTCGTGGCCGCGAAGCCCGTGGACATGCCGTTGCAGATCCGGCTCGGCGACGTGCGGCGCCAGCTGAAGGACACCGACGGTGCGCTCGGCTGGTACGCGCGCGCGGCACACCTTGCACCCGAGTCGTCACTGCCGGGCTTCGCGGCGGCGCAGACGCTGTTCGATGCGGGCCGGCTCCCCGATGCGCAGCGCGCGTACACGCTGCTGCAGAAGTACAAGGACGAGCTGCCCGAGGCCGAGCAGGCGCTGGGTGTGATCGCGCTGCGCACGGGGCATCCCGACGAGGCGGCGTGGTACCTGCGGCGCGCCGTGCGGGGGGAGCCGCGCGAACAGGTGGCGTGGCACGCGCTGGTCGCCGCGGAGCTGGCGCGCAAGGATGCCGCCGCGGCGATCACGGCGTGCGAGCACGGCCTCGAAGCCTGGCCGCGCGATGGCGTGCTGCTGTACCTCGCGGGGGTCGCGCACTCGATGGCGGGTGATGCCGAGGCGGCGCGCGAGTCGCTGCAGCGCGCGGTGGCCGTGGCCCCCGACCTCGTGCTTGCGCGGACGGCGCTCGTCACGCTCGGGACCGGGGCGCCGCTGACGTCGACGTTCGTCCCCGAGCTGCAGCGACCCTGGGGCGACGCGGTCATGATCGACGAGGCGATCGCCCGGTTCACGGCGACGAGCGCGGCGATGGCGACGGTGCGGCTGACCTATCAGCACGGCGTGCTGGCGATCCTCGGCGACCTCGGGCGCGGCCCCGATGCACCCGTGAAGGTGCCCGCCCCCAAGCGCTGCCCGGTCGTGCGGATCGCACCGCTGTGGGGCGCGGCGCAGGCGGACCTCAAGAGCTACCAGCAGCTCGGCCAGGTGCTCGAGACGGAGGCGAGGTTCATCGCGCGGCATGACGACGCGGGGATGACGGCGGCGCTGCTCCCGGGGGCGCGCGCGCGGGCGATCGCATCACGGGCGAGCTTCCGGACGGCGCTTGCGGACGTCAGCGAGCTGCGCGCGGAGTGGACGCGGAGCCTCGTCCCGGAGCTGCGCGCCGTGGGCTGCGATGACCGGCTGCTCGCGGCCGCGCTCGCGGATCCCGAGCGCTATCGCGTGGCCGACGAGGACCATCCCACGGAGGTGCCGGAGCAGCAGGCGATGCGGCCCAAGGCGCGCGCGACGTTCTATGTCGACAACACGCGATGCGCCGACACGGTGGAGGTCTGGATCGACGGCTCGCGCATCGGCTCCGTGCCCCCGGGCCGACGCAGCGCGCTGACCGCGGACGGTGGCGAGCGGGCGATGTGCCTGATCGGTCCGAGCAGTCCGCAGTGCGGGGAGCGCGGCACCGTCCGGCAGGTGTATTTGCACGATGGGTGGTCCACGACGCTCTATTGTCCGAAGGAAGCGCCACAGTAGGATTCGCCGGTCTCGCCGGTCTCGCCGGTCTCCCAACTCATGTCGTCCATGCCCCAGCTCTGGTTCGCGTCCCCGCGCGTGCTCCCCCGCGCCGACAAGCTGCAGGGGCGCGTCGTCGTGCTCGATATCGCGTTCGCGGCGACGGTCGGCACGAGCGTGTCGTTCGAGAAGACGACGGCGCCGCTGATCGCGGGGCTCGGCGACCGGCTGGCGGCGTGGGTCGATCATCACGACCACGAGAAGCACGCGCAGTTCGCGCGCGATCCGCGGTTCGTGCTCGCGACGAAGGCGGAGCACGGCGCCTGCCCCGAGATGATCACGGCCGAGCTGGTCCGCCAGACGGGACCCATCGACTGCATCTGCACGCACGTGGACCTCGACGGTCTGTACGCGGCGGCGAAGTGGATCCTGGGTGGCAAGGAGCCGTATGCCGGCGCGGATGCGGATGCGCGGGTCATCGACACGCGGGTCGGGGTTGCTACCGAACGGGCGGCGCGCATCGACCGCGCGCTGCGGGCCAAGTTCCGCGACGACCAGCTCAAGCGCAGCGTGATCGCGTATCTCGTCGGCGGCATGAAGGCGGGCACCGCCGACGATCTCATCCGCGAGGCGGCGGCCGAGTTCGATCGTCGCGACGTCAAGACGCGCGAGCTCGCGGGGCGGTTCACGCTGCGCGGGCGCGTGGCCGTCGTGGACACCGCGGGGGCCGCGGGGCAGTTCGACAAGACGGATCTGCTGCTGGCGGGTCAGGAGCAGGCGCCGGTCGCGATGGTTCGCGACTCCGGGATGCTGACCATCGCGGCCGCGTTCGATTCCGGCTGGGACTTCGTCGCGCTGTTCGCGCTCGGCGGCGGGATGCCGACGCGGATCACCATCCCCGAGGTCTCGCTGGATGCGGCGATCGCGACCATCAACGAGGCACCCGCGCCCACGCCGCGCGTCTCCGCGGGTACGCCCGTGATAGGAACGGACGGATGAGCTCGGCCCGCCGAACGTTGCTGGTCACCGGAGATCTCACGCCGCTCGACCTGGTGGCCGAGGAGCTGCTGACCGCGTACCTCGATCCGGCCGAGCGCGAGATGCAGCACATCGGCAGCTACGAGCTGCCCTCGGAGTGGGCCGTCGAGCACATCGTGGAGCTCGCGCGGGCGGTGCTGTTCCCGGGCTACTACGGACCGGATGTCACGGGCGCGGGCCGCCCCGAGCTGCGGACGCTCGTGCGGGCGCGGGTGACAGAGCTGCGCGCCGCGCTGCACGGCCAGGTGTACCGGGCGCACCACCACAAGCGGCA
Organism: Deltaproteobacteria bacterium; assembly: GCA_043716635.1. Taxonomy (GTDB): domain Bacteria; phylum Myxococcota_A; class Polyangia; order Haliangiales; family Haliangiaceae; genus JABFXX01. The sequence goes on along the minus strand of JAYSYE010000454.1, from coordinate 616 downwards.
GCAGCTGCTCGGCACCGCCGATCTCGAATGCGCTGACTGTTCGGCCAAGGCGGACGCGATCACGGACCGGTTCATGGCGGCCTTGCCGCGGCTGCGCGAGGCCGTGCGCCTCGATGTCCGCGCGGCGTTCGAGGCCGACCCGTCGGCGACGGGCGTCGACGAGATCCTGCTGTGCTATCCGGCGACGTTCGCGATCACGGTGTACCGGATGGCGCACCAGCTGCTGCGCGAAGGCGCGACCGTGGTGCCGCGCATGATGACGGAGCTCGCGCACCGGCGCACCGGGATCGACATCCATCCGGGCGCGACGATCGGGCCGTCGTTCTTCATCGACCACGGCACCGGCGTCGTGATCGGCGAGACCACCGTGATCGGCGCGCACGTGCGGATCTACCAGGGGGTCACGCTGGGGGCGCTCACCGTGCCGCAGGGGGAGGCGCGCCCCGAGCCGGGCCACCGCCGTCACCCGACGCTCGAGGACGAGGTGGTGATCTACGCGAACGCGACGATCCTGGGTGGCGATACCGTGATCGGGCGGGGCGCCGTCGTCGGCGGCAATGCGTTCGTGACGGCGTCGGTGGCCCCGGGAAGCAAGGTCTCCGGTTCGAGCCGAAAC
>JAYSYE010000453.1:0-11846 GCA_043716635.1 Deltaproteobacteria bacterium | reverse complement strand
ACGTCTGCGGCTCGACGGTCACCGCGCATGGACCGCTGCACCGCTTGATCTGGTACTGGAGGCACGGCCGGCCGCGCGTCTCGAGCACGTGGTCGGTGCACGTCCGCAGCTGGAAGTGCCGGTTCAGGATGCGCAACGTCTCGCGTGCCGACGAGGCCGAGTGGTACGGGCCGAAGTACCGGGCATGGTCCGCGCGGATGTTGCGCACCACCTCGACGCGCGGGAACACGTCGCGCTTCGTGGTGGGCGTCTCCGCGTCGGGCGGCGACGGCGGCTTCGGGTCGACGAGCCGCAGCACGAGGTACTGCTTGTCATCGCGCAGCTTCACGTTGAAGCGGGGCTGGTGCTTCTTGATGAGGTGGTTCTCGAGGAGCAGCGCCTCCTTGGACGACGACACCACGATGGTCTCGACCTCCGTGACCGCGCGCCCCAGGTAGCCCGCCGCGACGAAGAACCGGTCGTCGCCGCCCGGCCGGAAGTACTGCCTGACGCGATTGCGCAGGTTCTTCGCCTTCCCGACATACACGACGCCACCCTTGGCGTCCTTGAAGAGATAGACGCCGGGCTCCAGCGGGATTCGGTCGAGCACCTCGCTCGCGAGCGGCATGCGGCTGGACCTTAGCCCGGAACCGGCGCGGCGCAGTCCATGCGTGCCGGTGGGGGCGCACGCTTTGCTGACACCGAGGTGACAGCAGGCCGTCTGGCGGTGTGACCCGCGGCGATCCCGGTCGCCGCAACCACCGCCGAGGGGATGTCAGCCGGTGCAGCCCACCTTGCGCGCGACGAGGGCGTAGGTCGCCGCGTGACGGACACCCGTCGAGCCCGTCACTGCGGCAGCGTCGTCGAGCTGAGCGGGCGCCCCGTCGCCTTCTCGAACGCAGCGATGAGCGCGCGGAACGGCCGGCGGATCGCCTTGAAGGCGGCCGGGGTGTCGTTCTGCGCCGCGAACAGGGCGACGTCGTGGTCCCCGCGCGTCACGGTGGCCCAGTACACACCCTCCTTGGCGGTCGGGAACTTGTCGTGCTCGGTCCTGCAGCGTCCGCGCCGAGCGCGGGCCGCCGCGATGACTGCGCGGCCCGGGGCGCTCGAGGCCCAGTCAGCGGAGTCCTGGTGGTTCAGGTTCGTCGGCATGTTCTGTAAGTACGCCGCGTAGTGGACCGAGCCATCGGCGTGGACCTCGTACGTCTCGATCACGGGCGTGGGGTACTTCTTGCCGTCTGCGGCGTGCGTCACCTGGAAGGTCACGTTCAGCACCGCCGTGTCCGCGGCGGCGGACCGCGCGATAGCGAGCAGGAGAGCCATCGCATCGCGATCGCTGCGTGTCGCATCGAACGAGCGTAGCACCTCAGGCGTCGTGGTCGCGCAGCACCACGCCCGCGCCGGAACGCGCGTGGACCGGTAGCTCCGGCGATTCACGGCGGTCCCGACGAGCGCCAGGGGGCCGACCCTGCATGGCACGGCCACGCGTCCGCGAGCTGTCGGCGGACGTCGCGGGCCCATCCGGCAGGCTCTTGCAGCTCGAGTCGCAGGTCGCGCCGTCGGGTGGGTCGCAGTCCTCGCCCGCGGCGAAGTTGGTCACGCCGTCGCCACACCGGCTGACGGTGCAGTCTGCGTTGCACATCGCGGTCTCGCCCTCGGCGCCGGGATCGCAGGCCTCCGACGACTGGACGACGCCATCGCCGCAGAACGTGCCGACCGTGGAGTCGACGCTGGCGCGCGTGATCTCCTGACCGTCGCTCGCGGTGCGCGTGCTGTACTCGTACCGCGACACCGTGGTGTCGATCCGCTCGCGATCGACCAGCGCGAGCTCCGAGAAGCCCGGCATGGCCGTGAGGTCGGGGAACTCGTAACGGAGGCTCGCTGCGCCGGCGATCCACCCTGGCGAGAGCTCGGCGTACCAGTAGCGAAACGTGGCGGAGGTGAAGTCAGAAAAGTTCGAAGCCTCCACGTAGTAGGTCTGGACCGCGAGGGCGGGCGGCGTCGGGGTGAACGCGAACACCGGGTGGAGAGTCGGGGTCACGGCGAGGGTCGAGGGCATCGCCTGGAGCGGCGCGGGCAACTCGAATGCGAGCGTGCTCGGTGACCTGATCGTCCGCGTCTGCGACCTCGTTTGATCGCTGACCGAGACGTAGTAGAGATCGTCCTCCCGCCGCAGCGCGGCCGGCAGCACGAGGTAGCTCGGGGTGGTGCCCAGCTCGCGACCGCTGGTCTGGAGCGAGATCGCGCCGTACGGGCGCACGATGGAGGTCCGCACGGTGGCGGCAGGGTCGCTCGGGGTGAGCGTGAGCGCGTGCACTTCCGGCGGTGCGCCATCGGCGGCGACATCGATCGCGACGGCACCGCTCGCCGCGACCGGGATCGCGGAGTAGCGGAACAACTTCGAGACGGTCCGGTCGCTGTCGGTCAGCGTGCCGAACACCTCGACGGTACCCGGATCGACATCGAGGCTCTGGGTGCCGTCGCTGGTGAACACGGCGATGCGGTTGCGCGCCCGCAGCCGCAGCCGCAGGGCTGGCGGGAGATTACGGACGGTGACGTCGAGCTGCGCCGTGGCAGGCACCACCTTGCAGCTCGTGCGGTACGTGCTGCCTTCGCTCACCACCTTCTGCGACACCTCGATCGACACGAACCCGACGTCCTGGCAGCCGACCGCGATCCCGTAGCGATCGGACGTGATGTGCGCGTGATAGACGCCGTTCGCGCCCGTCGCCGCGACGAACGCGCCGTCGCCATCCTGGAACGCGACGAACACCGCCTCATCGACGGTGTCCCCGTCGACGTATGGATAGTCGCGGTGGATCTCGACGGTCAGGTCGTGACTGTCGGCCGGCGTCCCGTCGGGACCTCCGCCACCTCCGCCCTCATCGCCGCAGGCAGCGAGTGCGAGGGACAAGCAGAACAAGGCGCCGCGGGTCGGGTGGCTCACGCCCGCAACCTAGCATCGGATGCGATGGGCCCCGGTGCGACGAAAGCGGCAACCTCCGCGAGAGCCCGGCAAGTCCGCGCCGCTACAGGACGTGACAGTCGTTGAGTGTCACCAGGATCATCACGACGCCGAGCACCATGATCCCGCCCATGTGGACCATCGTCTCGATCTTGGGGTTCGCGCGCCGACGCGTGACCATCTCGTACATCAGGAACACGAGCCGGCCACCGTCGAGCGCGGGCAGCGGGAACAGGTTCACGAGCCCGAGATAGACGGAGAGCAGCATCATCAGCTCGACGCCGTAGATCCAGTTGGCGGTGAACGCCTTGCGGAACTCCTCGTAGATGCCGACGGGCCCCGTCGGGCGAGCGTCCTCGAGACCGAGCACGATGTCGCGCAGACCCGCGAGGATCACCTTCGTCTGCTTGACGGGGTAGCGGATCGCCGCGCCGGCCGCGCCGATCGGGCCCACGCGCTCGACATCGACCTCGTTGATCACGCCGATGCGAAAGACCGGCGCACCCTTCGGATCGACATCGAGCTTCTTCCTCACATCCAGCTCGACCACGCCCACGCCGCCGCGGAGCACGCGCAGGTGCACCGTCGGCGACTTCGTGGCGTTGACCGCTGCGCTCAGCGCCGTGCTGCTCGGGGCGTAGAGCGCGCTGCCGTCCACGGCGAGGATCCGGTCACCGGCGAGGAGCTTGGTCTGCGCGTCGTAGCCGGGCTTCAGATCGCCCACGTGCCAGGTGGTGCCGGCCATCCCGTGACAGCTGTAGAGCAAGAACGCGAGGACGATGGCGGACAGGAAGTTCGTGGCGGGACCCGCGAAGATCGTCGCGAAGCGCTGCCAGGCGGGACGGTTCGGATACGCCTCGCGATCGGCGGGGTCGACCTCCTCGGCGATGTTCATGCCGGCGACCTCGACGAAGCCGCCGAACGGAATCGGCGCGAGCTGGTAGATCGTGCCCTTCTTCGACTTGTGCTTGAGCAGCCCGGGACCGAACCCGATGCTGAAGCGATCGACGCGCATGCCGCACAGGCGCGCGACGATGAGATGCCCGCCCTCGTGCACCACGATCAGGAAGCCGAGCGCGGCGATCGCGAGGATCGAGTTCACTGCGCGGACTATAGCCGACGACGCGACGATGCGCCCACGGCCACCGGCCCGGCGCTGCGATCAGCCCGCGAAGCGAGCGAACGCGCGGAAGCGGCTGACGGCGGTGCGGGGCGCGATCGTCGGGCCGCCGATGCGCAGCGAGACGTGCTGGACCTGGAGGCGCTTCGCGAGGCGACGGTGCATCGGAGCGCCGACGAGGCGAGCGCCGCGAAACGCGGGGAGCGCACGCACGCGATGCGCGATGGTGTAGCGGCCGAGGTGCACCTCCGCGTCGCCCTGATTGGCGAGCAGGCGGCGACACGCAGCGGCGACGCCATCGAGGGAATCGGCGATCACGTCGGGCGTCGAGACCAGCAGGACCGTGCCCTGGGCCCGCGCGGCGCCGACATCGACCCCGCGACCGCGGCCGGGAGCGTGGGTCACGCGGAGCTCGGGGACCTCGGCGCGGAGGAGCGCCAGGACGGCGTGGGAGTTGTCGCCCGAGTCCTCGTCGACCGCGATGAGCTCGAACGCGAGGTCGAGGCTGCGGAGATGCTCGGCCACGCGCTTCACTGCGATCCCGACGGTCTCCTCGTCATCCCCGAACGGGAGGATGACGGATACGTCGAAGCGGGGCAGTTCGGACATCGGTGGGGCCTGGAGCAGCTTCTGTGCCGCGAGCGGAGCGCGGTTCATGGCACGAGCGAGGCCCGATCGTCACGACATTGCGACAGGTTGCACGCCTCGCAGTCATTTGCGGTCGGACCATCGCTCCGCCGCGCTGCGTAAACTCGTACGCAGCGCGCGTGATCGTTCGCGATGGTCGGGGTGAACCGCGCGCATCCGCACGCAGCACCGGTGTGCGGGAACGTATGGAACCCTACGTATCCGGTCTGGGACGCAGCGCGCGCGGGACGAGTCGTGGCGCGACCTCGGACCAGTCGAGGTGGCGGACGGCAGCCCTGTACTCGGCCGCAGGGCGCGGGGACGCGAGCACGCCGGCGAGGGCGGCCGCGAGCGCGTCGGGATCGTCGGGCGCGACCAGGACGGCTGCGGGAGCGAGGTCGCGGAGACCGCCGACCGCCGATGCCACGACCGGGATGCCGGCGGCGAGCGCCTCGAGTGCGATGAGAGGCGCGCCCTCGGTGCGACCGCTCGGGAGCACGCGCGAGGGCACCACGACCACCCAGGCCTGGCCGAGGAGGTCGTCGCGCCGTCGCGTGTCGATCGCGCCGACGAGCGAGACCGCGGCCCGGGCGTGCGCGGCGCGAGCGGCGAGGGTCGTCCGCTCGGGTCCGTCGCCGGCGATCACGAGGTGGAACGGCGGGGTCATGCGCTCCGCTGCCGCGATGGCGATGTCGACGCCCTTGACGGGGACGAGCCGCGCCACCACCAGCGCCGTCGGGACGGGGGCGGGCGCGCGCGGCAAGGCGGCGAAGTGGGCGAGGTCGAGGCCCATCGGCTGCACGAGCGCGCGTGCGAGGTACCCGGTGAGCCCGGGCGCGGCCGCGATCGCGAGGTCGCGCAGCTCGGCGGTCACGAACGCGAGGTCCGCGCCGCGGCGGTGCAGCGCGTGGAGCGCCGGGCCGAGCAGGTGCAGGCGGCGCAGCGTGTGGACATCGCCGCCGTGCGCGATCGCGAGCAGCGGCGCGCGCGTGGGCAGCGCCGCGAGCGCGGACGGCGCGAGCCAGTGCGCGACGATCGCGTCCCAGCGGCGGGCGCGGCGGGACACCGTGGCTGTCATACGCGCGGCGAACGCGGCGGCCGCGAGCAGGGCCCGTGGTGCGGCCTCCAGCCGGTCCGGCGCACCGCCCGTGTAGAAGAGGTTGCCACCGCCGATGCGATGGATCCCGGGGTCGTCGTGCGCGCTGGGCCCGCCCGCGGCGATGACCTCGACGTCGTGACCGGCCGCGCGGAGCGCCCGCACGTGACTCGCGACGAAGTGTCCGGCCGGGTCGCCTGGCTGGCGCGGATACGACGTCGTGAGGACGCCGACGAGCATCAGGCGCGATAGGTCTGGACGCGGCGGCGGGCCTGCGCGGCGAGGCGCGCGCCCCACGAGCTGACGAGCACCCACGGGATCGGGTGGATCACCGTGCGAAAGTTGATCCCGCTCTTCCAGCGCTCGCCGTAGATCGGGCGCACGGGGACGTCCGCCACCCGGACGTCGGCGACGTGCAGCCGCGACAGCAGGTCATTCGGATAGCCGTAGCGCGGGAACAGCTCCGCGACGGCGATCCGCTCGAGGGCGTCGCGGTGGATCGCCGTGTAGCCGCACTGCGAGTCGAACACGTGGCGGTAGCCCGACGTCACCTTGGTCGCGGCCGACAGCAGCACGTTGCCGACGATCCGCGCGGCCGGCATCGCGCGCCAGATCGCGGGGTGCAGGAAGCGGTTGCCCTTCACGTACTGGGCGGTGCCGTCGGCGATCGGCGCGAGGAGCGCGGGCAGGTCGGCGGGATCCATCTGGCCATCGCCCGCCATCACGACGGCGACCTCGACCCCGAGCGCCAGCGCGCGCTGGTAGCCGGTGGTGATCGCGGCACCGACCCCGCGGTTCTCGGCGTGGCGGATCACCTCGGTGCGGTCCGGGGCCTCGGAGCGCGCGGCGGTGGCCCGGGCCACGTCGGCCGTGTCGTCGGTGGACGCGTCGTCGATCACGAGGATGTGGTCGACGAACGCCGGGATCGTCTCGACGGTGGCGGCGATCGCCAGGCGTTCGTTGTAGGCCGGGATCACGACCGCGACGCGGAGGGCTCGGAACACGGGGCCGGATGTACCGCGCGCCGGAGCGGAGAGTCCATCGCCGAGGCGTCAGACGGTCGTGCTACGCAGTCTCCTTCAACGGAGCCCGTGGTTCCGGAACGGACAAGGACGTCATGGCTGGCGGAGTCAACAAGGTCATTCTCGTGGGTCATCTGGGCGCCGATCCCGACATGCGCTACACGCCGAGCGGGCAGGGCGTGTGCGAGCTCCGCCTCGCGACGAGCGAGAGCTGGAACGACAAGAACGGGCAGCGCCAGGAGCGCACCGAGTGGCACCGCATCGTGGTGTGGGGCAAGCGCGCCGAGGTCTGCTCGAAGTACCTCGCGAAGGGCCGCCAGGTGTTCGTCGAGGGGCGCATCCAGACTCGCCACTACGACGACAAGGATGGCAACAAGCGCTACATCACCGAGATCATCGCGAACGACGTCCAGTTCCTGGGCGGCGGCGGTGCCGAGGGTGGCGGGGGTGGCGGTGGTGGCGCGGCCGGCGATAGTGGCGGCGGCGGCGGCGGTGGCGGTCCGCGCGGCGGCGGTGGCCCGCGCGGCGGCGGTGGCGGCGGCGGCTCCGGCGGCGGGCGCGGTGATGACAGTCCTCCACCTCCGCCCGACGGTGACTTTGGCGGTTACGGCGGCGGTGGCGGCGGCCCCGACGATGACATCCCGTTCTGAGTCCGGCGCCGATGCCGCGGACGGGGCTCTGGGCCCACGAGGACTTCCGTCGACTGTGGTCGGCGCAGGCGCTATCGGCGTACGGGTCGCGGATCACGCGCACGGCGCTGCCGATCATCGCGGTGGCGACGCTGAAGCAGCCCGACGAGATGGTCGGGGTGCTGATGGCCCTCCAGCTCGCGCCAGGGATACCCGTGGGGATGCTCGCGGGCGGGCTGGTCGATCGCAGCCGGAAACGGCGCATCCTGGTCGCCGCAGATCTGGTGCGTGCGGTCACCGTGGGGTCGCTGACGCTCGCGTGGGCGCTCGGGTTCCTGGCGATCGCGCACGTGATCGTGGTGGGCATGGTCGTGGGCGGAGCCTCCGCGCTGTTCCAGATCACGGACACGACGTACCTGCCGGCGCTCGTCGGCCGGACGCAGCTGGCGGAGGCGAACTCGAAGCTCGAGTCGACCGAGGCGATCGCCGAGATCTCGGGCCCCGCGAGCGCGGGGTATTTGATCGCGCTGCTGGGTGCGCCGCTGGCGGTGGCGATCGATGCGCTGAGCTATGTGTGGTCGGCCGTGATGCTCGGGCGCATCCGGGCCGTCGAGGTGGTGCCGGAGCGTGCGGTCGCGGCTACCGATGCTCCGCGGACACCGCTGGGGGCCGATCTCCGGACCGGCCTGCGCGTCGTGTTCGGACAGCCGGTCGTGCGCGCCATCGTGCTCTCGCACATGGTGTGGTCGATCGCCGGCGGGTTCTTCATGGCGCTGTACACGCCGTACTGCCTCCGGGTGCTGAACGTCTCGGAGAGCACGTTCGGGGTGATCATCTCGCTCGGCGGGATCGGCGCCCTCGGCGGCGCGTTGATCTCGCGGCGGCTCGTCGCGCGGCTCGGGCTCGGCCGGACGCTGCTGCTGGCGTCGACGGTGTCCCTCGCGTGCGCGCTGTTCATCCCGCTTGCGGGGAGCGCGTGGGTGCGCGGCTCGCGTCCGCTCATGTTCGCGTTCCTCGGCGCCCACCAGCTGATCAGCGACGGGTTCGCGGTCGCGTTCATCATCCAGGCCGTGACGCTCCGCCAGACCGTGCTGCCGAAAGCCGTGCTCGGCCGCGCGAACGCCGCGATCCACGTCTGCACCGCCGGTGTGCTGCCGGTGTCTGCCCTGGTGGCCGGCGGCCTCGCGATGGTGCTCGGGACGCGAACGGCCCTCTGGATCGGCGTGCTGACGGGTTTGCTCGCGCCCCTGTTCCTCCTGCGATTGCGGTCGCTGCGCGAGATGCCGCCGGCCGCGTCCGGCGAGCTGCCCGTGACCGGGTAGCGCGGGGAACACCGAATTCGGTGCCAGGCTCGCCGCTGCTAGCGTGGAACTCTCGGGGCGCTCGAGAGCGGTGACTGCGCCGTTTCGGGTATAGGTCAGGCCGGTGTGGGCTCGTAGACTTCCGTGGATCGACGGCATCGCCGGGCTGGTTGCGGGACTCGCGATCCTCGGCCTGCGCAGCGTGCTCGTCGGATTCTACGGACTCTCCTCCGCGCTGCTGACGATCATCGGGGTGGCCAACGTGGCGTACTCGTCGCTCGGGCTGACCCTCGGGCCGCGCCGGCCGCGGCCGGGGTGGCACCTGTCTGTGCTCGTCGCCGCGAACCTCGCGTGGGCAGTCGTGTGTCTCGTCCTGATCGTACGCGTGTGGTCCAGCGCGAGGTGGTTCGGAATCGCGCACCTCGCGGGCGAGGGGACGTTCGTGCTCGCGCTCGCGCTCCTCGAGTGGCGTCACCGGCGGACGATCCTCTCCGCGTCCGAGGAATCCGCTCCCGCGCGGTGCTGACTTCCGCGCGCTGGCCGAGACGTGTCCGGTGCGCGGACACCATCGCGGGATCCGGACGGGCTCGGACATGCGAGCACCGGAAGTCAGGTGCCTGGCGCTGGCACTGCCGTTGCTCTGGTCTCGCAGCATGACGATGAACGAGAAGCAGATGTTCAAGGTGATCAGCCCGTCCAAAGGCAAGGACGACAAGACGTACTGGACCAGGGTCGGGTCGGCGTTCCGCAACAAGGATGACTCGATCAACGTGTACCTGGACGCGTTTCCGAAGTCGTTCGAGTTCCAGATTCGCGAGCTGACCGAGGAAGATCGCCAGCGTCGCGAGGCTGCGCGGGGGATGTTTGGCCCGCGGACGGGGCCTGCCGTGGAGCCGGGCATGTTCGCGTCCCGCCCCTCCGAGCCGCCGGTCTGAGGGAGCTCGCCCATGACGCCCTGGATGCATCGACTCGCGAGCCGCCTGGTGCCGCTCGTCGCGATCGCGCTGCTCGTCATCGCGATGGGCGGAACGTGGCTCGTCGTGCCGCGGGCCGGTGCATCGCCGCTGGAGCTCGCGTCGGCCCCGGGCGCGGCGCCCGCAGCGCCGCATCTGTCGGCCCCAGCCGTACCGGTGCCGGTGCCGAAATCCGCGGCAGCATCGAGCGCGAGCGCGGCGCCACGGCGCGCCCGCGCGCTGACCGGGAAGGTGAACCTGAACACCGCGACGGTCGACGAGCTCGAGCGGCTGCCCATGATCGGACCGGCGAAGGCGGAGCTGATCGTGGGCTGGCGGCAGAAGCACGGTGGGTTCAAGCGCACGGCCGACCTGCGACGCGTGAAGGGCATCGGCTACAAGACGTTCAAGCGACTCGAGTCCTATCTCGACGTCGGTGGGGTCACGACGCTCGCGGCGGCGGCGGGGCCTGGTCGGTGAGCGGTGGTCGTGGGACGTGAATGCAATGTTGCCGGTGTGGCGGCGGTGGTCCTCCCTCGCCGTCGCCGCACCGGCGCTGTTTCGAATCTCGCCGAGGCCCGCTTGATTGCTAGAGTGCCGCCGATGTCCGCCGATCTGAGTGCCACGTCTGCGTCTGCGTCTGCGTCTGCTTCTGCGTCGGGCGTCGCTCGTCCGGCGGTCGAGGCCCAGGATCTCGGGAGCCTCGGCGCGGACACGGTGCGCATGTGCCAGTCACTGCTGCGGATGGACACCACGAACCCGCCGGGCAACGAGCGCATCGCCGCCGAGTTCCTCGCGAGCGAGCTGCGAGCGGTCGGGCTCGAGCCGCAGCTCCTCGAAGGCGAGACCGGGCGCACGAACCTCGTGGTCCGGCACCGCGGCACCGGCAAGCTGCCACCGATCCTGCTGACGGCTCACCTCGATGTGGTGGAGGCCGATCCATCGAAGTGGCGCCGGCCGCCGTTCTCCGGGGACGACTACGAGGGCTGCCTGTGGGGCCGCGGTGCGGTCGACATGAAGCACATGGCGGCGATGAGCACCGCGATCGTGAAGCGGCTCGCCGCGACCGGCACCGTGCTCGACCGCGACATCATCTTCGCCGCGGTCGCCGACGAGGAGGCGGGGTGCGATCTCGGCTCCCGGTTCCTCGTCGAGAACCATCGCTCGCTGGTCGAGGCCGAGTATGCGATCGGCGAGGTCGGCGGGTTCTCGCTGCACCTCGGCAGGAGCACCTTCTATCCCGTGCAGGTCGCGGAGAAGGGCTTCTGCTGGGTGCGCGCGCGCATCACCGGCGAGGCGGGCCACGGCTCGATGCCGCGGGCGAACAGCGCGATCACCCGGCTCGGCGAGGCGCTGGCCGCGATCGGTCGCGCGAGCTTGCCCGTCCACACCACGTCGTACGTCGAGAGCTTCCTCGACGCGGTGCGCGCGCGGCAGCCGAGCCTCCTCCAGCCGCTCGTGAAGCTGGTGGCGCGGCCGCACCTGCTCGCGCGCGTCGCGAAGCTCGTCCCGAACGCCTCGATCGCGCGAAGCTTCTCCGCGCTGCTCAGCAACACGGCATCGGCGACGGTGGTGCGCGCAGGGTCCAAGACCAACGTGATCCCCGGCGTGGCGGAGTTCGAGCTGGATGGGCGCACGCTCCCCGGTCAGACGGACGAGGACCTCATGCGCGAGCTGCGCGAGGTGCTCGGTCCCGACGTGGAGCTCGAGATCATCAAGAGCGCACCGCCGATCGTGACGGAGCCCGTGGCGTCTCCCCTGTTCGACATCATCACGCACGAGGTCGAGTCGCGGGAACCCGGCGCGACGGTGGTGCCGTACATGATCCCCGGGTTCACCGATGCGAAGTACTTCAGCCAGACGGGCGCTCGCTGGTACGGGTTCGTGCCGATCCAGATCCCGCGCGGGTCCGGCATCAAGTTCGCGGACATGTTCCACGGTCACGACGAGCGGGTTCCGATCGAGGGCCTGAAGTGGGGGGCCACCGTCCTCGATGCCGTCGTGCGTCGCATCGGCACCACACGCTGATTGCGGGACCCGCAAGGCCGTAGCATCCTTGCAGCGATGCGGGCGATGCGGGCGATGCGGGCGATGCGGGCGATGCGGGCGATGCGGGCGATGCGGGCGATGCGGGCGATGCGGGCGATGCGGGCG
>JAYSYE010000452.1:0-34440 GCA_043716635.1 Deltaproteobacteria bacterium | reverse complement strand
CCAAGGTCTGAACCCGTCCTCGAGACCATCCTTCACATCGAGCTGCAAGTTTTCGAAACTGGTCCTCAAGCGGATGTCTCCGGGACTACGCGCGAGTTCGTCCTTCACCTTTAGCAGTTCGTGGTACGTGTCGCGTCCTGCGGCTAGCTTCGCGATATTCTCGGGCTCGAGCGACCCTTTGAAATTATCTGACGTCTGCCGCATTTCGGTGTACTCGCGACGCACCTTCTCGAGGGTTGCTTGATCGCTCGCGTCTAGCGTGGAGTGCTTGCCCATGCGCTCGATCCGCTTTTCGAGCGAGTCCTCGTGGCCGCGTTCACTCTTTCGGTCCATGTTGCCCGCCCTCGAGCAGACGGATCCCCGGGGTCGGCGCCAAACTTCTCGAGCATGTACTTGTTCAGGTCGTAACCGTCACGGGTGTCTATCAAGTTCGGATTGCTTGTCGCCTGGATATCGAACGCGAAGCCGAGCGGATGACCGAGCTTGCCGACTGGCTCATCGTCCTGGTGACGGTCTCGCATGGACTGCGACGCTGCCGATTCGTACATCGTCGAGCCATCGTGGGTGGCCTCGTAGTCGGACACGGCCGCCGAGTAACGCTGCCTCGCGCCGTTGGCGAGCAACATGTCGGAACCGGGGCGGACCGGTTGGATGCCCTCGAAGTGGCGCCTCGTGGCCGCATCCGTCCCTAGAACGTTGCGTCCCCACTGTGCAAAATCGTTGGCAGCGCGGACCTGCTTCTCGGCCACCGTGATGGTCTCGGTGTCAGGCGTCGTCCGGCTCTGCGCAGGGTGACCAGCCTTGATGCGCTTGTCTGGATGCTTCTCGTCGGGTCCAAACGTGGTGTAGACCGACTCCCGCACGCGCGGGTCCATGGCTCTGCCCGCGACCCACGCTGCAGGCCCCCGCACGCGAACAGACGGATCGACCGCTTGGTCCTGGATACTGTCCCACTCGGAGGTGGGTTCGAGGGTCGGCGGGGCCGGCGGGCCGTAGACAGTGGTCCGCGGCCGCGGGAGCGTGCTCGGAAGCTCGGAGACGCCAGCATCTGGAGTCGGAGGTGAAGAGATCGGTGCGTGCGGCGTCGGTGAGGTCGAGACCGGCGGAGAGCTCTCGCCCGAGAACAGCGCTGGAGGTGCGTCCGCCCAGTGACCGACGGCGTCGAATACATCGCGTTGTGAACCGGGCACTGGAGGCGCCGTCAGCGCGGCCGCTAGTGGGGTATCGAGCTGGTGTTCCGTCTCGTGCCAGCGGTCGTGATCGGTTGGATCCGGCCCGATCGGCAGGAGACCTGGTTGAGCGGTACGCGTGAGCTGACGACCTTCGCGCTGCATGGTCGTGACGATACCGCTGAAACGCGACCGTAACGAAGGGATACCGGTCCCACGAGGACATCGACTTGCGTCGGATTCGGGTGGCCGCGACAACCGCGCTTGGCGCCCCGAACGTTGCTGCTCGTGCCCGTCGCCACGGCCCGGCGAATCCGGTGCTGCTCCGAATCCCTACGGGACGGAGATGCGGCCGCAGGCGATGCGCTCGCCCGCGTTGCCGGAGGGGTCGGTCTTCATATCGTCGGCCGAGGCGTGAATCACGAGCGCGGTGCCGCCGGGACCCCATACGGCCATCGGACCCTTGTCCCAGGTGACACCCGGCGCGACGATCGTCGTCTTCGCGGTGCCGTCCGCGGCGACTGCGAAATTCGGCATGTCCCCGGCGTGCGGACCCTCGGCATTCTGCATGCCGTGGTGCTTGCCCGACGGGTTCCAGTGACCGCCGGCGGACTTGAAGTCCGGGCCGGTGCACGTGGGCGTCTCGTGGACATGGATCGCATGGTCGCCGGGCGGGAGGCCCTTCAGATCGAGCTCGATCGTCACGCCGGCATGGTTGGGTGCGGCGGAGAGGGTCGCCTTGCCGACGTCCGCGCCCTTGCCGTCCACCATGCTCACGACCACGGTCGGCACGACGGCGGTCTCCTTCCCGGAGCCCATGTCCGAGCCCGAGCCCGCCATCACGTGCGAGCCCATGCCGGAACCCGAGCCTGCCATCGTGTCGGAGCCGGTGGCCGGGCCGGCGTCCATGGTGGCCGTCGGTCCCGTCGCGGGGCCCGCGTCCTTGACGCCCGGCGCAGGGGCCTCGGTGGTGTGCTTCTTACAACCGGCGCTCGCGCTGAGCACGAGAGCCATCGCCATGAGCTGGATACGCATGCACCCGAATACTCCGTTGCCGCGGTCGATCCAAGCGCGGAGAACGAGCGAACCGCCCACGCCCGGGTCCCTCCGTCCGCGCCACCGTTCGAAACCCGGCCGCACGCGCTACCCTCCTTGGATGTCGCGGCCAGGTCGGGCGTTCCACTTCCTCGCCCTCGCCGCCTGCCCCGTTGCGTGTAGTTGTGCAAGCCCGCCGCGCCGCGCGCCTCGATGAGGCAACGGCAGCGTCGACGCATCGTGCGTGACACCACCACCCGATGCGGAGGCAATCGAGCTCGACGCCGATCCGTCGACGCATGAGTCGTTCTGGCGACCCACCGGCTGCGGCTTACGTTGTAGCTTCGCGCTCCTACGCGCAGCGCAACCATGGCGACGCGTACCCACGCGGTTTTGGCGTCTCACGGTATCGAGAGAGTGTTCAGGGAGCGCTCGATACCCGTTCAAGGCTCGTCACTACCGCATCGCAGGCAGAGGCCATGCGAGCTGCTTCCTCCTCGGTCCATAAACAATCGACCGATGCGGTAGCTGCTTTGTCGAAGACCAGATAGTGGCGTCCCTGGCGCTGCGGCCGTCCCTGCATCACCACCCGCGGTAACTCGAATCGCAACGCAACGTGGGTTCCGATTTCGAGGATCTGTGCGTCCTGCGCGTCAGGAATGGTTTCACGCAGGAGTTCCACGTAACGCAACGCGAGCTTCTGGCGTGCGGCATCGTCAAGATCGTCGAAGGCGACGCCCAGGCCGGCGGGATCGCTGAACATAACGATCGAGTTCAGCGCGGTTAGCGAACCGTCGGCGATCCCGACCCCAGCGGCCACATCGCCGGGAAGCTCGATCTCGGTCTTGAGGCCGGTGTGTGATGTCACCCCCCGAAGCGGTACCAGCCCCGCGGGGATCGAAAACTTGAATCGAGCAGCGGCGTCGCCCGCGACCACGACGCGACCGCGCCACGGATCCCCCACGGGCTTGGAAGTACTTTCGGTCGCGCGGCCGTGTACTTGGCGAGAGCCTGGTTGTGCTGATAGCGACCGCCCACCTGAATCGGTCTTGCTCGCGCAGGCGACCAGCGAGATGACGAGTAGAGCGGTACGGCACATGCCAGGGGTAGTATCATTCCCTGACGGCGGTTCGCCTTCAACCACGTGCTGCGCAGCGGGCTCAGTGCACGCACGAAGTCGACCACGCCTTCAACGACGTAGAACACCGCGAGCTGGGTCATGCCCAGGGCTCCAGCCAGCAGCACCAGTCGCAGCAGTGGCAGCGCCACCGAGCGAGAGCACGCTCAGGTTCAGAATCAGCCCCCCCCACCAGTGCGGGAACCAGCGGCGCGCGTTTGCGCATACTCATCAAGCGAATCACGGCCTGCCGATTCCCAAGATGGACCGCACGAGTCCGTTAGCTAAGCTGCCTCATGGCCGAATCCTCCGTGACCACCGAGACGGTGACCCTCGCAACCGGCGCGACGCTGCCGCGGGTCGGGCTCGGCGTGTGGCAAGCGCGCGTGGGCGAGGCGAAGACCGCCGTCATCGAGGCCATCCGCCAGGGGTATCGCCACGTCGACACGGCGTGCATCTACCAGAACGAGGGCGATGTCGGCGCCGCGATCCGCGATTGCGGTGTGCCGCGCGATCAGATCTTCGTGACCACGAAGCTGTGGAACGACGACCAGGGCTACGACCGCGCCCTCCGCGCCGCCGACGCGAGCTTGCAGCGCCTGGGGCTCGCGTACGTGGACCTCTATCTGATCCACTGGCCCGTGCCGAAGCGGCGGCTCGAGTCGTGGCGGGCGCTCGAGCAGCTCCACGCGGACGGGCGAGCGCGGGCCATCGGCGTCTCGAACTTCCTCGTGCCCCACCTCGAGGAGCTGGTCGCGGCGTCGACCATCAAGCCGCACGTGAACCAGATCGAGCTGCATCCGTTCCTGCAGCGTCGCGACACCGTCGCGCTGTGCAAGCAGCACGGCATCGCCCTCGAAGCCTACAGCCCGCTGACGCGCGGGGAGAAGCTCGGGGATCCAACCGTCGTCGCGGTCGCGCGCGAGGTCGGACGCTCGCCCGCGCAGGTGCTGCTGCGCTGGGGGATCCAGCACGACCTGGTGGTCCTGCCGAAGTCCGTGCACGCGGCGCGGATCGCCGAGAACGCGGCGCTGTTCGATTTCGCGCTGGATGCAGCGCAGATGGCGCGGCTCGATGCGCTCGAGGCGAACCTCGCCACGGGCTGGGACCCCGGCGATCAGAGTTGATACGTTCGCACTCATGAAATCCGCGTCACTGCTCGCGCAGGGTCTGGCCGTCGTGATGACCCTGACCATCGTGCAGGCGTCGGCGTGCAAGGGCGGCGCGGGCTCGAAGGCCGGTGAGGGTGGCGCGCATGGTGGATCTGCGACCACGGAGGGCGGCACCACGAAGCGACCGGACGAGCTGATCGGCGACGTCCCGAAGACCGATGGCATCGCGTGGAAGCGCGTGGAGCTCCCCTTCGGGACGGCCGAGGTCCCCGACGGCAGCGGGTGGTCGCTGCAGCCAAATGGTTCGGTGCAGGTCGCCCACACCGACGGCACCGTGATCATGTTCCAGACGCAGCCCGACGTGAAGCCGAGCCAGCTCGCGGACTACCTCCAGGCGTACGACGCGACGCAGAAGCAGGACGCACCGAAGTACGCCGAGGTGTCGCGCAAGATGGGCACGGTCAAGGGCACGACGGCCGCGCGCATCGAGGGCACCTACGAGCACGAGCAGAAGTTCCAGACGCACGACTACATCCTGATCACGCAGACGGGCACGGTCGCCGCAATCAGCGGTCGGGCGCCCGATGGCCCGGCGGCGGCCAGGCTCGCTGCCGTGGTCGACCACATCGTGGCGACCGCGCAGATCAAGTAGCGGCGGGCGCGCGGCGCACCACGAGCGGGAGGCGGACGCGAAACTCCGAGCCGTGGCCCACGCCCCTGGAGTGCGCCGTGACGCTCCCACCCTCGTGCATCTCGACGATGCCGCGGACGACGGACAGCCCGAGCCCGAGCCCGAGCCCGAGCCCGAGCCCGAGCCCACCGCGCGTGCGGGCCAGCGTCTTCTCCGCCTGCAGCACGCACGCGGTCGCGATCGTCGCTGACCAGATGCGACGTCATCTCGGTCCACGATATGGACAGGCCCGCGGGCACCCCGACGATCTCGGCGGCGCGCGCCGAGAGGGTCACCAGGTCCGTGCGCGCATCCCACTCCCACGGCCCCATGTGGGCGGCGCGCAGGGCGACCTCGAGTCGCTCGCCACCGGTATCGGGGGGAGCAGCCACCGTGATCACGACGTAGCCGCATCCAGTTGCGGGCGTCACCCGTGCACCGCCGGTTCACTGCGTAAAGCTCGTCTTCGTGCGCGAGAGCACGCCCGTGCGGATGCAGCCGGCGACGGCCTGACCTACTATGCGGACGTGCCAAACCCGCAGCCGGGGACCATCCTGGGCGCTTACCGCGTCGAGGGGACGATCGGCTCGGGATCGATGGGCGAGGTGTTTCGCGGCATCGACACCGGGTTGAACCGCCGGGTCGCGATCAAGATCCTCTCCGAGAAGCACCGGGACTCGCCCGAGCTGCGCGCGCGATTCGTGCGAGAGGGGCGAGCGGTCGCCGCGATCAGCCACCCGAACGTGGTGCAGGTGTTCGCGACCGGGCAGTACGACGAGCGCCCGTACATCGCGATGGAGCTGCTCGACGGCACGGACCTCGGCTCGATCGTCGAGAAGAAGGGGCCGCTCGATTCGCTGGCGGCCACGAACGTCGTCCTCGATGCGGCGCAGGGCCTCGCGGCGGCGGCCAAGGCCGGGCTGATCCATCGCGACGTCAAGCCTTCGAACCTGGTGCGCCTCGTGGACGGCAAGGTGAAGGTCACCGACTTCGGGCTCGCGAAGCCCGTGGATCCGGGCGCCGAGCCGGCGCTCACTGCCATGGGTGTGGTGGTCGGAACGCCGGACTACATCGCCCCCGAGCAGGCGCGCGGCGAGGCGATCGACGAGCGCGTGGACATCTACGCGCTCGGCGGGACGCTGTACTTCCTGCTGACCGGGATCCCGCCGTTTCGCACGGGCAAGCCGGCGGAGGACAAGTACCTGAAGGTGGTCGCGCGCCACCTGCGCAATCCGCCGCCGGACGCCGCGCAGACGAACCCGGAGGTCGACCGCGACCTCGCCGCGCTTGCACGCGCGATGATGGCGAAGAAGGCCCCCGAGCGGCCTGGCTACGAAGACCTCGTCATGCAGCTGACGTCGATCCTCGCGCGACTGGATCCGGGCGCGGTGCCGCAGCTGATCAACAGCCGCGAGCGGTCGCGGCCGAACACGCTCCCGAACGAGGCGCAGCGCGCGCAGCGTTCGGGGCGAGTCCCCGCGGCGAGCGCACCGGTCACGGGGGCGGCGGGCCGCGATGACTCCGCGACGGTGAGCGACGGCGATCTGCCCTCCGTGCCGGCGCGCGCCGTGCCCGGCTGGCTCGTCGCGCTCACGCTCGCATGCATCGCGCTGTTCGTGGCAGGCCTCGTCGTGTATCTGCGTCGCGGTCCCGGCGCGAGCACGACCGGCGCTGCACCCGCGCGCTCCGCTGCCGCCGTGGCCTCCGGTGCGGCGACCGCCGGGTCTCCAAACGCGCCCGATCCGATCACAGCGACGATGCTGCTCGTCCGCAAGCCGGATGGCTCGCCGTGGTTCTACGCCGATCCCCGGCCCGTCGCAGTCGGCGTGTATCGCGAGCTGTTCGTGAAGCACGTGCAGCCTGGCGGCGCGACGGATCCGGTGACCGCCGTCTCGTACACGGAGGCCCGGTCGTTCGCCGCGACGCGCGGGGGGCGGCTGATGACGACGGCCGAGTGGGAGGCCGCGCAGCGCACGCCGAGCTTCGTGGCCGCTTCCGGCCTGTTCGAGTGGATCGACTCTCCCGACGAGCACGCCCGCACCGTGCGCGCGCGCGGCAAGTCCGCGGTCCGCCCGGACGAGGCGCATCCTGACGTCACGTTCCGCACCGCTCGCGACCTTTAAACCCGCGGGCGCACCGGGAGTCGGGACGGGCTTGTGGCTATAGTTGCGGCATGAGCGAGGTCGACCGGCTCGTCGAGATCATCACGCAGCGCGTGAAGGAGCGCATGGATGCGCGGCCGGGAGCGGGGCCCGCGGGGCCAGGCGTGGCGCAAGGCCAGCCGCCCGCGCCCCAGGGGGCCGCCAGGCTCGCGATGGCACCGAAGGACCGCGGCGACTGCACCGACGACTCCGCCCCCGGTGAGGACTGCGCCGGATGCGGGGCATGCGTCGTGCGTCGGCCGTGGAGTGTCCGTGCCGCGGAGGGCGCCGGCGCGGGTCGTGTCGGGGCGCCGCTCGGCATCGGGGCCGTGCCGGCGGACATCGGGCGCATGATCGACCACACGCTGCTGAAGCCCGAGGCCACGCGCGACGAGGTCGTGAAGCTGTGCGACGAGGCCAAGCAGCATCGGTTCGCCTCGGTCTGCGTCAACACCACGTGGGTGCCGCTGTGCAAGTCGCTGCTCGCCAACACGGATGTGATGGTGTGCGCCGTCGTCGGGTTTCCGCTCGGCGCCATGAGCCCGACGGCCAAGGCGTACGAGGCCCGCGAGGCCGTGCGCCAGGGCGCGCGTGAGATCGACATGGTGATCAACATCGGCGCGCTCAAGTCGCGCGATTACGAGACCGTGTTCGAGGACATCTGCCGCGTCGTGAAGTCGTCGGCGCCCGCCGGTGTCAAGGTCATCCTCGAGACCAGCGCTCTGACCGACGAGGAGAAGATCATCGGCAGCGCGTTCTCGAAGCTCGCGGGCGCGGCGTTCGTGAAGACGTCCACGGGCTTTGGCAAGGGTGGCGCGACGGTCGAGGACATCACGCTCATGCGGCGGATCGTCGGGACCGAGCTCGGGGTGAAGGCCTCCGGCGGCGTGCGCACCGCCGAGGACGCGCTGCGCATGGCGCAGGCCGGCGCGAATCGCTTCGGGGCCTCTGCCTCCGTCGCGATCGTGTCGGGCACGGCGGATCCGAAGGCGAAGGGGTACTAGCGCGTGCTCCCCGTCCAGCTGATCCGCAAGAAGCGCGACGGAGGCGTGCTCGACGACGCCGAGATCCGCGCGTTCATCGCCGGCGTCACCGACGACTCGATCCCCGACTACCAGGCCGCGGCGATGCTGATGGCCGTGTTCTTCCGCGGCCTCGACGATGGCGAGCTCGCGACCTGGACCGACGCGATGACGCGCTCGGGGGAGGTCCTCGATCTCTCCGCGATCAAGCGCGCGAAGATCGACAAGCACTCCACGGGCGGCGTCGGCGACAAGATCTCGATCCCGCTCGCGCCGGCCGTCGCCGCATGCGGCGTCGCCGTGCCGATGGTCTCGGGCCGCGGCCTCGGCCACACCGGCGGCACGCTCGACAAGCTCGAGTCGATCCCGGGCTTCCGCGTCGACCTGTCGGGCGAGCGCTTTGCCCAGCTCGTCGACGAGCTCGGCGTGTGCCTCATCGGGCAGACGGCGACGCTCGCCCCCGCGGACAAGCGCCTCTACGCGCTGCGCGATGTCACGGGGACCGTCGAGTGCATGCCGCTGATCGCATCGTCGATCATGTCGAAGAAGCTCGCCGAGGGCATCGATGGCCTCGTCCTCGACTGCAAGGTCGGACGCGGCGCGTTCATGAAGACGATCGAGGACGCCCGCAAGCTGTGCGCGCTGATGCTCGCGATCGGCAAGCGCGCCGGCAAGCGCGTGACGTGTGTGCTGACGGACATGGATACGCCGATCGGCCGGACGATCGGCAACTCGCTCGAGATCCGCGAGTCGATCGAGGTGCTCCGCGGCGGCGGGCCCGTGGACACGCGCGAGCTCACGCACGTGCTCGGCGCGGAGATGCTCGTGCTCGGCGGCGTGGCCGCGGATCCTGCGACGGGCCGCGCGATGATCGAGAAGGTCCTCGCGGATGGCAGTGCGCTCGAGGTGTTCCGCAAGGTGGTCGCGGCCCAGGGCGGTGACCCGCGCGTGTGCGACTCGCCCGGGAGCGTCCTGCCCAAGCCGAAGCATCGCGACGAGATCTCGCTGCCGGCCGGTCGCATCGTCGGGATCGATTCCGAGGCGCTCGGCATAGCGGGCGTGCTGCTCGGAGCCGGTCGCCGGACCAAGGACGACCGGATCGATCCGTCCGCGGGGCTCGTCGTCGATGCCTATCTCGGCGAGGTGATCGCGGCCGACGCGCCGCCGCAGATCATGGTGCACCACAGCCTGTCGGCGACCGATCCGAACCTCGCCGCGGCGCGCGCGATGATCGCGACGGCGTTCGTGATCCAACCCGCGGACCTGCCCGCTCCGAGCGTGCGCACGTCTCGCATCCTCGAGGTGATCCGGTGAGTAGCGAACCCCAGGGCAGCCTGTTCGATCGCATCCAGGAGACGGTCGCGGCGGTGCGCACGCGCGTGACGGCCGCACCGCAGGTCGGGCTCATCCTCGGCTCCGGGCTCGGCGCCTTCGCGGACGGGTTCGAGCACGCGGAGGGGATCCACTACTCGGAGCTCTCCGGGTTCCCGCGCTCCCACGTGGCGGGGCACGCCGGCAAGCTCGTGCTCGGTGAGCGCAGCGGCGTCCGCTGCGTCGCGATGCAGGGGCGCGTTCACATGTACGAGGGCCACACGGCGGCGCAGGTCGCGTTCCCCGCGCGCGTGCTCGTCGCGCTCGGTGCGAAGGTCCTGATCGTCACGAACGCCGCCGGAGGCCTGAACCCGACGTGGGCCCCGGGCACGCTGATGCTGATCCGCGATCACATCGACCTCCTGCGCGATCATCCGCTGCGCGGGCCCAATGACGACCGCCTCGGCCCCCGGTTCCCGGACATGACCACCGCGTATGCCCCCGAGTTGCGGGCTCTCGCACGCCGCGCGGCCGCCGACTCCGGCATCGCGCTGCAGGAGGGCGTGTATGTCGCGATGCCTGGCCCCTGCTACGAAACGCCGGCCGAGGTGAAGATGCTGCAGGGGCTCGGCGCGGATGCGACCGGCATGTCGACGGTGCCCGAGGTCGTGGTGGCACGGCACATGGGCGCGCGCGTGATCGGCATCTCGTGCATCACGAACCAGGCCGCGGGCATCACGGGCCAGCCGCTGTCGCACGACGAGGTCACGGAGACGGCGACGCGCGTGCGATCGACGTTCGAGCTGCTGCTCGACACCATCCTTGGCGCGCTCGCGCGCAGCGGTGAGCTGGCGCCGTGAGCGAGCCGACGATCCCCGACGACCTGGATGCCCGCGCCGCGGCCGTGCGGGCACGGGCGTACGCGCCGTACTCGAAGTTTCATGTCGGCGCCGCGATCAGGATGAGCGGGCGCATCTTCGAGGGCGTGAACGTCGAGAACGCGTCGTATCCGCTGTCCGTGTGTGCCGAGCGCAATGCGATCGCGGCGGCGATCGCGGCCGGCGCGACCGAGCTCGAGGCGGTCGCGGTATGTACGAGCGCGTCACCGCCGTCATCGCCCTGCGGCGGGTGCCGACAGGTGCTCGCCGAGTTCGTGCGCGACCCACACGCGGTCACCGTGACCGCGACGAACCCGCAGGGCGAACGGCGCTCGTGGACGGTCGCGCAGCTCCTCCCCGATGGCTTCTCGGGGCGCGAGCTGCCGTGAGCGGTCGATGGACCGAGCGACAAAGGTGAGCGAGCTGGTGTTTCGCGGCGGGACGATCCTCACGATCGACCCGCAGCACCGCGTGCTGACCGGCGATGTCGCCGCGATCGACGGGCGCATCGTCCATGTCGGCGGGGCGTACACGCCCGCTTCGCGCGACTACCAGATCGTCGATTGCACGGACTGCGTGGTGATGCCTGGCCTCGTGCAGGCGCACGTCCACACGTGCCAGACGCTCGCGCGCGGGCGCGCCGACGACATGGTGCTGATGGACTGGCTGCGCCAGGTGATCTGGCCCTACGAGGCGTCGCTCGACGAGGCCGCGGCCACGGCGGCAGGTGAGCTCGCGTGCGCGGAGCTGCTCCTGGGCGGCACGACCGCGATCCTCGACATGGGCACGGTGCACCACACCGACGAGATCTTCGCCGCCGCGCAGGCCACTGGCATCCGCGCGACGATCGGCAAGGCGATGATGGACCTGCCTGATCCGCAGATCCCCTCGGGCCTGCGCGAGACCACGCGGGCATCGCTCGACGAGTCGGCCGCGCTGATCGGGCGCTGGCACGGCCGCGCTGGCGGTCGGCTGCGCTACGCGTATGCGCCGCGCTTCGTGCTCTCGTGCACCGACGAGCTGCTGCGCGAGGTGGGCGAGCAGGCGGTGGCCCGCGGCGTCCGCATCCACACCCACGCGAGCGAGAGCCCGGGCGAGGTGGCGCTGGTCACCGAGCGCTACGGCAAGCCGAACATCCTCGTCCTCGACGAGCTGGGCCTGCTCGGACCGCACACGTGCCTCGCTCATTGCGTGCATCTGTCGGAGGCCGAGCGCGTCATGCTCGCGACCCGCGGCGCTCACGTGTGTCACTGCCCGTCGTCAAATCTGAAACTCGCATCGGGCATCGCCGCCGTACCCGAGCTGATCGCGGCCGGGATCTCCGTCGCGATCGGCGCGGACGGTGCGCCATGCAACAACAATCTCGACGGGTTCCTCGAGCTCCGGCTCGCGGCGCTGCTGCACAAGCCGAGGTTCGGACCGCGCGCCCTGCCCGCGCCGGAGGCCGTCCAGCTCGCGACGATGGGCGGGGCCGCCGCGCTCGGCCTCGAGGCGGAGATCGGCTCGCTCGAGCTCGGCAAGCGCGCCGACGTGATCGCCGTCGACCTCTCGGCGCTGCACACGGTGCCGACGGCGAGCCCGTGGTCCGCGATCGCGTACGCGGCGCAGGGCACGGACGTGAAGCACGTCGCGGTCGACGGCGCGCTGGTCGTGCACGATCGCGCCCTGCGGACGCTGGACGTGGGCGCGGTGCGAGATCGGGCGCGGCGCGCGGCCGCCCGGCTGTTTCGATGAGGGCGATCGCCATCGCGGCGCTCGTCGCGCTCGGGATTCCCGGCGGACTCGGGGCCTGCGGCGCGCGCCGATCCGCGCCGACCGACCCCGTGACCTACGCGCTGTTTCGCGATCTCGAGCGCGATGTCACGGTGCAGTCGGCGACCGGCTGGAGCGCGGATCGGATCGAAGTCGAGGCGATGCTGCCAGGAGCGCTCGACTCGGTGTGCCGCGTCGACCCGCTGGCGCGCACCTCGCTCCGCGCGTGGGTCGACAGCGAGCTGCGCACGCTTGGCGGCCCCGTCGAGGAGGCATACCGCGCGCGCGGCCACAAGCTGTCGAAGGTGGACGACCTGCTCGTGGTCACGCGGGTCTCGATGCTGCTCGCCCGCGCCGAGCAGGCCTCGGGCGACTGTCCGTTCTGGGTCGAGCGCGACGACCACTTTCGGGGTCGCCAGATCAGCGAGCACACCTGGCAGCTCGTGCTCAGCACCGGCGGTCAGGGCATCGCCATCGCGCAGGATCGGCACACGGACTTCAGCGCCGGCGGATCGGGCCGCGTGCTGCTCGGGCGGACGTTCGCCGGCGGCGATGGGCTCTACGTGGGCGCAGAGCTCGGCGGGAGCGCGGCGTTCCCGAAGGATGCGTCGGGCATGCGCAGTCACCTCGTGATCGGCGCGGATCTCGTGGCGCCGCTGGTGTACCGCCACACCTTCCTCAACACGTTCTACGAGGGGGAGGCAGGCTGGGTCGGGCGCGCCACCGAGAGCGACTGGGCCCACGTCGACCAGGGGGTTCACGTCGGCTTCGCGTTCGGCGGCCGGGCGCTCCGCAAGCGCTTCCTGTTCCCGGGCGCCACCCTCGGGATCGCGTGGGAGCACACGTTCGTCGACGGACCGGACATCACGACCATCAAGATCGGGGCCCGCGTGAGCTTCGATATCGACCTCTAGGCAGAACGGGCTATCCTGTAACCGCGATGCTGCTGACGCGCGACGAGATGACCTACGACTTCGGCGGCGCGAAGCTCGAGCCGGCGCGCGATCGCGACCTGCTCGAGTGGATGTTCAACCAGTTTCTCTACGGCGAGATCACCGGCATCCAGATCGGCCACTGGCTCTACGACGCGCCGGATCTCGAGGCGGCGCGCTTCCTCGCGAAGCAGTCGCTCGAGGAGATGCAGCACGTCGACAACTTCCTGCGCATCATGGCGATGCTCGGCTGCCGGCCGAAGCCCGCCCACGTGGCGGTGCGCTTCCTCGCGACCGGCATGATGGGCGGCTCGTGGGCCGAGCACGTGGCGCTCGAGATGGCGCAGGGCGAGGGCTTCGTGCTGCAGGCCTTCTATGCGGTGATCGACACGCTCGACCACAAGCCGTCGATCGACATCCTGCGCCGCGCCGTGAAGCAGGAGGAGCGGCACGTGGAGTTCGGCGAGCAGCAGACGGCGAAGGCGATCGCCGGTCGGCCCTGGTTGAAGCGCCGCCTGCTCGGACTCTCGCTGGTCTCGATGTGGGGCGTGTCGAGGCTCGCCGGGTTCATGCGCAAGCGCCTGCCCGCGGAGCATCCGGTGCTCAAGCACCTCCCCGCGTTCCTCGCCCACGCGAACCACTGCGCCGAGCTCCGATTGCGTCGCATCGGCGTGCTCGACACGCCGCTCGCCGAGGTCTCGGGCGCGAAGCGTGCCGCGCTCGTCGCCGAGGCCTACGGCGGCAAGCTCCTCGGCGGCCTCGGGGGCCTCGTGGTCTCCGCGGTGCGCATGCTGCCGTTCGTGCCGAAGCGCAGGCGTCTCACCGACACGTATCTCTCCGACGCGCACATCACCGGCTTCGCCCTGCCCCCGGCCGGCGGCACCGCGTCTGCCGACCTCGACGGCTCCGAGCACCCCGCGCTGTAGCCATCGAGCAGGAGACGGTGCGGTGGCCGCGCCCGCGCGTGGAGCGCGCGCGGCACACGTCTTCGCGTCGACCGAAACCTGCCGATCCTCCGGTGGGAACCGCCGCCCGGTTCACGGCGCCTATCGGATCGGATGCAGCGGTACGTGGGCGAGGACGATCGCACGCAGATCGGCGACGCGAGGGACCCGCGCGTGGCCAGGTGGGCGCCTTCTGTCGCGGTGATGGTGCGCGCGAACAACCTCGAGCGACGCAGCGATGGAGCCTATCGAGCGAGCACGCAAACTCTGCAAGAGACCAAGGGTCTGTGTGGCGATGAACGATTCCCGGTATCTACGAACACTCCGACCTCGGCGGTCGCGTCGTGCGTGCGAGCGGCAATCGCATCTCTCTGACGTCCAGATTGACGGCGAGAACCCAGATTTCGGCGTCGATCCTGCCCCCGCGCTCGTACTCCCGGGCGCCACCGAGGTCCCACTCGCGGCCGCGGCTGTCGACGGCGTCGACAATGTCAACTGGCTGACCTCGTGCGGCACGATGCACGACTTCGATCTCTCGCGCGCGTACCTGCGCATCGAGCCCGGAGATCCACAGGAGGGCGAGCTCGTCCTCGTGGTTCGCGATCCGTGTCGGGGGCGCCAATCCTCAGTCCTTCGAGCAGACTTTGTTCCACACCGGCTCTGGACCGTGCTCGGTGTCGCGCGACACCGCATGCGAGTACGAGCGATCACGCGCGCATTCCAGTGCTGCTCGGCCTCGGTTGCCGTCGCGTAGGAGGTGCCTTTGCACTGCCAGTGGCCCACGTCAAACGAGAGGCTCTCGAGTGGGGGCACAAGGGCCACCGGTCGCGGAGCCGTCGCGCAACCCGCGAGCAAGGTAGTCAGCAGAATTCTGGTCACGGCGGTGAGCCCAGAGCGGCCGCCGTCTATTCCGTTGACGGCATCGGAGCGGGCGCAGCTGGTTGGCATGATGCTCGGCGGCAAGGGCGCGTATCGCCGGGGCCCACGTCCTGCGCGTCAAATCCTGCCGCCGTCCACTCGGGCGGTGTCGTCGAGGACTCGACGGTCAACTTTGCGACCGGCGGTGCTTCGTCGAGCCGTAGCGAGGCAGCGGACCTCGGGGCGCATCGCGGCGAGAATATGCAGGAGCTTGCCCACTTCGTCGAGCTCGCTCCCGGATGAGCCTTGCGAGACGCAGTGATTGTCGCTTCCAGCGCAGGGCATTGCGGGCGGCGCTTCGATCCGCGCCTATCCTCACTCGTTCCTCGTAGGCATTCGAGCGCTCCCCCCGCTCACACGAGCGGCGATCGCGCAGGTCGTGCAGGGCCACCGGCCATCGCGCAAGGCTTTCGCGAATCGTCGCGACGCCGCGAGGGGTTCGCGTGGCACGTGGCTTGCTCTGTCAACAAGAATGGATGCCGATGCCGTGCGGGACAAGCTGATGGCGCAGCACGATGGGATCCGGGTGCAGCTGAACCGTTGCAAGATCCTGGCGCGCGGGCTCCTCGCCGGTGCGCCGGTGGCGGTCCAGCTCGATGCCGCGCTCTCCCGATTGCGCGACGACTTCGTGGATCACAACACCACGGAGACGGCGCTCGTAGGCCCGCTGCTGCATGGACTCGTGAATCGTGGCCCGTTGCTCGTCGATCGGATGCTCGAGGAGCACGTCGCCGAGCACAAGGAGCTCTGGGTGAAGCTTGCAGGAACGGCAGGCGACGTCGCGACGCGTATCGACGATGTAATCGAGGAGCTCGAGGCGCACATGGCTGCCGAGGAGCGCACGTTTCTCAGCCCGCTCGTACTTCGTACCGAGCCGTACGTCCCGCAGCGCTGCTAGAGGCGTCGACGTCATCCGCGCGCCGGGGGGCAGCG
Organism: Deltaproteobacteria bacterium; assembly: GCA_043716635.1. GTDB lineage: Bacteria > Myxococcota_A > Polyangia > Haliangiales > Haliangiaceae > JABFXX01. Next base: position 18,506 of record JAYSYE010000452.1, on the reverse strand, counting down.
GGGAATACACGACGATAAATTACCGCCGCGCGTGGCCGTCGATGGGCCTCGACGATAACCGTGCCGTGCGCGCCTTGAGAGCTTCGGAGATGACCAACACGAGCACGGCACCTGCGACGGACGCCAGGAAGCCCGCATGGTCACCAGGCACATACCAGCCGAGCTGCTGGCCGAGCCACGTGGCCAGTACGGCTCCGCCCACGCCGAGCAAGACCGTCATGATCCAGCCCATTGCTCGAGCGCCCGGAGCGACCCAGCGAGCGATCACGCCGACAACGAACCCGATCAGGATGGTCGCGATCATTTCCCCTCCGTGAGGCCCCACGGTGCGCACGATCACGAGTGCGCGCAAGACCCGGACCTGAAACGGGGGTGAAGGCGCGCGCGTTCCAAGAGCGCGAGCTCGACGTGCCCGTTGCTGCCGCCCGCGCACGCCGGCATCGGGCAGCTTCGTCGGCCGCGTGAGCCGCCGGCAGCTCGAGTCGCCACCGAGCCGTCCTCGCAACCGCGTGAAACTGCGCATCGTGGACATGGCGTAACACTTGCGACGTGCGCCTCGAATGCGCGCTGCCTTTGCTCTCGCTGCCGTCATGCTCACCGCCTGCGGCATCGCCGATGGCACCGCTGACGACGACGGCGCCGCCGCCGACGACGGGGGAAAGGCCGACGGCACCGGCCGCAGCGATATCGGTTACATCCAGGCGAACACGCCGTTCTACTGGGGCCAGAGTGACTACGCCGACTTCCTCGCGTCGACCGCGTCCATCGGATACCCCACACACCCGGTCCCGCTCGGGCCGTCAGACGCGCTCACCCAGCGTTTGCAGTCCTGGATCGATCGCATCGACGCGATCGTCCGCGCCGAGGTCGAGGCGTCCACCGGCCAGGAGCTCGTCGCGCCGAAGCCGGTCGTCGAGATCCTGCCGACCGGCAGCACGTTCAACGCGTGGGTGTCGACGACCGTCGCGTGCACGGGCACCACGCTCGCCCCGCCCGTCCCGCCCGGCACGCCGCCGGCTCCCACCACGATCACCATGCTCTCGAGCACCATGTACGCGCCGCTCTCGGCGTACCACTGCGTGCGCCCGACCTACCCTGGCATCGCCGAGCTCGCGACGTTCTGGAACCGCCACAAGCCGGCGTGCAAGATCAACGCGAACCACACGGTCTCGGGCACTGGCTGCACGGTCGAAAATACCGGGGACCCCGGCGAGCTGGCCGTGTTCGCCACCGCGCCGTACATCCACGTGTCGAGCGATCTCATCGCCGCCGTCAGCGAGCGCACGCTCGCGGTGGTGCTCGCGCACGAGCTCGGTCACTACTACCGGGCGCACGTCTCGGAGGCGACGGTCCAGCGCTACAACTTCTGGTACGACTCCGAGCCCGATCGCAAGAAGGTCCCCGTCGCGGCCGCGAATGCCGCCGACCTGCAGGCGAAGTACGCCGAGATCGTCGCCGGGCCGCGTACGGTGCAGCCCGCCGTCGCCGGCCGCTACAGCCCGCGCCTCCGCACCTTCCTCTTGACCGCGATCGCACCGCTGCTGGGCGAGCGAACCGAGCTCGGCTTTGTCTGCGCCGCCGCCCGCGACGCGGTGGGGCCGTGGGTGTCGCCACTGCTCGACGGCTACGGCACCCCGACCGACGCGACCGACGCGTACCTCGCGTTCGAGACGAAGCTCGCCGCGTGCGCCTCGCACCTCGCTCTCACTGGCGACCCGGGTGCGACGTCGCTGTCGTACGGTACCGTGCTGATGGCCGTCATGGCCGCGAAGCTCCCCGGCGTGACCCTGCCCTTTCGCGCCACGCTCGCCGACGTGATCGCCGCGCTCGACGCCAAGGCGCGCAGGCTCGACGCGAAGCAGCTGGCGCTCCAGACGCGCATTGCCTCGAACCGCATTGGCCTCTACACGATCGAGGAGGAAGCGGACGACATCGCGCTCGAGATCTCCGCGCGCCTCGGGATCCGCCCCGCGGACGTCTTGGCATCGTGGTTCGAGTTCATGCAGGCCGTCGCGCGCAGCGTGCCTGCAGACTGGCGCATGCAGATCGACGACGAGAACACCCAGTGCAAGGCGCGGCTCGACGCGGGCTTCGTCGGTTCCGACGGCAAGCCGAGCTTCGTGCCGATCGGCGACCTCAGCGAGCCGCACCACAGCGACTGTTATCGTCTGTTCAACTTCTGGCGCGAGCAGAAGCTGCGCAAGTACAGCGTGACCACGCCTTACGAGTTCGGCGCGGATTGGGCGCCGCTGCAGGAGGAGGCTGCGCAGCTCTCCGCCACCGCGCGCACCAACGGCCAGTAGTACGCCGGCCGGCTACACTGCCGCATGCGCGAGCGCTGGGCCGAGGAGCGCGGCGGCGCGCGCCGCCGATTCAGCAGGCCCGTGACTGGCGGGTTCTGCGCAGTGCTTGTTGGTTCCGGCGCAGGGTGTGTTCGGACACGGCCGCCAGCGCTCGCCGCACCGCGTCTACTTCGCAGCGCAATGGCCAGTCTTACTGGCCAGCTCTGGGAACGAGCCCACGAGGGCGGTGACCATGTCGGTCTGTGCCGAATCGCGAAGCGCGGCGAGGGCCCGCACCGCGAGGCCACAACCATCGGCATGGCGTTTGGTCAGGTGGTACGCGAGGGCGAGCAGTGCCTGCGCGTAGGGCACATCCATCGGCGACGAGCCGCCGTTGACGCCGATGCGAAGCGTCTCCTCGAGGATGGCGATCGCCTTCGGCACGTCTCCCTCGACGAGGTACTGAGCGAGAACATTGCGTACCGCGATCAGCTCGATGGTCGCGGGCCCGTACACCGCGACGCCTTTGTCGATCGCGGCCTCACAGGTCGCGACCGTGGTCGCCGCGCGCTGGAGCATCTCGATCTGGCACAGGGCGCAAGCGCGAGACCGCGAGCCAACCGAGCTGCACGTCGTCGCCGACCGCTTGGGCGAGGTGGCGCGCCAGATCGATCTCGATCTTCGCCCGCGTGTAGTCACCCGCGAAGCCGAGCTCGCTGATCATCGCGCTCGACCATGCGAGCGAGAGCTCGGCGTAACCGTTTGCCTCCACTGCCGGATGCAGCGCATCGAGGGCGGCGATCGATGCCTTGCCCGGCTCGCGGCCGCGTCGATCTGGTCGCGAAGCGCACCATACGTCGCCGCCTGAGCCGCCGTTGCCTCTGGTGGTTCAGATGGTGGCGAGCCCCCGCTGCAGCGCGCAGCCGGCAGCACACGCGCGAGGCCATCGAGGGCAAGCGCGATGCGTTCGTGCGAGCTAGCGCGGAGGATCGATCGCAGGTGTTGCGCGGTCTCGCGCCAGACCAGCGCGAGGCACAACCGCGTGCGATCGCGATCGATCGCCGCCTCGGTCCTGCACGTCGTGCTCAGGAGGTGCTTGACCTCGGCTGCTCGCGCATCGATGGCCGCGAGGATCCTAGGGCTCGGGAACGTTTGCCCCGCCAACGCGGCGCCCACCCGTTGCCGTGTCGTCGCATCCCAGCCGTCGACGCGCTCGCATACTCGCATCGCCTTCACGCGCGATGCATGCATGGTCCACCCGACGGCGCCTCCCGCGACCACGAACGTGACCGCCACCCACAAAGCCATCCACGCTCGCCGCCGGCGTCGCGGGTGCACGATGTCACGGACCGCCGCAAACGCGTCTCCGATGGAGCGATAGCGCTGCGCGGGATCGGTGGCGCGACCGCGCGTGCTCTTCACGTTCACGGGACGTGGCGCGCTCGGTGCGTTCGTGCGCGTGGTGTGTGTTCGCCACGCGCTGCCGTACGCGCGCGATGCCAAGCGCAGCGTCGTCTTCGACGAGCTCAGCGCGACGGCCCTCGAGGCCAGCGGGCCCGAGCTGGATCAGTTGCGCCACACATACCGGGACCAGGTCGACCGCGCGATGATCGACGCGTGGGCACAGTTGACCAAGCACGATCGGTTCGTGCTTTCGCTGCATCTTCACGCGAAGCATTCGGTCGCAGAGATCGCCAAGGTCTACGGAATCCATCGCATCAACGCTGCGCGCAAGCTCGCGGCGGCTCGTACCGCGCTGATCCACGCGACGCGCCGCTTGCTGCAAGGCCAGCTCGGCGTGTCGTCGACGACGGCGAGCTCCGTGATGCGGCTCACCTCGTTCGGGCTGAGCATCAGGCAACTTCCGCCGGCCACCGACGTTCGCATCGCGCTCGGCGGTTAGCGGTTGGACGCGATCATCGCCGTGTCTCCGTCGGCGAGGACGTAGTCGAACCCATTGCGACGATCCCCACCCTGGAAGGGCGAGAAGAAGTCGAGCTCGGACACGAAGACATGCGCGCGGATCCGGTCGTACCCTCCCCCGGGGAACGAGCCGATTGCCGCGGAACGGGGGGTCGCGACATCACCAGCGGCGATATTGAACGCGGTCAGCGAGGCCGGCAGGTGCGGCACTCGCAAGCTCGCGCCCGTGTGCGGCCCGACGATGAGCCACCGAAAGTTTCGCGCCGTACCGTTCTTGACCTGGATGTCGACGGCCGCGGTGTCTACCGCTTGTCCCGACTCCTGCCACTTTACCGCCGAGCTCGCCGCCGAGTACACGACCCCGCTCGCGATCGAGGGCAGGTTCGCCGTCGAAAGATTGAGCGCGACGGAGGCCGGAGCCGCCGCACGTTTGACGACCAACTGCGCGCCGACATCGTCGATCTGGATTCGCGTCTCGAGGGATGACCCGGGGATGACCGCATGCGTGAGCGTTCGGGACCCCGCACCGTTGGAGAGTGTGAGCTCGGAGTTGAACCCCACCGGCACCGGATAGAACGCTCCGACAACCAGATCGAGCGCCGGCGTGATCGCCGCGAACTGCGATGCGTTACTCACCGAGAAGGTCGATGTTGTCGGAGCCGTGAATGTCGTACCCGAATCCACGGTAGCGCCCGCGCTCACGGGCTGGGCCGCACGCCACGCGGTCGAGATCGTCTTGAACGCGTTATTCTTCGCCTCGATGTAGAAGTCTGCGGCGGTACAGCCCGCGTGTAGCATCATCGTCGTCGATAGCGTGTTGGTCTCGTTCGACGCGTTGATGTTACACGACGAGTTGAACAAGTAATTCTGCGCGGTCGGCACGGCCCCCGCCGGCACGCGCACGGTGATCGAGAACGGCGACGATGCCTGCGTCGGATTGCCGATGGTCAACTCGTCGCCGTTCTTCACGCCGAGATACGTGTAAGCGACCGGTTGGCCCACCGTCGAGACGACGGCGGACGCGGCGACCGTCACACTGCCACCATCGGGCATGGAAGCCGTGGCGGTGCCCGTGCTGTCGGTGATCGTCTCGGCCACGATCGAGTCGTCGGCCTTCAAGAATGCGACCGCGCGCCCGACCGCCGGCGCGTGCGCTGCATCGAACACGTGGATCGTCACCGCGGCCGGGCGACCATCGACTGTCACCGACCCGTCGGCGTCTAGACCTCCGTCGATGTTGGTGGCGGCATCGCCACCGCATGCGGGAATGACACAGAGTGCGAGCAACCGAGCGGTCAGGTTCATACCCGATGATGCCAACCCCGCTCGATCCGTGCATTGGTCGAACCTCTGCAGGTCAAGAGCCGACGCGCGGCGCGCGCACCCTTAGACCGTCGCGGGCGAAGCGATCACCGGCAGCGTCACGATGAACTCGCTGCCACAGCCCACCCCCCGGCTCTTCGCCTCGACAGTGCCGCCGTGCATCTCGACGAGGCGCTTCACGATCGTGAGCCCGATGCCGAGCCCGCCATCGCGCCGGTCCATGCTCTGGGGCACCTGACCGAACAGCTCGAAGATCCGAAGGATCATGTCGGGTGCGAGGCCAACGCCGGTATCGGAGACCGAGACCGCGACGCGCGCGTCCTCGCGCTTCACGCAGACGTCGACTGCGCCCCCGGGGTCCGTGTACTTGCACGCGTTCACGAGCAGGTTCGCGAGCACCTGCTCGAGGCGCAGCGGATCGCCATCCACCCAGACCGGGCCGTCCGCGTGGGTGACGGTCAGCGCGTGGCGCCGGCTCGTCACGTGGTGCTGCACGGACTCGACCGCGCGCAGCACGAGCTCGCGCAGCTCCACGGGGCCGCGCCGAAGCTCGATGTGCCCGCGCGTGATCCGCGAGACATCGAGCAGATCATCCACGAGGTGGGTGAGCCGACCAACCTGGCGACCGATCACGGCGATGTACCGCTCCGCTGCCTCCGGCGTGGGGTGACCGAGCAGGAGATCCACTGCGGAGCGCACCGGCGCGAGCGGGTTCCGCAGCTCGTGCGCGAGCATCGCGAGGAACTCGTTCTTCCTGCGGTCGGTCTCGGCCGCCTCGTCGACGAGGACCTGGAGTCGCGTCGCCGACTCGCGCAGCGTCTGCTCCGCCGTGCGCTGCGCCGTGATGTCCACGAGCGCGCCGATCACCCGGATCGGCATCCCCGTCGGGTCGCACAGGATCGATGCGCGCCCGAGCGCGATCGACGGGGTGCCGTCTCGGGCCACGAAGCGGAACTCGTCCGACCAGCGCGTGCGCCCGTTCGCGATTGCCTCCTGCAGGCCCAGGCTGACGCGCTCCCGGTCGGCCGCGTGGACGTTCGCGAGCCACGACACGGGGCTCTCCGCGGCGAGCGTGTCGCCACCGAGCGCCGCGTCCTCGCCGTCGTCCCAGACAAGCTTCTTCTCGCGCAGATCCCAGTCGAATGCCGACAACCCGAGCGCGCGCGAGAGGTGGAGCCGGCGCTCCTCGCTCTTCAGGAGGAGGCGGCTGAGGAGCTCCGCCTGCTGCGCGGGGTCGGCCATGCGGTCAGCGGTCCGTCCGCGTGCGGCCCAGCATCTCGTCGAGGCGCACGGACTCCGGCTCGCTGATCTGCCGCGCGTTGCCGCTGAGGATGCCGGTCACGTTACGCAGCGGCTTGCCGATGTGCATGCCGTCCTGGTCGATGGTCATCTCGCGAATGTCCTTCGCGTGCGGCGAGCCGCGCATCTTCAGCACCGTCAGGCCGCGGCGCATCTCGCCGAACATCTCGACGTAGCGGATCAGGATGATCGTGTCCGTGATCGTCGAGATGTGCGCCTCGGTGATCGACGTGCCGCCGAGCAGGTCCGGCGTCGTGGACGTGAACAGGCCCGTCACCTCCTGGTGCTTCACGTACGACGTGAGCCCGATGACGAACTCGCGGAAGCTCTTGAGCGTCGACACGCGCTCGAGTGCCGAGAGGCTATCCACCGCGATCCGTGACGGCTTGAATTCCTTCACCGCGCGCTCGATCGTCAGCAGGTGATCCTCGAGCCCCTGCATCTCGGGGTACGCGCACACCACCTTCAACAGGCCCGCCTGCTCCATCGACTCGAAGTCGAGGCCCCACCCGGTCGCATTGCGGATGAGCTGCTCGCGGCTCTCCTCGAACGCGAACAGGAGACAGCGCTGCCCGGCATCCGCCGCGCCCTTCACGAAGTGGGCGACGGTCAGCGTCTTGCCCGTGCCGGTGGCACCGGAGACCAGGATGATCGAGTCGCGGAAGAAGCCGCCGCCGCACATCTCGTCGAGCTCCGCGATCCCCGACGTGGCGCGCACGTTCGACGACCGCTGCTCGAGCTCGATCGCCGACAGCGGGATCACGACGACCCCGGTGTCCGTCACGGTGAACGGGAACTCGCCCTTCGAGTGGTCGGTACCGCGCAGCTTCAGGACCTCGATCGTGCGCCGGCGCTTCTCCTCGTCGAGGATGTTGCGCAGGACGATCACGTTGTCCGCGACAAACTCCTCCACCCCGAAGCGCGCGATGTCGCCGTACTCGCCGAGCCGCTCGGCGGTGATGAGCGCGGTCACGCCCATCCGCCGCAGCGCGGACGCGACCCGGAACAGCTCGTGCCGGATTCGCGAGGAGTCGCCGAGTTGCCCCACGATCGCGCTCACGGAGTCGAGGATCACGCGCTTCGCACCCACCACCTGCACGGCGTGCTCGACGCGCGCGATCAACCCACCGAGATCGAACGGCCCGGTCGACACCTCGAGCAGGGACGCATCGGGGCTCGCGTCGACGAAGCGCCACTGCTTCGCCGCCTCCCAGGCCTCGACCTCCCAGCCGAAGCCGGCGAGGTTGCGCCGCAGATCGTCGGGCGACTCCTCGAACGTCACGAACACACCGGACTCGCCGAACTGCATGATGCCCTCGGCGAGGAACTGCGCGGCGAATACGGTCTTCGCGCTGCCCGCGGTGCCGGCCACCAGCGTGGTCCGGCCGACGGGGAGGCCGCCCTTCGTGATGTGCTCGAGCCCCGGGATGCCGCTCGCGGTCTTCGCGATCTTCACGACCTTCGCGCTCGCCATCAGCTACGACCCCGTGAGTTGCCGTCCGAGGCCATGGAGATGTCCAGCGCGGCGAGCACGCGTGCGGTGTGGGACAGGTCGCCCACGAGCCGCCGCGCGGGCAAGGGCGTGTCCTTGAGTAGCGTGGGCGTCATCGTCACGCGCGCTTCCTCGGCGATGGCCGGCTGGTCCAGCACGTCGATGATGTCGAGCTCGAAGTCACCATTCAGGAACTGGCTCCCGATCGCGCGGAGGTTGGTGATCGCTGTGGGCGTGTGCCCGCCCTGGCCGGTGACGAAGAGGCGAAACTTGTAGCGAGGCATCGAATACCGCCGTTCAGGAAGGGTCGGACGTCGTGAAATTGTCGGACACGGCGCGCATCCGGTAGTAGGAGAGTACGTGGCCCAGGAGGCCGATCAGGAGGAGCCGCGCTTCTTCACGCCATGCAGCCGTGAGCCCGGTTGCGCCGGCCTCGGTGGCGGGGGCCGCGAGCGCCCCGCGATACGTGTCGATGATGTCGGGGGGCGTCGCGCGCGCTCGGCCGAGGAGGTCGGCGAGCTGCAGCAGGCGGTTCCGCGTGTCGGGCTCCCGGCCGCGATAAATCTGCGCCTCCAGCGTAGCACCCACGGCCTCGCGGAACAGGCGCACACATTCGGTGAACTGCGCGGGCGCGGCCTGCTGCAACCCGTGCTCGCCCATCATCTCGGCGGTCACCGTGAGCTTCGGGCGGCCGACCGCGCCGAGGGTCTGTGCCTCGCGGAGGCGGCTCGCCACGTCGGTCGCGCGATCCACCTCGGCCTGGAGGCGCGCGCGCTCGACCGCGTAGTACACGACGCGGGCAAGAAATCGCGGCGTCTGCGGATCCTTCGGGACGAAGTCCTGGGCCCCGTGGTGCATGATCTCGCGGGTCAGGTCGGTGTCGTGCTGAGCGGTGAGCACCACGATCGGCGTGCCGACGGCGGCGCGCAGGGCGTCGAGCGTCGCGAGGCCGCGGGAGTCCGGCAGGTTGAGATCGAGGAGGATCACGTCGAACGTGCCGGCGCGGGCCTCTCGAAGCGCGTTCGCGAGGCTCGACGCCACCGTCGTGACAAAGCCGAAGTCGCTGCGCGCGAGGTAGTCGCACACCATCTCGTGCTGCTGCGCGTCGTCCTCGACGAACAGCACGCGGATCCGCCCCGGCTCACTCACGGCTTATGCGGTACCAAGACCGCGTGCAGGAGTCATCACCATAGGTAGTTCTCGCGGAACGATCTCAGGCCGACGGCGGCGGCGGACTTCGATGATCGCCCTGACCGCGGCCGCTCCAGCCGGCTCACTCGGCGAACGTCTTCGCGTCGACCGAGAAGCGGTAGCGGACGTCACCCTTGATCGTGCGCTCGTACGCCTCGTTGATCTGCTTCGCGGCGATCACCTCGACGTCCGCGATGATGTTCTTCTCGCCGCAGAACTCGAGCATCTCCTGGGTCTCCTTGATCCCGCCGATCATGGAGCCAGCCAGACGCTTGTTCCCGCCGATCAGCGCGAACGCGGCGATCGACTGCGGCTCGGGCGGCGCACCGACACACACCATCACGCCGTACGGCCGCAACAAGCGTAGATAGGCGTTGTAGTCGTGCGTGGCGGACACCGAGTCGATCAGCATGTCGAAGCGGCCCTTCAGCCGATCGAACGTGGACTTGTCGCTCGTGAGCGCGAAGTCGTGCGCGCCGAGTCGCTTCGCATCGGCCGCCTTGCTCTGCGACGTGGACAGCATCGTGACCTCGCACCCCATGGCCGCGGCGAGCTTCACGGCCATGTGCCCGAGACCGCCGAGCCCGACCACGCCGACGCGCTGGCCCGCGCGCATGTTCCACTGCTTGAGTGGCGAGAACGTCGTCACGCCCGCGCAGAGGAGCGGCGCGGCGCCCGCGGGATCGAGGTTCGCGGGGACCTTCAGCACGAAGCGCTCCGTCACGACGATGTGCTGCGCGTAGCCACCGTAGGTCGGCGTCCGCTTGTCCTGCTCGAGGCTGTTGTACGTGCCCGAGTTGCCCTGCTCGCAGAACTGCTCGTGGTCCTCGCCGCAGTGCGTGCAGGCCCCGCAGGAATCGACCATGCAGCCGACACCCGCGAGATCTCCGACCTTCACCTTGGTGACCTCGGCGCCGACCGCGCTGACGCGTCCGACGATCTCGTGGCCAGGGACCATCGGGAACCTGCCCTTGCCCCACTCCTCGCGGACCTGGTGGATATCGGAGTGGCAGATGCCACTGAACAAGATATCGATCTGCACGTCGCGCGGGCCGACGGCCCTCCGCTCGATCGTGCTCGGGGCGAGTGGCTGCTTCGCGGCGGCCGCCGCATACACGCGTGTCTGCATCCGCGCAGCTTGTCAGCGGAACGGCCGGCCGCCACTACTCGATGCAGGAAGTTTCGAGCGGCTTGGGCGACAGCAGCGCCGTCCCGAAGATCGTGTTCGCGAGGTCGTTGTCGGTGATCGGCTCGGACACGTGCGTCTGGACGACGACCCAGTTGCCCTCGCGCTTCTCGAACACGAACGTGCCGCGCATGCGCGCCTTGCCGGCCGGGATGCCCGCGCGCGCGGGCACGCTCGCCACGAAGTTGCCGACCCAGTAGGCGATCGTGGCCGTGCCGGGGCTGCGGCCGACCGTGCCGATGCGGCGCTCCTCGGCGCGCAGGCCGAGGTCGGACAGGCGCGACTGCGCGATGTCCGGGCCATGCCACTCGTCGTCGATGCCGGGGCCGAGGACGAGCGCCTCCGGCCCGAGCGCGACGACGGTGAGCTTCCGATCCTTCGGCTTCAGGAGCCCCTGCGCGACCACGCCCGAGAGTGCATCGCGCAGATCGCCCGAGACCACGGCCGCGGGGATCACCTTGGCCGGAAGCTCGTCGGCGCGAAGCGGCACCGGCACCCGCGCGAACGACAGGTGCTCGAACACGGGGACCCAGCGGTCGCCGTCGCGCGCGAAGAGTGCCGTCAGCCGCAGCGGGATGGTCGCGACCCGCGTGCACATCGGGATGCGCCACGACACCTCGTCGGAGACCCACGCCGCGCTGCCGTCGGCCGACAGGCTCACCTCGATGCGCTTGCTGCGGGCGACGGTCGGCGTGCGCGGATCGACATCGAGCGGCCACCGGCTCGGCGCGCGCGTGATCTCGACGCCGAGGAGGACATCGCCGGGACCGGGACCGATCCGCGCCGGTCCGACGGTCGGCGGCAGCATCGTGGTGTCGATCTCCGGCGGCTCGTCACGGGCGTACGAGGTGAGCACCTCGTCGAGGAGCTCCGCGCGCAGGTCCTCGCGCAGATCGCGATCGTAGATCGCGACGGGGTCCTTCAGCACGGTCGGCCCGCCGGGCTTTGCGGCCGGGCACGCGGCCAGTGCCGTCAGTGTCACGAGTGCGACGACTCTCGCGAACGCCGTGCCCCGGATCACGCGATCCGCTCCGCGTCGGCGCGCGTGTCGACATCGCGGACGACGGCCGCGTCGGTGACCGCGACCTCGACGACGTCGGCGGCGGCGATCACGCCGCGCGCGCCATCCGGCATCTCCGTGCAGCTCGCCAGCTGCGCCCACAGCGATCGGGCCACCAGCGGTGGGTGGCCACCGCGCGACTCGAAGCGCGGCCGTGCCACCTGATGCGAGCCGAGCGCGGCGACGAGTGCTCGCAGGGTCGCCGCCTCGACGCCCGGGTGATCGACCGGCCACAGCCACGCGGCGTCGGCATCACCGCTCGCGAGCGTCGCAAACCCGATCGCGATCGAGCTCGCCATGCCGCGCTCCGGCTCCGCGTTCACGGCCACGCGGAGACCCAGGGTCCGCGCGTGAGCCGCGACGGCCTCCGCGAACGGCGGCCCGACGACGATCACCCCATCGTGTAGCCCCACGACCTTTCCACGCGCCGTCCCGACGATCCGCTCGAGGTACGTCAGGCCCTGCGTGACCAGCAGCGCCTTCGCGACGCCCCCGAGGCGGCTCCCGGCACCCGCGGCGAGGATCACGGCGCCGAGCCGCGGCCGGCGGTTGCCACGCTCCGGCTCGCTCACCACGCGCCAGGCTCCGGTCGGCCCCGCCGCCGCATCGCCACGAGCTCGGCCGCGATCGCGACCGCGATCTCCTCGGGCGTCTCCGCGCCGATATCGAAGCCGATCGGCGCGCGGAGCTTGGCCCACCGCGCGCGCCCCGCATCGCCCTCGAGCAGCCCCTTCGCGGCGAGCCGCTTCTCGAAGCGACCGACCTTGCCGCGACTGCCGATCATCCCCAGGTACCCGATGTCATCGCGCACGATCAGCGCCTCGAGCAGATCCTGATCGATCGCGTGATCGCGCGTGATCACCAGCACGCGGTCCTCGCGCGTGAAGCCGCCGAGCGTGCGCTCGACCTCCGCCGGATCGAACGACTCGATCATCCGCGTCGCCCACGGCGGGGCCTCCGAGCCAAGCGGGCCCAGCGCGCCCGTGTCGCCGTCATCGCACACCGTCACGGCGAACCCGAGCGCGGCGAGCACGGGCCCCAGGCTCTTCGCGACGTGCCCGAGGCCGAACAGGATCGCACGCTCCGCGAACCCGACGCGCTCGACGAGCACCGCGTCGACGACCGCGGGGTGGTACGGCGCCGGATCGGAGTCGAGAACATCGCGCAGGCTCAGCGGCTCGCCGCCGACTGGCGTCAGCAGCGCGGTCGCACCGCGAAGCGCGCCCAGCGCCGCCAGCACGTCCCGCGACGGTCCCATCGGCGTCAGCACCACCGCCATCGAGCCACCGCAGCACATCGCGAGGTCGCGCACGAGGTGCTGCTTCACCACGCGCGGCTCGCCGCCCTCCGCGACCGCCACCGCCGCGGCCACCACGAGCTGCTCGATGCGCCCGCCGCCGATCGTCCCCCACTGCTCGCCGTCCGCCGCGACCGCCATGCGGGCGCCGAGATGCCGCGGCGTCGACCCCTGGGCGCCGACCACCGTGGCGAGCGCGACGGCGCGGCCCGCGTCCAGCGCCCGCAGCGCGGCAGCGAACACGTCGGGACGAGCCATCGGTGGACGCTACAGGATCAGCGGAGGTGATTCATCACGTGCGCGATCAGCTCGCGCAATCCTGCGCCTTCGGGTCGCTCGGTGACGAAGGCCGGCTTGAACGCCAGCTCGTCCCACCACGCGCGCACGTTCGCGACGCCCACGGACGTCGGGAAGCCACCGAACATCGGCGCGTCGTTGAGCGCGTCGCCGACATAGACGTACGGCGACAGATCGTTCGCGTCGCCGCCGAGCACCTGCCGCACGACCGTCATGCACGCCGATAGCTTGTCGAAGTGCGGCGGGCCGAAGTTCACGTGCACGCTCGAGCGCACCGCGTGCAGCCCGTGCTTCTGGATCATCGCGACGCACGTCTCCGCGTCCTCGCGCGTCAGCGGGGGCGACGCCTCCTCGTTCCAGTCGATCGCGAGATCGACCTCGCGATACTTCGAGTCGCTCGAGAGCCGCGCGCCCGGGACCTTCTGCATCACCTCGAGCGCGATGTCGTGCATCCGCCGGCGCCACTCCGGGAGCGAGGCCGCCGGGACCCCGTAGAGCTTGCGGAGCTTCTTGCCGTCGCGGATGAACGTGACGCCACCGTTCTCCGTGACGCATGCCAGCACCGGCGTCATCTTCATGAACGCCTGGCCAAACCCCGCCGGTCGGCCCGTGACCATGACGACGGGCACCCCGGCCGCGCCCAGCCGCTCGAGCGCCTCGTACGTCGAGGCCTCGACGCGGTCGCCGGTGGTCATCGTGCCGTCGACGTCGGAGAACAGCGCGCGAACCGGGCCGCGCAGCTCGGAGACAGGACGCGTGACGGCGGGCATCGCGCCGCGTTGTATCAGGCAATCAGACGAAGCGCGACCGTCGCATCCTCGGGCTGCTGCACGGGCTGCAGCACCGGCTGCGGCACGCGCATCGACGCAGCGCGCTGGCGCCCGATCCAGTCCTCGAGGTCGGCGTGGTTCAGCCGAACGATGCCGCCCACCTTGAACACCGGCAGCGGATCTCCTGCGCGGCGCGCCATGTAGCGGCACCACCGCTCGGAGCGGCCGAGGGCAGTAGCGATTCCCTTCCAGGTCTCGACGAAGTTCAGCATGCTTGCCTCCCTCTGCAGCGGGTATGCCGGGTCGGACCAATCGTCCAACCGTCCGAAATTGCTTCAGCCCGGTGATCGGCGCCACGGCGGCAAATGTCGGACGTCCACCATGGCAGGACACCGGCGGCGCAAAACCTGACAGCCCTACCGGCACCGCACCGGCCGCCGCGCTAGCATTCGAGCTCCATGCACGGAACCTTGCGGCTGTGCGCCGTAGTGGGCGTCCTGGCGGGGATCCTGGCACCCGGGCTCTTCGCGCGCGCCGCGCCTCCCGAGATCTATCCCCTCGCCCAGGTCCACCGCGGGCAGACCGGATACGGCTACACCACGTTTCAGGGCACGAAGCCCGAGCGGTTCACGTTCGAGGTCGTGTCGGTGGTGCCGAACTACCTGCCGAAGCAGGACCTCATCTTCGTGAAGTCGGATGACCCGAAGATGCAGCTCCCCGGGTTCTGGGCGGGCATGTCGGGCAGCCCGCTCTACATCGACGACAAGGTCGCCTGCGCATTCTCGTACGGGTTCCGCTTCAACAAGATCGCGCTCGGCGGCTGCACGCCGCTCGCGTACATGCAGCGCGACGCGGCCACGCCGCGGCGCGGCAAGGTCGTCGCCGGCCCGAACGGGACCAAGGTCATCGCGCCGGTCGCAGCATCGATGGCAGACTGGCGTCGCCTCACGCCCACGGTCGATGCCGAGGCCGCGCTCGCCGCGCTCGGCCCGCCGCACGGGAACTGGCTGCTCTCCGCGCCCCTGCCCTCGCCCGTCGCGCGCCCCGGGACCGCGTCCCAGACCGCGTCCCAGACCGATCAGATCATGGCGGCGACCGTGCCGCTCGCGATGTCGGGATTCTCGGCGCCGGCCTTCGACGCGCTGACCGCGATGTTCGCCGGCTCGGCGATCGTGCCCATGCAGGCGGGTGGCGCCGCTGGCTCCACGGCCGGGCACGCGAACATGGACGGGCCCTCGCAGTTCGTGATGGGGGCGTCGATCGCGGTCGAGCTGTATCGCGGTGACATGGCGGCCTCCGCGGTCGGCACCGTCTCCTACATCGATGGCAACCAGGTGCTCGCGTACGGCCACCCGCTGTTCCAGGGCGGCGAGACGTACGCGCCGGTCTCGTCCGTGAACGTCCATGCCGTGATCCCGTCGGCGCAGAATGCGTTCGTCGTCGGCACGGCCGCCAAGGAGCTCGGCTCGCTCGTGCAGGATCGGCAATCCGCGATCGCGGCGGATCTGACCCTGCGCTCGCCGATGATCCCCGTCGACATCGCGATCACCACCACGTCGGGAACGCAGACGGGCACCCACGTCGACAAGGGCGCCTTTCACGTCGAGGTCATCGACAACAAGTTTCTCACCCCGTCGCTCGTCGGCGCGGCCCTCACGAACGCGGTCAGCTACTACCTCCCCGATCGCGACCACGTCACCGCGCGCGTCGACTCCACGGTGCGCATCGCCGGCCAGCAGCCGATCGAGTTCACCGACTACATGTACGCGAACGACGGCGCCGCGAGCGTGATGGGCGGCGTGCGTGGCCTGCGCGTGCTCGTCCCGCTGCTGCTGAACCCGTTCGCGCCGGTGCGTGTGGAGCGGGTCGACATCAAGGTCGATCTCCGCTTCGAGGCCAACCAAGGCGAGGTGCAGGAGGTCCGCGTCCCGACGGGTGACCTCATCCCCGGCCAGCGCAACCTGCTCGAGGTCCGGCTCACCCGGTACGACGGCACGGACGTGATCGATCAGGTCCCCCTCGACGTGCCCGCGTCGCTCGCGGGCTCGATCGTCCAGGTCGAGGTCTCGTCGGGTGACGTCGCGCGCCTCGACTCCGCCCCGCCCGTCGATCTGAAGACGCTGCTCGCCGCGTTCCGCAAGCTCCTGCCCGGCACGGTGTGGGCGGCCACGATCTATCCGGCCGACGAGGGCATCGCGCTCGACGGCAAGCTCGTGAAGGACCTGCCGGCGAGCGCGCTCGACAAGCTCCACCCGCAGTCCCGCACGCAGCGGGCGCAGAGCTACAAGCCCATGGCGCGCACGCTCTCGCCCGCGCCGCGCGTGATCGATGGCAGCGCGTTGCTGCTCGTCCGCGTTCGCACTCGCTAGTCGCAGTCACAGGGGGATTCGTGCTTCGCAATCGTATCGGTTTGCTCGCCGCAGGCGGGGTCGCGCTCGTCGGTCTGGTCACGGCGCCCGCCAGCGCCGTGGTCACGGCCACCTGGACCGTCGAGACGTACGCGCAGTTCGATGCGGGGGACGCGACGTCGGCGTTCGTCACGTCGGCGGGCGAGCTCCGTCCCGGCTGGGATACGAAGCGTACGAAGCTCGAGGGCGATGCAGTCTGGAGCGCGCTCGCGCTCGCGGATGGGAGCGTTCTCCTCGGCTCGGATGCCGAGGGCGCCATCTACCGGGTCACCGGCGATGCGGCGAAGCTCGTCGTGAAGGTGCCGGGTGCGATCGCAGTGGTGAGTCTCGCGCAGACCAGCGACGGCACCGTGTGGGCAGGGGCGATGCCCGGCGCGAAGATCTGGAAGATCGACGTCGGCGGCGGCAAGGCCACGGCCGGCCCCGCGCTCAAGGACGTCGAGACGATCTGGTCGCTCGCCGCGGCGGGATCGACCGTGTACGCGGGCACCGGGCCGAACGGCAAGCTGTTCGCCGTGTCGGGGTCGAGCGCGAAGGAGGTCGCGAGCACCGATGACAAGCGGGTCACTGCGGTGACGGTGGCCTCCGATGGCGGCGTGTGGTTCGGTACCAGCGAGCGCGCGCTGGTGTTCCGCTACGATCCGGCAAAGCACACGAGCCGGGCGATGGCGGACTTCGCGGGCAACGAGATCAGTGCGCTCGCGCCGTACCGCGATGGCGTGGTGGCGGCGGCCAACGATCTCGCGGATGCGCCCGCACCGGCGGCCAAGACGCCCGGTCAGGTGGACGCCGCCGAGAACCCCACCGCGCCGAAGGGCCAGGTCACGAAGCTCCCCGATGCGGGCACCAAGCCCGGTGCGGACAAGGATCCACCGGCGGTGACGGACCTCGGTCGCAAGGGCGCGAAGAAGGGCAAGGGCGCGCTGTTCCGCATCGGCGCCGATGGCCGGCTCGACCAGCTCCACGCGCTGACGCAGACCTACTTCACCGCGCTCGCCGTCACGGGCGAGACCGTCTACGCGGGGGCCGCCGACAAGGGCCGCGTGTACATGGTGGATCCGGACGGCAGCGTCGGGACCGCGTTCGATGTCGACGAGCGCTCGGTCAGCCAGCTCTGGGTGGACAAGGCCGGCGCCGTGTCATTCGCGACCGACGATGCGGCGGCAGCGTATCGCTCGACCGGTCGCGCGGCGCAGGCGCGGTTCGTGTCCGACGTGCTCGATGCCAAGGCGGTGGCGCGGTTCGGCAAGCTGGCGTGGACCACGACGGGCAAGGTGAAGGTCATGTCTCGCAGCGGCAACACCGCGAAGCCGGGCGTCGGCTGGAGCGAGTGGGAGTCGCCGGCTGCCATCGGCAAGCTCGGCGGTGGGGCCGAGGGCGGTCGCATCACGAGCCCACCCGGGCGGTATCTGCAGTTCCGCGTGGCGCTCGAGGATGACGCGGCGCGTGTACGGCGCGTGACCGCGTTCTACGTCCCGCAGAACCAGGTCTCGGCCGTCTCGGAGGTCGGCGTCGAGCCCGCGACGAAGGAGTCGCTACCGACGCTGAAGGACTCGGCCGCGAAGCCGCGCTCGCCCGTCATGAAGGTGAAGTGGAAGGTCGAGAACCCCGACGGCGATGACACGACGTACACGCTCGAGGCGCGTCGGGATGGCGAGGCGAACTGGCGGCCGGTCTCGACCGGCAAGACGCCGCTGACGTCGACCAGCTGGGACTGGAACACGGAGACGTACCCGGACGGCTGGTACCGCGTGCGCGTGACGGGCTCCGATGCGGGCGCGAACTCGCCGGACCGGTCGCTGACCTCGAGCGCGACCACCACGATGTTCGCGATCGACAACACGCGCCCGGTGATCGATCAGCTGACGGTCTCGGGCGGCGGTGCCAAGGCGCGCGCGAGCGATGCAATCTCGACGCTCGTGGAGATGGCGTTCTCCGTCGACGACGATACCTGGACCCTCGGCACGACGGCGGACGG
>JAYSYE010000451.1:0-11926 GCA_043716635.1 Deltaproteobacteria bacterium | reverse complement strand
CGAACGCGCTGATCATCGCGCCGGAGGCTCCGAGCAAGAAGGGCGTGCCGATCAACTATCCCGATCTCGGCGAGCTGATCCGGATCGTGGAGGACGCGACCGGGGTCATGCGCGGCAGCGCGTACACGGCCGCGATCGGCCACTCGGGCGCGATCAAGACCCTGTACGAGTGGCTCGACGAGCCGATGCTCGATGCCCTCGTGCTCGTGGATGCGCTGTACCTCGACGAGAGCCCGGCGGTGGCGTGGCTCGCAGGCTCGCCGCGGCGGCGCCTCGTGACGGTCGGCGAGGACACGATCCTCGCGAGCGAGGATGCCGCCGACGAGATCGCGGGGACGGTGCGGCTCGACCGGTTTCCGCCCTCGTGGTCGCTGTGGCCCGCGGAGGCGAGGACGGCGCGGCACCTGTACATCCGCGCGCAGTACACGCACATGGGCCTCGTGACGAACGGGCTCGTCCTGCCCGCGCTCGTGCGCTTGCTGCCCGTGGAGTTGCTCGCCGACGAGCCGTGGCAGGCGCCGCTCGGCAGCCTCAGCGTCCCCGACGCCGTCCCCGACGCCGCCCCCGACGCGGTCCCGGCCGCGCCCCACGCGGCGTCCCACGCGGCGTCGGCGAAGTGATGCGACCGCGGCTGCTCGGCGCGATCGTCGCGGCGCTGCTGCTCGCAGCGGCGTGGTACCTGCCCCGGCTCCGGCGCGACCTCCGCGACGCCGTCGTGACCTACGACGCCAGGCCCAGCGATCCGGCGCCGCTCCCACCCGCCACGGGCCCGGGGCTCGCCGCCGTGGCGCGCACGCGAGTGGTCCTCATCGACGGGCTCTCCGAGTCGGTCGCGCGCACGCTGCCGGCGCTGATGAGCGCGTGCGATCGCGGGCAGCGGCTGCGCATGGACGTCGGATTCCCGTCGGTGTCGCTGCCGGTCGAGGTCGCGCTCTGGAGCGGGCTCACGCAGCAGCAGACCGGCGTGGTCACCAATCGTCCGCGCGCGTACTCGCCCGCGTGGCATGGCATCCCAGCGCAGGTCCCAGGCTCGATCGCGATCGCCGAGGATCACGGCTTCATCGTGCGCGCGCTCGGTTTCGCGATCGCGGAGCCGGTGGCGGGCGAGACCGCGCTCGCCGATGCGGAGCCGGAGGCGTGGCAAGCCCGCTGGGAGGCTCGCGCGCGCGCCGTGATCGCGGGCCCCGCGCGGCTCGCGTTCGTCCACGTGCTGCGCGTCGATACCGCCGGGCATCATCACGGCGCGCTCTCCGCGGAGTACGCCGACGCCGCGCGCACGGCCGACACGTTGCTCGCCACGCTGCTCGCGGCCGCACCCGATGCACGGTGGTTCCTACTCTCCGACCACGGCCACGTCGCCGCGGGCGGACACGGCGGGGAGGAGCGCGCGGTCCGGCAGACGCTCGCCTGCATCGTCGGGCCTGGTCCCGGCCGCACGCGCGCTCCCGCGGCCGCCGCGACCGCACCCGAGCCGCTCGTGCACGCCGTCGACATCGCGCGGGCGATCGCCGATTCCACGGGCACCACGCTCGATGGTGCGGCGCGCGGGCGCCCACTCGCGGCCGCGCTCGCCGTGCCGCTCGAGGGCGATCAGGCGATCCCTCGGCTCCCGATCGTCGACGGTGGTCTCGCCGTGGTGCTGCTCGCGGTCGGGCTCGCGCTCACCGCGTGGTGCCTGGCGCGCCTCTGGCTCGCCCCGGTGTGGTTCGCGCTCGCGTGCGTCGCCCTCGTGCTGGTGCGCGGCGAGCCCACGCTCTCGATGCGCTTCGTCTACCAGAGCAGCGGCGCGCTCGCGGCGGTCACGTGGATCCCTGCCCTCGTGCTCTGCGCGGCCATCACGTACGCCGGTCTCGGGCGCACGACGCTGCTGCGCGTGGTGGTCACGCAGCTCGCCCTCCCCGTCGCCGCGACGGCAGCCGCGCTCGCGGCCGCGGGCGCATGGCCGACCGTGCTCGGCGCACACGTAGCGCCCGTCGTGCCGCGCTACACGGCGTTCGCGCTGACGCTGCTGCTCATGACGGCACACGCGGCCGCGGCGGTTGCGCTCGGCGTTCTCGGTCGGCGCGTCCTGCGCTCGTCCGATCGATCCGCACCGCCGGGACCTCCGCGTAGCGCGCCTTCAACCGCGCGATGACCTTCGGCTCCGCGGCCGCGAGATCGTGCTGCGCGGTGGGATCGAGCTCGAGGTCGTACAGCTCCACCAGATCGTCCTCGGGACGCACGATGAGCTCGTAGGGCCACTCCACCACTGCCTGTTGCTTCTCCTCGTGCACGACGATCGCGCGATCCTTCGGCGGCCGCAGCGCCGCCGGGCCGGCCAGCAGCGCCGGCACGAGGCTCATGCCGTCGAGCGGCGTGATCGTGTCCCGACCGCCCAGCAGATCGAGCAGCGTCGGCGCGAGGTCGACGAGCGAGACGGGATCGGTGCGCAGGCCACCGGGCACGCCCGGCACCTGTACCGCGAACGGGATGCGGATCAGCAACGGATAGACGAACTGACCGTGGGTATCGGGCAGGCGCGGATCCTCGCCGAGCGCCTCGCCGTGGTCCGCGACGAACACGATGATCGTCGTGTCGGCTTGCCCGCGCGCGGTGAGCTCGTCGAGGAGGCGCCCGACACTGCGATCGGCCTGCAGCACCAGCGCGCGATACTTGTGCACCCGCTCGTTCGCGCCGGGCCACGTCGCGGCCAGGAGGTCGCCCGGCACCGTCAGCTGGTGGTGCTCGTGCACGTCGAAGTAGTGCACCCACGTGAACCACGGGCGCGTGCCGGCCTTGTCGATGGCGCGGATGCCTTCCGCGGTCGTCGTCGGGCCGCTGATGTGATCACCCACGTTCGCGTGGTCCCAGTCCGTGTAGACCAGCTTCACGGACTCGAAGCCCCGCCCGATCAGGACGTCGCCCACGTTGCGGGTGACCTCGGCGGGCATCGCGACCGCCGTATGACGGCCGAGGAGCTTCATGGCCTCGGGGAGCGTGCGCTCGATGGTCTGGAACGGATCGAAGCGACCGGTCAGCAAGGTCGACAGCGCGACGTCGGTGCCAGCCGCGGGCGCGATCGCGCGCGTGAACTGGACGGAGCGATCGAGCAGCGCGGCGAGGTGGGGGAAGTCATCGCGATGCTCGGCGCCGGGCGCGAGCAGATCGAAGCGCAACGCGTCGACGCTCACGAGCAGCACGTTCATCCGGGCCGTGCTCGCGAGGAGCGCGCGCACCGCAGGCGTCGAGCTCCACGCGGTCTCGGCGACGCGCGTTGCCGCGGGCCGGGGCGTGGGGTGGACGACCGCTGCATCGGCGCCGTCACAGTCCTGGTCGATGCCATCGCCGGGGACATCGGCCGCGCCTGGATGCCGCGCCGGGTCGCCGTCGTCGCAGTCTCCACCGCCGAGCCAGCGCGACGCGCCGTCCCGATCGTGATCGCGCACGCCGCGCACGAGATGCACCACGTCGCGCCCGAGATCACCGCGCTCCGCGAGCAACCGACGGTCGCCCGCGCTGGCGAGCCCCGTCACGGCCGCCGCCACGGCCGCGCCCGCGACGAGCACCACGAGCCCGGCCATCGCGAGACTCGCGCGAGCCGAAAGCCTGCCGTGCCACGCGATGCGCACCGCGATCCCCGCAAGCACGATCGCCGCGATCATCCCGCCGACCTGCGCCCCCTCGTAGCCCGTCCCGAGCAGGTGGTGCTTCGCCCAGAACACGCCACCGAGGAGCGTGGCCACGCCGAGGATGCCGATCGAGCGCCCGGTGAGATCACCGTCGGTCACGAGCGCGCGGCCGAGGATACTCGTCGCGGCGATCAGAAGGCACGCGACCACCGGGAGCAGCACGGGCATCAGCCCCGCGAGTGGCAGCGTGCTTGCGTACGCGCCGGCAAACAGCGCGGTCGCGACCGGCAGCGTGACGATCACGCTCGGCAGCGCGAGCACGAGGGCCGCGAGGAGCTCGGCCGCGAGCGAGGCCGGCCCGAGCCGGCGTCGGAGCCGCGCACCACCGTGGTCGCAGAGCGCCACGGCCACGCCCGCGAGCAGCCCGACCATGCCGCACAGCGGGATGACCACCGCGGCGAGCGCCGCGCTGTGCAGTCGCAGCGCCTCCGCCGTGCCGAGGAGCAGGCCGCCGATCGTGTGCGCGCCGACGGTCCAGACCGCCGAGCGGCGGAGCGTCCGGGTAGGCACGGCCGGAGGTAATCACGCTACTTCCGCGATGAAAAGGCCGGTAGGGTCCGACCGTGCCTCCGTCGGCAGCGATCCCCGAGCGCAACTGGGTCAACATGCAGTGGCTCTCGCGGCTGCGGTGGGCGCAGATCGCGGGCCAGGCCACGACGGTCCTCGTGGGTCAGGTGCTGCTGCAGGGTGCGCTGCCGATCACCGCGCTGCTGCTCGTGATCGCGCTCGGGCTCGTCTCGAACCTCGGCGTCGAGCTGTACTTTTTCGGCGAGCGGCGCGTGGGCGAGCGGCGCGTCGGCTTCGCGCGGCCGCGCCCCGGCGCATCGCCCGCACGCCCGGTATCTGAGTGGCACCTCGCGTTGCTGATGGCCCTCGACGTGGCGATCCTGACGGCGCTGCTCTACTTCACGGGCGGGCCGTACAATCCGTTCGGCTTCCTCTACGTGGTGCAGATCGCGCTCGCGACCGTGATGCTGCGGGCACGCTGGGCGTGGGCGCTGATGGGCCTGTCGTTCGTCGGCTTCGGCGGCCTGCTCGAAGCGCACCTCGCGCTCCCGATCTCCGACGATGCCCGCGCGGTCGGCATGTGGGTCGCGCTCGGGGTGGCCTCCGCGTTCGTCGTGCACTTCCTCCTGCGGATCACGAGCGCCCTCGGTGCGCGCGACTCCGAGCTCCAGCAAGCGCGTGGGCTGGCCGCGCGCCAGGAGCGCCTCGCGTCGCTGGCGACGATGGCCGCGGGCGCCGCGCACGAGCTCTCGACGCCGCTCGGCACCGTCGCGCTCGCCGCCAAGGAGCTGGAGCGCGCGCTGGACAAGCGGCCGGAGCATGCCGAGCTGGCCGCGGACGCGCGCTTGATCCGCGAGCAGGTCGGCCGCTGCCGCTCGATCCTCGAGCAGATGGCGCAGGGCGCCGGCGGTACGGTCGGCGAGAGCGTCACCACGTGCACCGTCGAGCAACTGCTCGACGAGACGCTCGTGGGCATCCGGCCTGCGCCCGCCGTGCACCGCGACGTCACCGCCGAGCTCGCGGTTACAGGCCTTCGACTGCCGCCTCACGCGGTGAGCCAGGCCCTGCGCTCGCTCGTGACGAACGCGCAGGACGCCTCGCCGGCGACCGCGGCCGTGCTCGTGAGTGCACGGCGCCATGGTGCGACACTGGCGCTCGCAATCCGCGACCGCGGCGCGGGGATGCCCACGGGCGTCATGGAGCGCATCGGCGAGCCCTTCTTCACGACGAAGCCCCCGGGGCGCGGCATGGGCCTCGGACTGTTTCTGGCCCGCGCGGTGATCGAGGGCGTGGGTGGCACCCTCGAGATCGACTCCGACACGGGCGCCGGCACGGAGGTCCGCGTGACCCTGCCCATCGACGTCTCCGCGCGGGACGTCAATCGTGAAGTCGGGGTGAAACGATCACCCCCCCCGATGGTATCCAACCTCGTATGAGCACCGCCGAGCACCGTCCCTCGATCCTGCTGGTCGACGACGACGAGGTCTATCGCACCCGCCTCGCCCGCGCATTCGTCGACCGGGGCTACGACGTGCGCACCGGCGGCGACTACGACACGGCGGTCGCCGCCGCGGCGCTGGATTCGCCGGAGCTGGCGGTCGTCGATCTGAAGATGCCGGGCAAGAGCGGGCTCGAGCTCGTGAAGGCCCTCGCCGAGATCGATCCGGCGACGAAGACCGTGGTCCTCACCGGCTACGGCAGCATCGCCACGGCGATCGACGCCGTGCGCCTCGGCGCGACCTACTACCTCTCGAAGCCCGCGGACGCCGACGACATCATCGGCGCGTTCGCCCGCGGCGGCGCTCCCCCGCTCGACCCGCCAGCGCCCGAGTCGGATGACTACAAGGCGCCGTCACTGGCGCGGGCGGAGTGGGAGCACATCAACCGCGTGCTCTCCGATGCGGGCGGGAACATCTCCGAAGCGGCGCGCCGCCTCGGGATTCACCGACGCAGCCTGCAGCGCAAGCTGCAGAAGTACCCGCCGAACAAGTAAAACGGCTCGCCCTACGGATCGGGCTACTGACCGGGCGGCTTCTCGACCGTCTTCAGGCCCTTCTCGACGACCCAGGTCTGGTAGTACGCCGACGCTGGCGTCCCCTGCTGGATCTTCTCGTTCGCCTTCTTCAGCTCCTCGTCGATGATGCCCGTGAAGCTCTCGGTCGGGACCGCGCCCGCCACGAAGCGGCCGTTGATGAAGAACGACGGCGTGGCCTGGACCGACAGCGCCGCGAGGTCCTTCATGTCCGCCTGGACGTGCTGGTAGCAGGTCTTCATGTCCGCCTTGAACTTCGACTGGTCGAGCCCGAGGCCCTGCGCGAAGCCGACGACGATCTTGCAGCCTTCCGCGCTGTCCCAGCACTTCGTGCTCTGCGCGCCGGCGGCCGGCTGCGGCTGCGGGGCGCCTGCCTGGACGGGCGTGACATCCGACGCGTCCATCTGGCGCTCCTTGAAGCCCTTGTCCCACAGCGCGGCGTCCATCTCGCGACCCTTGCCCTGCTTGCTCGCAGCGCAGAACGCGAGGGCAGCGGCCATCGCCTGCTTCGGGTGCACGACGAGCTGCTTGTAGACGACGCGGAGATCGTTGCCGTACTTCGCCCGCAGCTCTTCCATGGTCCCGCGCACGCGCTCGCAGTACGGGCAGGCGTAGTCGTATGCCTTGACGACGGTGACCTTCGCATCGGCCGGGCCATCGAACGGATCGTCGGTGACGGGCACCGAGTACGTCTTCAGCTTGTCGGGCTCGACGCGCGCCGGCCGCGGAGCCTGTGCAGCGCCACCCGGCATGCCCGCCGCGCCACCGCGACCGACATTGTTCGCGAGGCCCTTGATGAGCTCGCGCTGCGCCACCTGCTCGCGCTGGATGGAATCCAGCTTGTCGGTGATCATCTTCGTGTCGGTGTTGCAGGCGCCGATGGCGAGCGCCAGGGCAAGGATCGAAAGCTTGTTCATCATGGGGATCATAGGTAAGGCCTCAGTCTCCTTCGTCTCGGTAGCAGCGGGTTTCCGTCGACGACGTCGGGGGCGCGGAACGTCCCAGAGTGTCGTCGCAATTGCAACAGAGGGGCTCGTCGAGCAAGTGGTCGGGGCCTGACGCGGTCGTCGAATCCGGGCCGACCGTGGCCGCGGGGCCGGGCCCCGGCGCATCGGCGAGCCGGCGGCGGTACTCGGTCTGGAAGTCACACGCCTCGTCGCGGGTCACGGTGCCATCGCCATCGCGATCCGCATCGGGGTACGCCTCGATCAGCGCCTCCGCCAGTGCCGGCGAGTAGACGCAGACGTCCGCGTGCGCGCGCGCGGCTGCCGGACGCGCGCCACCGAGGGCGGCGGGCAGCGTGGCGAGGATCGCGAGGCGCGTGATGACCCGGCGCGCGGTCGCGGTGCCAGGTCCCGGCGCCCCCCCTGCCCTCACAGCACGGGCATCGAGGATCGCAGTCACGCGCGCGTCGAGCGTGCGGGGAGCCGCCAGCGCGGGCGCCGGGGTCGGGGCGAGGTGGGCCATGCGCACGAGGAGGCGCGCGTAGTCGGGACGCGAGAGGTCACCCGCGTGCAGAGCGAACGCATCGCAGGCCTGCTCGCGCGCGAGCTCGAGGCGACGCGATGCGAGGTAGACGGTCGGGCACCACCACAGCAGCGCATGTGCGGCGAGCTGCACGAGGCGCGCGGCGGCATCGTGGCGGCGGACGTGACCGAGCTCGTGGGCGAGCGCGGCGCGCAGGAGCGCAGGCTCCGTCGCGAGCTCGGGCGGGATCACGATGGTCGCGCGCACGAGGCCGACGACATGAGGGCCAGCGCTCGCAGGGCCGAGCACGAGCGCGGGCACGCGTGCGATGCCGAGGCGCGCTGCGACGGCGTGCAGCACCGCGATGGCGGCGGCGGGTGCGGGGGAGGCGGCCCGAAGCGATCGGCGCACGCCGAGCTCGATGCGAGCGGCGCGCACGAGGACGAGCGCTGCGCCCGCGCACCACAGGGCGGCGACGAGCAGCGTGAGGATCGCCGGGCCGATCGCGCTGGCGCCGGTCGTGGTGGCGCGCGTCGCGGGCTCCAGCACGAGCGCCGGCCCGGCATGACCACCGCGAAGCGTCGCGAGCAGGTCCGCGACGGACCACGGCAGCGCTGGCGCCCAGGGCAGCGCGAGCTTGGCCACGACCACGAGCCAGAGCGCGGCGAGCGTCGCCGGCCGGAGCCGGAGCGCGCGTCCGAGCCCGTACGCGAGCAGCGCGAGCACCGTGCCGTGCACCGCGGTGGTCGCGAGGAGGACGAGGCCCGTCCTCGCGATGGCGGCGGCGTGGTCGAGCATCGGGATCACGCCTTTCTCCGCGCCCGCGACGCGCGGGCTGGCGACTCAACCGGCGCGCTGGCAGCCGGCATTCCCGCCGCCTCCGGGGAGCCCGCCTCGTGGGCGCTGATTTCGTAGGCCGCGATGCGGCGCTCGATCGCGCGGAGGTCGTCCCGGCTGAGCGACTCGTCCTCGACGAGGTTCAGGACGAGCGAGCCCGCCTGGCCATCGAACACGTCGCGCACGAACTCGC
Organism: Deltaproteobacteria bacterium; assembly: GCA_043716635.1. Lineage (GTDB taxonomy): Bacteria > Myxococcota_A > Polyangia > Haliangiales > Haliangiaceae > JABFXX01. The sequence goes on along the minus strand of JAYSYE010000451.1, from coordinate 3,222 downwards.
GCAGGCGATCGCGGAGCACGCTCTCGCGGCGCTGGGCGGCGCGGTACAGGAACGGCTCGCGCGTGCGGTCGACGAGCACGGCCTGCTTCGTGGCGAGCCGGCCGAGCAGCGTCATGACCGTGGTGTAGGCCGAGCCGTGGCCGCGGCGCTCGAGCTCGGCGCGGACGTCGGCGACCGACCCGCTGCCCACGACCCAGAGGGCCTTCAGCACGCGGAGCTCCGCGCTCGTGAGCTCGTTCGAGGGCGGCATGGTTACGACGACCTCGTAGGATTACTACGCTCGTAGTAACCTGGCAACCCGATTCGTGCCGGCCGCTACTGGCGCAGCACGCGCCACGAGGAACTGGGCGCGCCGAGCTCCACGTAGAACCCGAAGTCGAACGTGATGAGGCCGTTCTTCGCCAGCTCGACCGGCGGGTTCGGGAACGGCGCGGCCGCCTTGAATGCGTGCATCGCCTCCTCGTCCAGCTCCGAGACACCCGACGGGCTCATGACGCTGATCTTCACGAGCGCACCGGCCGCGTTCAACGAGACGCGGACCCCGGTGACCCGCGTCTTGACGCCGTTCTTCGAACCGTCGGGATCGATCCGCCGGAGCACCGTGCCCGGGTCCCAGTTCTGGTGCACCTGGCGGCCCATGCGGTTGAAGAACGACGCGTGGACGAACCGCTTCGCGTTGAGTGCGGTCTCGTCGCCGTCGGCGACATCGTCGAGGTGATCGACCGAGCCGCCGCCCGCGATGCGCTCGAGGACATCCTTGCTCTTGTCGAGGTCTGGTAGCTGCGGCGCGCCACCACCGGCCCCGCCCTCCCCGCGCGGCGTCTCGCCCGCGTCGCGGTGCTGCTGCTCGATCTGGCCGGTGCCGCGCTGGGGCGCGAGCCCGTCGGCGGCGGTCGGCTTCGTCAGGCCGTCGCTCGTGCCGCGCGTCTTCTGCTCCTGCGCCGTCACCGCGGGCGCGACCGCCCCGGGCTTGCGCATCGCCAGCGGTCCCGTCACATCCGGCGCGTGCTCCGCGGTGCCGGGCGGGCGGTCACTCGGCGGCTTGTGGCTGCTCGGATCGTCGGGCGGCTTGGTCGTCGTGCGCAGCTCCTCGGGCTTCGCCTTGGCGACCATCGGCTCGCTGTCGGCGCCGCGGGACACGGACTGCTTGTCCACGCGCGTGCTGTACTCGGCGAGGTAGCGCGCGTTGTCGGGCTCCTGCTCCTGGTCGGGCCGCACGTTCTCGATCACCTGCTGGGGCCGCGAGGGGGCCGGTGGCTGCGGTGGCGGTGGGGGTGCCGTCTGCGGCTGCGGTGGTGGGAGCGGCGGCGACGGCGACGGCGGCGGCGGCTGGTGTTGCATCTCCTCCAGCAGGCGCTCGGGATCGATCGACTTCACCTTCGCGATGGCGCGCGGCGAGATCATCGAGACCTCCTCGATCGGCCCGGTGCCGCGGCGACAGCCGGAGAGGTCGATCCACAGTCCCGTCGTGAGCTCGTCGCCGCAGCCCGCGACATCGCCGCGCCAGGGCGCGAGGCACATCATCGCGCGCGCCGAGGTGGCGAGCAGGACATCGCCCGAGCACGTGGTGGCGAGGTCGGGTGCCGGAGGCGCGGGCGGCCGGTGCACGAGGTCGCCGGCGATCCCCACCATGTCAGCGCCAAACACGGAGGCCGTGCCGAGGATCAGCACGTGCGCCGCGATGGCCGCGCCGATGGCGAGCCACGGCGCGCGCGGACGAGCTCGACGGGCGGGTTGGAGGGGCAGCACTGTCATCGGACCGCCCGGTGTGAGGAGTCCGGGTGCCACGAGTATAGAACGCATCACCGGGCGGTCAGGTCCGATCTGCCGGTGGCCTCCCCGAAGGCGGGCTCACGGGGAGCACCGAGGCGAGCCGGGCGCTACGCCGCGGTGGCGCGGCGGGAGATCGCGGCCCCGAGGAGCAAGAACAGCACGGCGAGCGATCCCGCGACGCCACTGCCGTGGTGGCAGCGGTGATGGCGCTGGCGGTGGCCGCGCGCGGCCTGGCACATCCGCGGTTGCACGTCGCAGTAACTCCGGCCGTCCGCGGTGGCGAGCGCCGCCGAGGCCGGTGGTGCGACCTCGCTCTTCGCGAGCTCGATCGCGTAGGCAGTCGCGAGGCGCGCGAACTTCACCGCGTGGTTCGCGTTGTTCTGGCTCCGCTCGAGCGTGTCGCGCTTCGAGTGGATCTGCGTGTTCGCGTCGCGGAAGCGCGCCTCGAACGGCATCGAGGCCGGGATGCCGGCCTGGGTCCACGAGGCGTGGTCGGAGCACGCGTAGCCGCAGCGATCACTGCCCCAGGTCGCGCCGACGTAGTGCTCGAGCAGCTGCACGAGGAACGCGTTCTGCGGCTTGCTGGTGTGGTCGTCGATGAGCCAGATGTCGCGGTCCGAGCCCTGGTAGTTCGTCATGTCGAGCTGCAGCGCGCCGACGACGTGGATCCCGCGACGCTTGAACTCCTTCACGACCGCGAGCGAGCCGCGGAGGCCGACCTCCTCGGCGGCGTAGGCGATGAACTTGATCGTGCGCTCGCTGCGCAGGTCGCTCTGGAGGAGCACGCGCGCCACCTCGGTCAGCGTCGCGATGCCGGACGCGTCGTCGTCGGCCCCCGGAGCGTCGCTCGCCATCCCGCCGAGCGCGATCGAGTCGAGGTGGCCACCGATCACCACGACCTCGTCGGCCTTCGTCGTGCCGGGGATCGTCATGATCACTGACTTCTGCGGATAGCCCTGATCGAACAGCTCGATCGTGATGTCGCTCCGATCGCTGAAGCTACGCCAGCGATCGCGCAGCCACGCCGACGCGGCCGCCCCGCTCTCGGACCGGTAGTAGCGATTCTTCATCGCCGAGAGCTCGCCGATGGTGCGGTGGATCGCGGCCGCCGACAGCTTCGGCAGCGTCGCCGTCACGAGCGCGGCGCGGTCGAGCGAGTACTCGATCGCGGCTCCCTCGGGCGCCGGGACCAGCGCGGCGCGCGCATCGGCGAGCGACTCGTGCACCATGTAGCCGCCGCAGCGATGATGCGCGGTGTGCATCGCCTGGGAGATGTCGTCGAGCTCCCGCGGGTCGACCGCCATCAGCGCGACGTCGCCGCTCGCGGCCAGGATCGGCGCGACTTCGCCGTGCGCCGCTTCGACGGCAAGCACGGTGCGGACCGCGTCCGTGCCGACGGTGATGTACGTGAGACCGGGTGCCGGCGGTGCCGCCGCCCGCGCCGGTGCG